>JAHAEW010000020.1 GCA_018374635.1 Clostridiales bacterium
TATGGTATAACAAAGCCAAATTATAGGCCGGGAAGCGGTGAAAAAACGATGAGAGCAGATGATTTCTATAAGCATTCCTTTAAACTAGAACATGGGGGCGGCTCGCTCTATGTCCAGAACACAGGCCGGCAGCAGTGCATACCTGGATACCGCTGGGGACCGGGCATACGGGACCATTACCTTATCCATCATATCCTTGCCGGGCGGGGACACTTTGTGGTGGATGGGCAGCATTATACCCTCTCCGCGGGGGATACCTTTCTGGTCTATCCCAATAAGATCATCCTGTACTATGCCGATAAGCAGGACCCGTGGGAGTATGTCTGGGTGGGATTCCAGGGCCGGGAGGCCGGCGGTCTGGTGGAGCAGACCCCGTTTGCGCCAGACAGCCCGGTGCTGCGGGGGGTATGTCCCGAAGAGATCCGCCGTTTGATGCTGGAGCTCTATTCAGATTATGGAACGGCGGTATGGAGCGGCTGTGCGCTTACTGGGCGGCTCTATCTCTTCCTGGCGTTTCTGGTCGCCCATGGACACAGGGACGCAGCGGGGGAGCAAGACAGGGAGGGCTGTGCGGAACAGGCCGCACGCTATGTGATGAACCACTATGAACAGCCGATCTCGGTGGAACAGCTGGCAGAGTTTGTCTCAACCAGCCAGAACAGCCTCTACCGCAGCTTTAAAGAACGCTTTCAGGTCTCGCCCAAGCATTTCATTGTGGAATACAGGATCGAACAGGCCTGCCGCCTGCTCTCCAGCGGGATGTACTCTGTTCGGGAGATCTCCAATTCCGTGGGATTTGAGGATCCTCTCTACTTTTCCCGTGCGTTCAAGCGGGTCAAGGGCCTCTCGCCCAAAGCCTATGCAGAGCAGTGCCGGAAAAATGGAATATAGAGGGAAATATCCGCCGTTTTCTGCACTGAGAAACGGCGGATATTTGCTATTTTGTGAAGAAACTTGGGGCGGCGGCGGCCTCCGGCCGCTATGCTGCCCTGGTCACCCTCGGTGCGTACAGACCAAAGACCTTCGGCCTACCTGCCGGGCGGACAGATTCGGATGGAACGGGCGATTTGGAGAGGAAGGGCAAAATTTATAAAAAAGACTTGCAAGAGCTATGAGAATATGGCATAATAACCACAGAAGCTCTGGTGAAAATAAAATAGTCCCCAGATGGGGTACCGCAGTGGAGAGACGGGAGGCCGTCTTGTCCCTGCGCGGAGAACGCAGCCGTAACACTGGTAGAGATACCATGTGGACGGCTGATTTTATTTTTTAGGAGGGTTTTTGGATGATTACCAAGTACTACATGCCGGTGGATATCCACTTTGAGATCGGGTGCCTGAAAGAACTGGGCGGCTTTCTGAGCCCCTCGGACCGGGTGCTGCTGATCACGGACCCGGGCCTCCGGGCGGTTGGCCTGGTGGAGCGGGTAGAAGGGGTCATCTCCCCTACGGGAGCGGACCACCTGGTGTACGACGCGGTCTCCCCCAACCCGGACGCCCCGCTGGTAGAGCGGGCTATGGAGACGGTGCGGGACTACCGGCCCACAAAAGTGGTAGCTCTGGGAGGCGGTTCCTCCATCGATACAGCCAAGGTCCTGGCCGCGCTGGCCACCAACGGGGGCCCCCTGGTGGAGTATCAGTGGAATGGAAAGCCCTTTGCCCAGCCTCCTTTGCCCCTGATCGCCATCCCCACCACGGCTGGTACCGGCAGCGAAGTGACCATGTGCGCCGTTATTGTGGACCGCAACTGCAAGAAGGGGATCAACAGCCCAGCCCTTTTTCCGGCCGTGGCCCTGGTGGATGCCGAGATGATGGCCAGCCTGCCCCTCTATCTGACCGCCACCACCGGTATGGACGCCCTCTCCCACGCGGTGGAGGCCTATGTGGGCAAGGGGGCCAATCCCATCACCGACGCCATGGCCCGGGAGGCCATCCAACGGATCGGCGGGGCGCTCTGGCGGGTGTGCGCCGACGGAAAGGATCTGGAGGCCAGAAGGGACATGGCTATGGGCAGCGTGCTGGCCGGTGTGGCCATGGATCAGGCGGGCCTGGGCCTGGTCCACTCCCTGTCCAGCCCCCTGTGCACCTTTTTCCACATGGCCCACGGCGAGGCCAACGCCGTGCTGCTGAAATACTGCATGGACTTCAATCTGATGGCGCGGCCCGAGCGTTTTGCCCACATTGCCGCCCTTTTGGGGGAGAATACCGCCGGACTGAGCACTTTCCAGGCGGCACAGGCCTCGGTACGCGCGGTGGAGCGGCTCTTTGATGCGACCGGCGTGCGGGTGCCCTTTGCCTCCTTCGGCATGAAGGAGAGCGACGCCGAACTGGTGGCACAGAACCTCCCCGGCTTCCTGCTGGCCAACAACCCCCGCGCCATCAGCCAGAAGCAGTGCGAGAAGCTCTATCTGGAGATCCTGGCCGATCAGACCCGCTGAGAGATGAGAGGAGGACATTCGATGCAAGTGCGTACCTATCGGAACCTGGTGGACGGCGTTTGGCAGGAGGCTGCCGGTGGAAAGACCATGGAGATCTTCTGTCCCTGTGATGGAGAATTGGTCTCCCGGGTGCCGGACTCGGAGCGGGAGGATGTGGACCGGGCGGTAGCAGCGGCCCGGCGGGCCTTTGAGAAGGAGAACTGGGCCTTTAATCCCCGGCTCCGTTCCCAGTGCCTGAGCGCGTGGGGCGCGGCTATGCGCGCCAATCTGGAGGAGCTGGCCGCACGGCTGGCACTGGAGACAGGAAAGCCCATCAACGAGGCTCGCTTTGAGCTTAACAGCTCCATTGGCTATGTGGAATACTATGCTGCCGCGGCCCGGACCCTCTACGGAACGAGCACCGCGGTGGAGCCGGGGCTGCTCTCGGTGCTGGCCCGGGAGCCGGTGGGCGTGGTGGCGGTCATTACCCCCTGGAACTACCCGGTAACGCTGCTCATGCGGGACATGGCCCCGGCGCTGGCGGCCGGCTGCACCTGCGTGCTGAAGCCGGCGGCTCAGACCACCGGATGCACCCTGGCGGTCCTGGAGCTGCTGGATCAGATCCCGGCCTTCCCAAAGGGCGTGGTCAACGCCGTGTCCGGCCGGGGCGGAACGGCCGGTCAGGCCCTGGCCGAGCATCCGGGAGTGGACATGATCTCCCTCACCGGAGGACTGGAGGCCGGGCAGGCCATTATGCGCACGGCCGCCGACACCATGAAGAAGGTCTCCCTGGAATTGGGCGGCAAGTCCCCCAACATTATTTTTGCCGACGCCGATTTGGATAAGGCCCTTCCCTTTGCCCTCAAGGCTATCTTCACCAACGCCGGGCAGCTGTGCACAGTGGGCTCCCGCCTGGTGCTGGAGGAGCCGCTGGCGGATACCTTCCTGCCCCGCCTGAAGGAGGAGGCGGAGAAGCTCCGCCCGGGTTACTGCATGGAGGAGGAGACCACCCTGGGACCGGTGATCTCCCAGACCCAGATGGATGCCATTTTGGGGTATATCGAGGAGGGGAAGTCCTGCTCCCAGCTCATCACCGGCGGATACCGGCTGACAGAGGGGGGGCTGGACAAGGGGTCCTACCTGGCACCCACCATTTTCCTCAATCCGCCGATGGATGCCAGCATAGTCCAGAAGGAGATCTTTGGGCCGGTGCTGGTAGTGCAGACGTTCAAGACCAAGGAAGAAGCGCTGGCCATTGCAAACGGAACAGACTACGGGCTGGCCTCTGCCGTGTGGAGCCGGGACATCGACAAGGCCATGTGGGTGGCGCGCCGCCTGCGGGCTGGTTCGGCCTGGGTCAACTGCTACAATAAGCTCTTGCCCGAGTGCGAGACAGGCGGGTACAAACAGAGCGGCATGGACCGGGCGGGCGGCGCTGAGGGCATGCTGAAGTATACAGAAGTCAAACACCTGTGCGTGGATTTTGGGATCTGAGCTGTGTCCTGTGGCGGCAATGCCGGAACAGGGAGAGCGGTATGCCTGTGAAGAGCGGGCATACCGCTCTTTTTTTCTTTTTTTCCGGATAGGTGTACGCAAACGTGCAACATTGGCCCCTGGGGCTCCAAGGGTGAGAAGGAGGAGAGAACACGGAGATGGAACGAGGACGGAAGGAGAAAAAGGAAGTCCTGGAGCAGATGCGCCGGATCGTGCGCAGCCGGCCCAATGACGCCGTCAAGCTGGCCTTCCTGGACAAAGAACAGATAGAGGAGATCGACAGGATGGATCTCTTCCTGCTCTCGGAGCTGAAACGGAGCGGGAACGGCGGCGTGGAGGTCAAACTCAGCGATCCGCTTCAGACCATGGAACGGCTCCTGGCGGTCCTGCGGGAAGGAGAGACCAGCCCCGCGGAGTCCTTCTACCAGGCTTTGGAGAGCGGAGCGGGAGGGAATGATGCGGTTTGAGACCTTTTCCCCGAAACAGCGGACGGTGTTGACCTGGTGGTGTCCCTCCTCTCCCTGGGTGGAACGGGAGGCTATCCTCTGTGACGGCGCGGTGCGCAGCGGAAAGACCCTGTGCTGCGGGCTTTCCTTTTTCTGCTGGGCCATGGGCAACTTCCACCACAGACAGTTTGCGCTGTGCGGCAAAACCGTGGGCGCTCTGCGCCGCAATCTGGTGGGGGAACTGCTGCCCATACTGCGGGAATTGGGCTTCCACTGTGAGGAGCGGGTGAGCCGCAATGAGATCACCGTGCGCTTTGGAGGAAGGGAGAACCGTTTCTCCCTCTTCGGGGGAAAGGACGAGGGGAGCGCCGCCCTCATCCAGGGCATCACCCTGGCGGGGGTGCTGCTGGATGAGGTGACCCTCATGCCCCGCTCCTTTGTGGAGCAGGCCTGCGCCCGCTGTTCCGTGACCGGGAGCCGGCTGTGGTTCAACTGCAACCCGGAGGGGCCGGAACACTGGTTTTACCGGGAGTGGATCCGCAGGGCCGAGGAGCGCAGGGCCCTCCACCTTCACTTCACCATGGCGGATAACCCGTCCCTCTCCCCCGAGATCCGGGCGCGCTATGAGCGGCTGTACAGCGGCGCCTTTTACCGCCGTTTTGTCCTGGGGGAGTGGGCGGCCGCCGAGGGAAGGGTATACGACTTTTTTGACGAGAGCTATATCCGCGCTCCGCCGGAGGGGGAGATGGAGGAATGGCGCATCTCCTGTGACTACGGCACGGTCAATCCCGCCTCCTTTGGCCTGTGGGGCCGGAAGGACGGGGTGTGGTACCGGGTGGAGGAGTACTACTATGACTCCCGCCGGAAGGGACGGCAGAAAACTGACGGGGAGTACGCCAGGGATCTGGAGCGGCTGGCCGGAGGAAGGGAGATCGCCTGCGTTGTGGTGGACCCCTCGGCGGCCAGTTTTCTGGAGACTCTGCGCCGGGCGGGCTGGCGGGTGGTCAAGGCGGAGAACGACGTGCTGTGGGGCATCCGGGTCACCGCCGAACTGCTGCGCAGCGGACGGCTGGTGATCACACCCGCATGCCGGGACAGCATCCGGGAGTTTTCTCTCTACTGCTGGGACCGGCGGGGGACGGAGGACAGGGTGCGCAAGGAATTTGACCATGCCATGGACGACATCCGTTATTTCGCGGCCCTGGTCAAACGCCGGGAACAGGAGGGATGCCTGAGCGGCGGCTTTGTGGAGCGGAGGGTATTTTAATTGACAGGAGGAATCAGCATGGGCTGGCTGGACAGGCGCCGGAGACCGGCGCAGGCTGCGCCGCAGATACAGCTGCGGCAGCCGGAAAAACATCCCTTTGGGGCGTGGGACGGGTACGTGCCGCTGCACGGCGGAGAGACCGCACTGTACCGCAGCATCCGGGAGGCGGTCCCCATCGTGGACGCCGCCATTTTGAAGCTCATCCGCCTGGTGGGAGGTGCGGAGGTGGAGGCGGCAGACCCGGCGGCCCGGGCGGGCCTGCGGCGCTTTCTCAACCAGGTCCCAACCGGACGGGGACAGCGGGGACTGGAGTCCTTTCTGGACTGCTATCTGGACTCCCTCCTCACCTGCGGCCGGGCGGTGGGAGAGGTGGTGCTGGACCGGAAGCACCGGGAGGTGGCCGCCCTGCTGTGCGCCAATGTGGCCGACATCGAGATCCGGGAGGGGGAGAGTCCCATGGACTTTGCCCTGTGTGTCCGGCAGGGCGGGGGAGAGCCGGTGGAGCTGCCCCGGCAGGATCTGCTCCTCTTCACCCCCTTTCAGCCGGAGACGGACAGTCCCTACGGGGTGTCTCTGCTGCGCTCCATGCCCTTCCTCACGGGCATTCTGCTCAAGATCTACCAGGCCATCGGCATGAACTGGGAGCGGATGGGCAATGTCCGCTTCGCGGTGGTCTACAAGCCGGGGAGCGACGGCATGGAGCGGGCCTACGCCCAGGAGCGGGGCGCGCAGATCGCCCGGGAGTGGTCGGCTGCCATGCAGGAGGGCAAGCAGGGCAGCATCCGGGACTTCGTGGCTGTGGGCGATGTGGACATCAAAGTGATCGGCGCGGACAACCAGGTCCTGGACAGCGAGGTGCCCGTGCGGCAGATCCTGGAGGAGCTGGTGGCCCGCACCGGCATCCCGCCCTTTCTGCTGGGGCTGAGCTGGTCCTCCACCGAGCGGATGAGCACCCAGCAGGCCGATATGATGACCAGTGAGATCACCGCCATCCGCCGCTCCCTCACCCCGGTGGTGGAGCGGATCTGCGAGATCTGGCTGCGGGTCCACGGGTATGAGACTGGCGTGGAGGTCACATGGGACAACATCAACCTCCAGGATCTGGTGGAAGAGGCCCGGGCGGAGCTCTACCGGCAGCAGAGCGAGAAGCTCCGTCTGGAGATGGAACAGGCCGGTGCGCAAGACCGGCAGAGAAAGGAAGGAGAACCATGAAGCTATCCAAAAGGGCGCAGGTAAAGGAAGGGGTGGACCTCTCAGAAGAGGATCTGGCCCTCATCCATGCCCAGAGCCGCAGTCCGCTGACGGCAGAGGAGATCTACCCCTTCGCGGTGCGCCTGTGCGACAACCGGGTGGACCGGGACGGGGAGCGCTTCCCCCGGCAGACACTGGAGGAGCTGGCCCCCCTCTTCGTGGGCAAGTGCGGCATCTTTGACCACCGGTGGAGCGCCCGGGAACAGGTGGCCCGCATCTACCGCACCGAGGTGGTGGACGAGGAGGGCACGGCCGAGGGCGGCGAGGGCCACTGCTACCTGAAGGGCTATGCCTACATGATGTGCACCGAGAGCAACAAGGATCTCATTGCCGAGATCGAGGGGGGCATCAAGCGGGAGGTGTCGGTGGGGTGCAGCGTGGCGCGCCGGGTGTGCTCCATCTGCGGCGCCGATCTGGAGGACCGGAGCCGCTGCACCCACGTGAAGGGAGAGGAGTACCACGGACAGCGCTGCTGGGCCGAGCTCCTCCAGGCCACCGACGCCTACGAGTGGTCCTTTGTGGCGGTGCCCGCCCAGGAGCGGGCGGGGGTCATCAAAGGCCTCTCTCCCACCCTGAAGGATCTGGTACAGTCCCATCCGGAGTGCCGCTCCGAGCTGGAACGCCTGGAGCAGGAGGCCGCCCGGGGACGGCGCTATCTCTCCGCCCTGCGGGAGGAGGTGGCCCGCCTGGGTGGAATGGCCGAGCCGGGCCTGCGGCAGAAAACCCTCCGCTCCATTGTGGACAGGCTGGAGGAGGAAGAGCTGACCGCCCTCAAGCGCCTCTATGAGGCCAGAGTGGAAGAGACATATCCCGAGGGAAGCCAGCTGAGCTACGCCTCCTCCCGTTCCGGGAGGGAGGGCGGAGACGAGGTCTTCCGAATTTAAGCAGACATGCCCCCATCCGGGGGCAGAGAAAGGAGAAAACGAGATGAAACAGGTATCCTTTGAGGGCATCGGCCAGGTGCTGGCCACCTTTCAGGCCGGCGAGGGCGTTGTGGAGGGGCACACCGTCCGGGTCAGCGGAAACGGAATGGTGGAGCCCTGCACCGATGGCAGCACCGTGGACGGCGTGGCCGTGGCAGTGAAAAACGGCTGCGCCGCGGTTCAGGTGCGGGGCTTTGCCACCGTCAAAGCCACTGGCGTGACTGCCGGGCGGGTCAAGCTCTCGGCCGATGCAAGCGGCGGCATGAAGGCAGATGAAGAGGGGGGCGCCCCCTATCTGGTCGCCGAGGCCGACACCACAGCGGGCACCATCGCGGTGCTCCTCTAAGCAGAAAGAAAGGATGGGATGAATCATGGGTCGTCAGTATGACAATCTGAGACTGGAAAAGGGTATGTATCGGGAGGCGGGGCGCTCCTTTGCCCAGGTGCTGGAGCAGGAGGACCCCTCCGAGCAGTACAAGGGCACCGCGCTGGAGGGCCTGGACGCCTACCAGCGGCAGCTCAAGCGCTTCGACATCAAGGTAAAGGGACCGGCCAGCGATGCAGTGGAAAAATTCTTCGCCACCTCTCAGTCGGCGGTGCTCTTCCCCGAGTACATCGCCCGCTCGGTGCGGCAGGGCATGGAGGAGAGCAATCTCCTGCCCGGCATCACCGCGGCGGTCACCCGCTTTGAGGGGATGGACTACCGTTCCATCGCCTCGGTCCCCCAGGAGAAGGACAAGGAGCTGCGCCACGTGGCCGAGGGCGCCGAGATCCCCCAGACCGAGGTGCGCACCCAGGAGAATCTGGTGCGCCTGCACAAGCGGGGCAGAATGCTGGTGGCCTCCTACGAGGCGGTGCGCTATCAGAAGCTGGACCTGTTTTCCGTGACCCTGCGCCAGATCGGCGCACATATCAACCGGATGCATCTGGAGGACGCCATCGACGTGCTCCTCCACGGGGACGGAAACGACAACCCCGCCCAGTCCTTCGCGGTAGGCACTTCTCCCATCGGCGGCTCCAAGGGCGCCCTGACCTACAACGATCTGGTGGATTTCTGGGCCCAGTTCGACCCCTATGAGATGAATACACTGCTGGTCTCCAGCGATGTGATGCTCAAAATGCTCAAGCTGGAGGAGTTCCAGAATCCCCTGACCGGCCTCAACTTCCAGGGCACCGGCAAGCTGGTCAGCCCCCTTGGGGCAAATCTGCTGCGCACCTCCGCCCTGGAGAGCGGCCATATCATCGGTCTGGATAAAAATTACGCCCTGGAGATGGTGCAGGGCAGCGATGTGATGGTGGAGTACGACAAGCTCATCGACCGCCAGCTGGAGCGGGCCGCCATCACCAGCATCAGCGGATTTGCCAAGCTCTTTGCGGGCGCGGCCAAGGTGCTGACCGTATAAGAGACCGGAGAAGGGGGAGAGACGGGATGGAAGAGGAGATCTTTCAGCTGGCCCGGCAGCTGGGCGAGGTGAGCGAGGGAGAGGAAGAGACCCTGCGCGCCCTGTGTGCCGGGGCGGAAGAGGAACTGCGGCCGCGGCTGCGGCCAGGGTACACTCCGGAGACCTGCGGAAAGTGCTTTCCGCTGGCGGCGGCATGGCTGGCACTGGCGGGACTGGAGGGCCTGCGGGGCGGTGGAACCGACTTTTCCGCCGGAGACGTGCGCATTTCCACCCAAGGCGGCGAGGGGAGCGGGTGGTACTATGCCCAGGCCCAGCGCACCCTGAGCCCCTATCTGGAGGACGACGGGTTCTGCTTCCGGGGGGTGAGAGGATGAGAAGAAATCTTCTGCCTGGCATCCTGCGGCGGTATGGCCGTCCGGTCGCGCTGGAGGACGGGCGCACCGGAATGGCCTTTGTGCAGCCCATTCTGGAGCGGAGCGAGCGCTCCGATCAGGTCCTCCCCACCCCGCTGGGGCGCAGGCGGGCCGACCGCTTCCTCTACTTGGGGGCGGCCGAGCTCCCCCTGCGCTGGGGGGATCGGCTGCGGTGCGGAGAGGAATGCTACCGGGTCTGCTCCGCCCAGGCTGTCTATGTGGGCGGAGCGGTCTCCCACTGGTGGGGGATGCTCCGCCCGGAGGAGGGGTGAAGCAATGACGGCATTGGATACCATCCGGGAGGCCATGACCCGCTATTTGAATGAAAACGGCGTAGCCGCCGTCACCGCTTGGCCCGAGGAAAACCGGGCGCGCCCCCAAGGGGCGGTGGCGGCGGTCTCCCTCCGGGGATGTGAGGGGGAAAACGCCGGGTTTCAGAATTACCTGGGGGAGCGCTATAACCAGGAGAGGGGCCGGTGGGAGGAGCTCTACGGCAGGCGGGTCACCTTGACTTTTGGGCTGGACCTCTACGCCGGTACCGGCGGGACGGAGGGCGAGAGACAGGTGCGCGCCGCCTTTGACCGTATGGCTGAGGCCCTCCACCAGGGAGGGCCGGATGGATTGAGGATCAAGAGTCTCTCCTGCGGAGAGACCGACTACGACAGGACGGTGGAGCGCTACCGCTGCCCGGCGGAGGCGGTGTGCGAGGCCTTTCTCTATGCCATGGCGGACGAGGGCGGGACCTTCCTGGAATTTGAGGTGAAAGGAGCGGCACAGTTTTGAACCAGATCACAAATCATGAGCGCCCGGGAGTCTACTCCGCCTATGAGGCCTCCACGCTGGTCAGCGCCAGCCGGAGAGGGGGCGCGGTGGGTATCGCCGCCCAGAGCGGCAGTGAGCACAAGAACACCCTCTACCGGCTCAGCCGGTATGAGGAGGCGGTGAGTACCTTTGGAGAGGGGGATACCCTGACGGGACTCGTTCGCCTGCTCTTTCAGAACGGCGCGTCGGCAGTCTATGCCGTGGCGGTGGGGGAGGAGGGCTATGACACCGCTTTCTCCCTGCTGGAACAGGCCGAGGGACTGACGGCGGTGGTGTGCGACAGTACGGATTTGAGTGTGCAGCAGGCCCTGCGCCAGAGCGTATTGGACGCCTCGGCCGCCCGGCGGGAGCGCATTGCCGTCGTCAGCGGCGGAGCGGAGAGCGTCAGCGAGCTGACCGAGCGGGCCAAAGCCCTCAACTGCGAACGGGTCGTGCTGGCGGCCCCCGCGCTCTCCGAGGGAAAGGGCGCGGAGCTGGCCGCCGCTGTGGCGGGGGCCATTGCGGGGGAGACCGATCCCGCCGTGCCCCTGGGCGGCGCGGAGCTGACCGGAGTGGGCGGCCTGAGCGCCGCATACGGGGACAGTGAGATCGACCTGCTGGTGCGGGGCGGCGTCACCCCGGTGGAAGAGGTGGGGGGCGTTTGCTCCGTAGTGCGCGGGGTCACCACCCGCACCACCACCGGAGAGGCCCCCGACAGCACTTGGCGGGAGCTGACCACCATCCGCATCGTGGACGATGTGATCCCCGCCGTACGCAACGCCCTGCGCACCAAGTTCCGGCGGGCCAAAAACACGGAGCAGAGCCGGGGGGCCATCCGCTCCCAGGTGGTGCTGGAACTGGAGAACAAGCGCAGCCGGGAGATCATCACCGACTACGGCGAGGTATTGGCCCGGGCGGATGAGGAGAACCCCAGCGTGTGTGTGGTGGAATTCTCCTTTACTGTGGCTCACGGCCTCAACCAGATCTGGCTGAGCGCCCATATTACCGTGTAAGAAAGGAGGAGGAGCAATGAAGGCAGCAGGATTTCCCACCAGCAGCGACATCTACCTGGAGGTGGACGGCAAAAAAGTGGCGGTGGTACAGAGCTATGCCGCCAAGAGCAGCAAGGCCAGCCAGAGTGTGGAGGCCTTCGGCGAGGACCAGCCGGTGGCGGCCATCCCGGGCCAGCGCACCCATGTGATCGAGCTGACCCGGCTCTATGCCACCGACGAGGCCATCCGGGACGGCATCGATTTCCACACCCTGGAGGATTTCAGCCTGGTCATCTGTAAGCCGGACCGGAAGATCCTCTATTCGGGATGTCAGTGGAGCAGCATCCAGGAGAGCGGCGCGCTGGGCGCTATGGTGGTGGAGAAAATCACCGTGGTAGCGGCCAAGCGCATGGAGACTGCCGTATGAGCGGCCTGTGGAAGCTCCTGGGCGCCGGAGCCAGGCGGCTGGAGGCGGAGGGGGGCTATACCCTGCGCCTCCTCTCCGCCCGGGAGACCCTGGAGGCGGAGAGGGAGAGCGGGGAGCTGGCAAAAAATGGCCGGGAGAAAGCCCTGTGCGCCAACGCATGTCTCCTGGCCCGGGCCCTGGAGAAAGACGGCGTCCCCGTCTTTTCGGACGGAGGAGCGGTGTTGGAGGGGCTGAGCGCCCGGAAGATCGGAGACCTGGCCCGCCGGTGGTCGGAATTTGACCGGGCGGAAAATCCCTCCGTCCGGGAGGAAGAGAGGGCCGCTGCCCTAAAAAAAGCCTGGAGCACGCGCCGGAAGAACGGCTGCGCTGGCGTGTGCTCAAGACCTTCGGCGTGCTGCCCTGTGAGGAGCGGGCCGCAGCCATGCTGGAGCGGGATTACCTCTGGTGCGCCCTCCACCTGATGCTGGACGACGAGGAGGAGCTCGCCCGGCTCTGCCCCACCTGCCGCACTCAGGCCCAGGAGGGCCGCTGCCCCGCCTGCGGAGAGCCAACAGGACTCTGGGAGGAGAGCCATAATGCGGCCTTCGATCCCGAGCGCTTTGCGGCCCTGAGCCGGGGGGTGAGGCCATGACCAACTATCTGGACATTCTGCTGGAGGAACAGATCTGGGAGGACGAGGAGGAGCGTACATCCCTGCAACTTCCACCGGAGTGGGGCGCGGTGTGGAAAAAAAGAAGGGCGGGGCCGGCCAAAGAGCAGGAAAAAAGAGCAGCTGAGACGGAAACGCCCAACGTGTGGACTGAGAAAGCGGAGCCGACTGTCCGGGGAGGGCTCCCTGGGGATGGGGAGAGGAGAAGCGCCCATGCCGCAGCGGAAAAAGGGCTTCAGAAGCGCACTGCCACGTGGGGAGAAGAACTCCTGAAAGGAGAGGCTCAGCCGGACGAGAGTCTGTGGGAGTCCATCCGGCGGGGAAGGATATCCGCGCTCTCCCCGTGGCCGCAGTCCCGGTACGGCACGGCGGGGGGCGCCGTGGAGCGCGGGCTCTATCCCAGGATGAAGATGGGACAGGCGGCGGTGGCCTATGCCCGTCAGAGGGGAAACCCGGGCGGGACGCGGTTGAGCCAAATTGAGCCGGAGGAGGGAACTGCCGCCCTTCCGGTGGGAGCGCTGGACCGGCTGGTGGAGCGGGACGCCCGGCGCTATGACGGGACCCATCCACTCTACTGAACGGAGAGAAGGAGGAAGGATCATGCTGAGCGCCATGCGCTACAAAGAATTTACCTGGCCCCACAATCCCAGGACTTATACCATTGAATACCAGCGGAGCATGGCGGTGAACAAAGTGCCCTTCGGGCGCTATCACCTCCAGGATCTGGGGCCCACCCGGCGGGTGATGCGGGGAGAAGGGGAGTTCGTGGGAGAGGACGCCTATGCCCAGTTCCAAAAATTGGCCTCCGTCTTTTACCGGGAGGGGCCGGGAATGCTGGTCCACCCGGTATGGCAGTGCGCGAAGGCTTATTTTGTGGAGCTCTCCCTCCGGCAGGAGCCCCGCAGAGACTATGTGAGCTATACCTTTACCTTCTGGGAGACCTTTGAGGAGGATGACAAGGGCATCACCACGGCCGGGACGGGAAGCGACCCTTTGAGCAGCCAGGGAAGTACCGGAACGGGGGAGACCTGGCACACGGTGCAGCGGGGCGAGAGCCTTTGGAGCATTGCCCGGGCCTATGACATATCCCTTACCGACCTCATCGCGCGCAATCCCCAGATCAAAAACCCCAATTATATCCGGGTGGGAGAGAAGGTGCGGGTTTCCTGATGGAGTGTTGGATCGAGACCTGGGATGGCCGGCAGGAAAAGCTGCCACAGGCGCTGGAGTGGACCTTCTCCTATGGCGTTGGGACCCCCTGCGACAGCTTTACCCTCCGGTGTGCCTGGGGGGAAAGCCGAAGCGCGCTCTGGGGAGAGGGCGTCGCCTTTTGGGCCGAAGAGGGGGGAGCGCGCCTCTTTACCGGGCGGCTGGACGAGGTGGAGACCAGCTGGGACGCCAGGGGCGGCCTCCTTACCCTCTGCGGACGGGGCATGGCCGCCCTGCTGCTGGACAATGAGACGGTAGGAGCCCAGTACCAGGCCGCCGCCTGGGAGGACATCCGGCGGGGCTATGTGGAGCCCTATGGCATCCGCTGCGCAGGCGGAGAGGGGCTGCGCGCGGTGGCCGGATTTACGGTAGAAAACGGCGCCAGCGCCTGGGCGGCGGTGGAGGCCTTTGCCCATCGCTGCAACGGGGTGGAGCCCTGGTTTGACCGGCAGGGGGTCCTCCGTCTGGACGGCTGGAAGAGCGGCGCCGGGCGTATCCTGAGCGGGAAAATACCGCTGATCTCCGCAGTGTGGCGGGAGAAGCGGTATGGGGTGCTCTCTGAGGTGCTGGTACGGGACCGGATGGGAACGGTGGCCCAGACGGTGGGAAACGAGTCCTTCCTGGCCCGGGGCGGACGGCGCAGACAGGTCCTCACCCTGCCCGGGAAGCGGGGCTATGAGGCCATGCGGTACAGCGCGGCCTATCAGATTGCGGAGTCTGCCCGGGAACAGGAGGTCCTCACCCTGCGCTTGGCTGGGACTGGGGCCGCCTGGGTGGGAGACCGCCTGACCCTGGATGTACTCCGCCCCAGGCTGAGCGGATGCTGGCGGGTGCGCGCCTGCGAGACCGGTGTGGGCCGGGAGGGCGGTTTTACCGAACTGAAGCTGATACGAGAGGAGTGATACGATGTGGCTGTCCCAGAAGAGACCGGAACGGTGGGAGAGTCCCGCCCAGGTGGGCGTGGTCACCCTGGAGGGAGATCCGGCCGCCGTCTACCAGAGCGGTGAGCGGCGGGATCTGCCTGTCTTTGCACCGGGCGGCTACTGCTGGCGGCCCGCCCTGGGCGCGGAGGTTTTGGTCCTCAAAACCGGAGCGCAGGGAGAGGGGGCCTGTGTAGCGGGGACCAGAACGCAGGCCGATGTAAAACCGGGAGAGGTGCGCATCCAGGCGGAAGGCGGGGCCTCCATCACCCTGGGCCGGGACGGCACCATCCGGCTGGAGGGCACGGTGCTGGTCAACGGCGCCCCCTTTCCCAACACGGGAGGTGGAGAGACATGGAACTGATGCTGCGGGACGGGGACTATGTCGCCGACGGACGGGGTGGTGTAAAGCGGACCGAGGGGGGCGAGGAGGTCCTCCAGCGGGTCCTGTTCCAGCTCGGTGCCCGGATGGGGGCCTTCCCTCTGCTGCCTCAGGTGGGGAGCGAGCTGTGGCGGCTCCCTCGGGCCAAAGGACAGCAGCGAGAGGCTCTGGCGGCGCAGTATGTTTCCCAGGCCCTGGCCGGAGAGCAGGACCTGGAGGTGACCGAGTGCGTACTGGAAGAGCGGGAGGGCGCACCCTGGCTCACGGTGCGCCTGACCTGGCGGGGGACGCCTCTGGAGGCGGAACTTGCGCTATGAGGGGGGAGAGGATATGAAAGAGATGGAGGAACTCTACCGTGAAATGCTTGCGGAGTTCCAGAGATTGACCGGGACGGCAATGACTGGGGAGAGCGATCTGGCGGTGCGCCTGTATGCGGTGGCGGCGCAGGTCCACGCCCTGTATGTACAGGGCGACTGGGTGACCCGGCAGTGCTTTCCCCAGACGGCCGCAGGCGAATGGCTGGATCAGCATGCCCGGCTGCGGGGGCTGGAGCGGCGGGAGGCCGCTGCCGCCGAGGGGATCATCCGCTTTTTCCTGGCGGCCGCTGCCGAGACCGGCGTGCTGATTCCGGCCGGGACGGTGTGCATGACAGCGGGACTGGTCCGCTTTGAGACCCTGGAGGAAGCCGTGATCCCGGCAGGCGCTCTCCAGGTGGATGTGCCCGCCCGTGCGGTAGAGACGGGGAACGGCGGCAATGTGGGAGCGGAGACCGTGACCATGATGGTCCTCCCTCCGGTGGGAGTGAGCCGGTGCGGCAACCCTCAGGCCTTTACCGGGGGAAGCGCGGCCGAGACCGATGAGGAACTGCGCGCCCGGGTGCTGGAGACTTTCCGCAGAATGCCAAATGGGGCCAACGCGGCCTTTTACGAGCAGGGGGCCATGTCCTTTGAGGAGGTGGCCGCCGCCGCCGTCCTCCCCCGCAGCCGGGGGGTAGGGACGGTGGATGTGGTGATCTCCACCCGGCAGGGGCTGCCCGGAGAGGACCTGCTGGAAACTGTGCGGGCCTATTTCCAGCTCCGGCGGGAGATCGCCGTGGATGTGCAGGTGAAGGCCCCGACGCCCAGAGAGGTGGCTGTGTCGGTACAGGTGGCTCCCGCCCAGGGCTACTCCATAGAGGAGGCCAAGGCGGGGGCCAAAGCAACGGTGGAGAGCTGGTTTGACGGGACGCGGCTGGGCCGCAGCGTCCTGCGCGCCGAGCTGAGCGGACGGGTCTTTGCCGTTCCCGCCGTGGGCAACTGTACCGTGACGGCCCCCCAGGCCGACGTAGTCCTCCAGCCCCAGGAACTGCCCCGGCTGAGCGGCTTGACCGTGGAGGAGATGCAATGAGCTGTGCCCGCTATTTGAAGGAGATGTTGGCGCCCCTGCGGGTCTACCGGCTGGAGGGGACCCTCAACGGGGCCGAGCTGGAGAGCATCGGCATGGCGCTGGACGGTCCGGCCCGCGCGCTGGAGGAATTGGAACGGGAGATGCTCCTCACCACGGCGGAGAGCTGGGGGCTGGACCGGGTGGAGTCCCTCCTGCGCCGCCGCCCGGTGGCGCAGACCCCTCAGAGCCGGCGGGAGGCCCTGGCCGCTCTGCTGCGGATCGGCGGAGACAGCTTTACCCTGGCGGCCATCAACGACAATCTCCGGGGATGCGGCGTCAACGCGGTGGTCAGCGAGACGGACACCCCCGGGAATGTGGAGGTCCGCTTCCCCAATGTGCCGGGCATTCCGGATGGATTTAAGGAAATTCGGGAAATTTTGGAGGACATCCTGCCCTGTCACCTGCTTATCCGGTATGTGTATTGGTATATCACCTGGGCGATTCTGGAGGAGCGGTTCTCCTACTGGGGGGAAATCGAGGAGAGAGGTCTGAGCTGGGATGAACTGGAAAAACTGGTGAAGGAGGATATCTGAATGCGCGCAGAACAAGAGGGGCGGCATGTGATCCGCTATGAAAAGGAAAAGAGCGACAGGGTATGGGAGGCCATGGAGCGCCTGGCCCGCATCCGGGCCGCGGAACTGGACGACGGCACTGCCAGCACGGTGGCGGATCTGTTTGCCGAGTGGAGCGTGGGGACCTACTACGCCCGGGGCACGCGGATTGCCGATGGGAAGGGAAATCTCTACCGGGTGGAGCAGGATCACACATCCCAGGCCGACTGGCTCATTTCCGGCACGCCCAGCCTCTACACGCCCCTGGGGGTGACCGAGGAGGACCCGGCGGCCATTCCCCTGTGGCGGCAGCCCCTGGGAGCCCACGACGCCTACCCCAAGGGGGCGAGGGTGGAGTATGAGGGCGTGGTCTATGTCTCCCTGGTAGACGGCAATGCGTGGCCCCCCGATACCCCGGGGATGTGGCGGGCGGACTCCACGCAGCGTTGATTGCGTCCCTGCGCGGCATGGGGTATACTGAGAGGAACGAGGAGGTGAACAGCACATGGACTGTGAAAAGATCGGAGCCCTGATCCGGGCGGCCCGGCGGGAACGGGGCATGACCCAGAGAGAACTGGGGGAGGCACTCCACATCAGCGACCGGACAGTGAGCAAGTGGGAGTGCGCCCAGGGGTGCCCCGACGTGTCCCTGCTGCCAGCCCTCTCGGCCCGGCTGGGAGTGGATCTGGAGCGGATGCTCTCGGGCGATTTGGAGCCCAGCCGGGAGAAGGGAGACAGTATGAAGCGAATCCGTTTTTTTGTCTGCCCCCACTGCGGCAATGTGGTAACGGCCACCGGGGAGGCCTCGGTCTCCTGCTGCGGCCGGAGGCTGGAGGCACTCACACCCCGGAAGGCGGAAGGAACCCACCAGCTCCGGGCGGAGGCGGTGGAGGATGAGTGGTTCCTCACGGCAGAGCACCCCATGGAGAAGGGGCATTTTCTCTCCTTTGTGGCCTTTGTGACGGGGGAGCGGTGCCTGCTCATCCGCACCTATCCGGAGTGGGAGATGCAGGTGCGCATCCCGCGCAGAGGTCATGGAAAGCTGCTCCACTACTGCACGGAGCACGGACTGTTCTACCAGCTGCTATAACGAAAGCCCTGTTCCCGGACGTGGATGCGTCCGGGAACAGGGCTTTTATCATAAAAGCGATCAATCCTCGTTGGAGTAGGTGCAGAGAAGGGTGCCGGCCGCGTCATAGGCCCGGCAGGTATAGGTGAGAAAGCCGCTGTCCGGCATGGAGACGTTGGTCTGGAGGAGCCAGATCCCGCTGTCCGGGGCGGTTTCGGTGAGGGAGACAGTGGCGAGATGGTCCCCGTTTTTATTTTCGCCCCGCCAGCCCACGGTGGCTTCCACCCGATCCACCGCCGGGTCGGTGGTAAAGGCCAGGGCGCAGATCTCGGAATACCAGGTCCGATCCGGCATGCCGTCCTTCCAACCAAGAGATTCGTTATACATGGAGTGTTCCAATATGGTCAGAGAGAGCGGCTCGGAGAGGGGAAAGTTGGTGTCCAGCCACGGAGTGGAGGTATCCCGCCAAAGCCCCAGGAAGCGCTTCAGTTTGAAAAGCCGGTATCCGTCCTCATACTGCCGGAGGACCCAGGTGAAGGAGCTGGGGGGATCGTCCGCCGGGAAGGCGTGTTCCATCCGGACCTCGCCCCGGGCGGCCGTGGTCCCCTGGGGAAGGATGGCCTGCTGCTCCAGACGGACCAGGGCCAGCTCCCGGGTGGGCATGGCAAAACCGGTGCAGACCCACAGGAAGAGCAGGGAGAAAGCCAGGAATAAAAGGCTGGCCAGAAGGGGCCAGTAGGCCCGGAGCCAGAGAAGCCGTCGTCTCATTCCGCACGCACCTCCTTATCCCAGGTCACGGTGAAAGTAATTTGCTCGCCGTTCCAGGCCCGGAGGGACAGGGGGGCGGCAGGGGATGCGTCCTCCTCCAGGGAGAAGATCAGCTCGCCGCCGGTGGCCAGCAGGCGGGACCAGTGGGGCGAAAAGAGGACATTCAGCCGATAAGAGGAGGGCGAGAGCTCGGTGGCGTTGGCATACTCCAGCCCGTCGCCGGGATGCTCCAGCCAGAACTGGGGGTGGGAGATGGTGACCGGGATATGGACTTCCCGTCGGGCGTCCTCGCAGTCCGGCAGGACCAGGGAGGCGCTGCCATCTACACGGATGGTGTAGACTCCCAGCTTTCCGCCTCCCGCCGCCCTGCCGGAGGCCAGGAGGGATTCGCTCTGCTCCGAGGGAGTGGAGAGGGCCATGAAGCGATCCGGCAGGGGGGAGCCGTGGGCGAGCAGATAGGCGGAGAAGAGGAGAAACAGGAGGGCCAGGGCGGTGAAGAGGATGGGGAGACGGCGGGGACAGTAGGGATAGAGCCGGTCCAGCGCGGCCCCCAGGGCGTAAGGGTCCCCCATGGCCTGCACGGCCCGTTCCCGGGCCACGTCGGGTGGGACGCCCCGGTCCTCCAGAGCGGCGGCATGGTCCTCCAGATGGGCGGTGAGCTCCGCCGTCACGGCGGCGCGGCCGTACTTGGAGCGGATGAGACGGCACACCTGCTCACAGTAGCGGGAAAAGGGATTCCGCATAGGAACACCTCCGTTATGCCGGGGAGAGGGAACCCTCCCCCTCGGCCACGATGGCATCCACCAGATGGCGGAAGGTGCGCCACTCCTTCCGCTTCTCCCCCAGAAGGGTGAGGCCGGTCCGGGTGATGTGGTAATACCGGCGCTTGCGGCCCGAGGGGGCCTCCTTCTCGTAGGCGGTGACGGCTCCCGCCCGTTCCAGGCCGTGGAGGATGGGGTAGAGGGTGCCCTCCCGCAGGGTAAAGGTGTGGCCGCTCTTCTCCTCCAAGGCGGCGATCATCTCATAGCCGTACTTGTCCCCCGCCGAGAGGAGGGAGAGGACCAGCAGCGTGGTGCTGCCCGCGAGCGGGTTTTTGTCGGGTCTCATCTGGGGCCTCCTTTCTCCGGATACCTTTTTTATCTAGGTATAGTTTACCTGGACAGCCGAGACGCGTCAAGGCGGAGAAAAAATTTTAGAATTGTATTTTTGGGCCAAAAATGGTATGGTAAAAGAGAACTATGTGACCGGAAATGGAGTGTCAACGATGCTGGAGAAGATCGAAGCGGTTTTAAACGAAAAGGTGCGCCCCAAGCTGGCCGAGCACGGCGGGGACCTGAAGGTGCTCAAGTATGAGGGGGGCGTGGTCCACATTCAGCTCCTGGGCCAGTGCTCCAACTGCCCCTCGGCCTACCTGACCACCGAGAGCGTTATCCAGGCCCAGCTCATGGAAGCCCTGCCCGAGATCGAGCAGGTGGTAGTGGATCAGACGGTCAGCGACGAGCTGTGGGAGCAGGCAAAGTCCATCCTCCGGGGCGACCCAAAGTGGAAAAGATAAGATAATCGAACAGGAAATGAGAAAGCTCCAGCGGATCTCCGCCGGAGCTTTTATATTTTCCTTGGAAGGAAAATTTTTTAGTTCAGGGAAATGAAACAGGGCCGGAAACGCGTCTAATGGGTGAAAGGGGGGACGGCAGTGAAGGAATCGGAATACGTCCAGCGGGCTGAGGTGCTCAAGGTGCGGCTCTACCGGACGGCCCGGCTCTATCTGGGCGGGGAGCATGCCGCCCTGGATGCGGTGGACGAGGCTGTCTACAAGGGGCTGCTGGCCTGCGGGAAGCTGCGGGAACCGGCCTACTTCGACACCTGGCTCACCCGCATCCTCATCAATGTGTGCAACAGCGAGCTGCGCCGCCGTAAGCGGGAACAGACCATAGAGGAATTGCCCGAGACAGCCGCCGAGGCCTTTGACGCCCTTCCGCTGCGGGAAGCGGTGGAGCGGCTTCCGCGGGAACTGCGGGCGGTCATCGCACTGCGCTACTTTGCGGGATATACGCTGGCGGAGACAGCCCGGGCGCTGGATCTTCCGGTCGGGACGGTATCCACCCGGCAGCGGCGGGCCCTGGAGCTGCTGCGGCTGGAACTGAGCGAACAGGAGGTGTGAGCATGGATCGGAGACAGGAATATGAGGCCCTCCTCCGGGAGCTGGAGGAGATCCCGCCCGCGCTGGAGTACACGGTGCAGCGCTCACTCGCCCGCCGGCACCGCCGGCGCTGGGGGAGGAGACTGGGGATCCCGGCGGCCAGTCTGGCAGGTGTGTTCACCGCCTTTGTGGTGCTGGTGAATACCTCTATGCCCTTTGCCATGGCGTGCAGCGGTGTGCCGGGGCTGCGGGAGCTGATGGCGGCTGTGGCCCTCTCGCCCAGCCTGAAGGCGGCAGTGGAGCACGACTACGCCCAGTATATCGGCCAGAGCCAGACCGACAATGGCATTACCCTGCGTCTGGAATACCTGATCCTGGACCAGGGACAGATCAGCTTTTTCATGGAGGCGGAAGGGCCCTATGAGAGCTACCTGGTGAAGGCCAAATGTTTGGATGGAGCGGGGAAGGAACTCCAGGGGGGACTGGGGATCTCCAGCGTCAGTTTTGCGGGAGATACCCTGGCCAATGCGGTGAGCCTGGTGGCCGACGACTCCTTCCAGTTCCCGGAGGAGATGCGGATGGAGTGTCGGGTGGAAGGGCAGCGCCAGACCGACGGAATCGCTCCGGAGGCAGCGCCCGGGACGGGGAGTGCGGATGGGGAAGAGCCGGAGGCCACCTTCGTCTTTACCTTCCCGATGGACACCCAAAGCCTGAACGACTGCCGTTCCCTCCCTGTGGGGGACTGGGTGGAGGTGGACGGACAGCGCCTGCGCTTTGGCCTGGACAGTTATCCCACCCACGGCCGCCTGACGGTGGAGGAGCACCCGGACAACACCGCCCGTCTGGCCGGGATGGACTTCTATCTGGAGGATGAGACCGGGCGGCAGTACGAGGACAATCCTGCCGGTTCGGTGGGAGCCATCGGCAGCCGCCGCATGTGCGACACCACCTATTTTTCCGATCCCGCTCATCTGACGCTCTACATCACCCGGCTGGAATGGCTGGACCAGGGCCGGGAGCGTGTGACGGTGGATCTGGAGACCGGAACGGTGGAGGGCATGCTGCCCGAAGGGGTGAGTGTATACGCCCGCCGGGTCGGCGCAAAGGAGGCCGAGGTGGCCTTCCTGGCCCCCAATCCACCGGAGAGCAGCGAGACAAACATCGTCTTGTACCAGGTGGCCCAAGAGGTGCGCTGGAAGGACGTCAGCGGCGCAGAGCAGACCGCCTGGAGCCACAGCAGCAGGAGCGGAGGGGAGATCTGGCCCGGGACACCCTGCCCGGAGGGCTATTTTGCGGAGATCTGGAATCTGGAGGACTGCCCGGACACTGTGGAGATCGACCTGCACTTCTCCCGGCGCAATACGCTGGAGGAGCCCATCGCGGTCACGCTGCAATAGCACATCAGAACGACAAAAGGGGCATGGCCTTTCGGCCATGCCCCACTTTTATGGACAGATCGATTTATTTGAGCTTGATGGTCATGAGCAGCTCGCCCGCCTTGACGGAGGAGCCCTCCTGGATGAGGACCTGGTCCACGGTGCCGGCCTTGCGGGCCACCACGCTGGTCTCCATCTTCATGGCCTCGATAACGGCCACCACCTGGTTCTCCTCCACGGCGTCGCCGGGCTTGACGCTCACCTTGGAGACCATGCCGGGGATGGACGCGCCGATCTGGCTCTTGTCCTCGGGGTCGGCCATGGTGACCGGACGCACCTGGGAGACCGCGTGCTTATCGGGCACGGCCACCTCGCGGCGCATACCGTTGAGCTCGAACTGCACGTTGCGGGTGCCGTCCTCGTTCAGGTCGCCCAGGCCCAGGTACTTGATGACCAGGGTCTTGCCGTCCTCGATGTTGATCTTGTTGGTCTCGCCCAGGGCCAGACCGTTGAAGAACACATGGCTGCCCATGCGCATGATGTAGCCGTACTCCTTCCGGTGGCGGCAGAATTCCTCCACCACCTTGGGGTAGAGGCACCAGGAGATGACGGTGCGGTCGGAGGCCTCGGGGTAGAACTTCTGGACCTCTTCCCGGGCCTTCTCGAAGTCGATGGGCTCCAGCAGCTCGCCGGGGCGGCAGGTGATGGGCGCATCCCCCTTGAGGACCACCTTCTGGAGATCTTCCGGGAAGCCCCAGGCGGGCTGGCCCATCATGCCCTTGAAGTAGGACACCACCGAGTCGGGGAAGGTGAGGGCCTCGCCCCGCTCCACGACGTTCTCGGGGGTGAGCTGGTTCTGCACCATGAAGATGGCCAGGTCGCCCACCATCTTGGAGGAGGGAGTCACCTTCACGATGTCGCCCAGCATGTGGTTGACCTTCACATACATCTCCTTGACGTCCTCGAACTGATGACCCAGGCCCAGGCTCTCCACCTGGCTCTTGAGGTTGGTGTACTGGCCGCCAGGCATCTCGTAGCGGTAGATGTCGGTGGAGGGGTTCTTGATCCCGGCCTCGAAGTTCTCGTAACGCAGGCGCACGTCGGCCCAGTAGTCGGAGAGCCTCTGGAGCTTTTCGGGGTCAAGACCGGTATCCCGCTCCTGACCCTGGAGGGCGGAGACCACCGCGTTCATGGAGGGCTGGCTGGTCATGGAGGACATGGAGTCGATGGCGCAGTCCACGATGTCCACGCCGGCCTCGGCAGCCATCAGGTAGGCGGCCACCTGGTTGCCCGAGGTGTCGTGGGTGTGCAGGTGGATGGGCAGGCCCACCTCGTTCTTGAGGGTGGTGACCAGCTTCTTGGCGGCGTAGGGCTTCAGGAGGCCGGACATATCCTTGATGCACAGCATGTGGGCGCCCCGGCGCTCCAGCTCCTTGGCCATCTTTACATAGTAATCCAGGGTGTATTTGTCCCGCTTGGGATCCAGGATGTCGCCGGTGTAGCAGAGGGTGGCCTCGCAGAGCTTGCCCTGCTTGAGGACCTCGTCCATGGCCACCTCCATACCGGGGATCCAGTTCAGGGAGTCGAAGACCCGGAACACGTCGATGCCGGTGCGGGCGGCCTCCCGGACGAAGGCCCGGATGAGGTTGTCGGGGTAGTTGGTGTAGCCCACGGCGTTGGCGCCCCGCAGGAGCATTTGGAAGGGGATGTTGGGGATCTTCTCCCGCAGCATCTCCAGCCGCTCCCAGGGGGATTCGTGGAGGAAGCGGTAGGCCACATCGAAGGTGGCGCCGCCCCACATCTCCAGAGAGAAGCAGTCGTTCAGGATCTCGGCAGTGCCCTCGGCCCCCTTGAGCATATCCCGGGTGCGCACCCGGGTGGAGAGGAGGGACTGGTGGGCGTCGCGCATGGTGGTGTCGGTGATGAGGAGCTTCTTCTGGTCCAGCACCCAGTCCCGCACAGCCTCGGGGCCCTTAGCGTCCAGAAGCTGTTTGAGGCCGGCGCACTTGGGCGGGGTGTGCTCGAAGGGCGGGAAGCGGGGGATGTCCCGCTGGACCCGCTCGGCGGAGGGATTATCCACCTGGATCTGAGCGATGTACTTGAGCACCTTGGTGGCCCGGTCCCGGCTGTTCTCAAACTCGAAGAGCTCGGGGGTCTCGTCGATGAACTTGGTGTGGCACCTGCCCGCGCGGAAGGTGGGGTGGTTGAGGATGTTGGTGACGAAGGGGATGTTGGTCTTGACGCCGCGGACATGCTCCTCGCTGATGGCCCGCAGAGCCTTGCGGCAGACCGCCTCAAAGGTGGAGTCCCAGGAGGTCACCTTGACCAGCAGGGAGTCGTAGTAGGGGGAGATCACCGCGCCGGTGTAGGCGTTGCCGCCGTCCAGACGCACGCCGAAGCCGCCGCCGGAGCGGTAGGAGGTGATCTTGCCGGTGTCGGGGGCAAAGTGGTTGGCCGGGTCCTCGGTGGTGACACGGCACTGGATGGCGTAGCCGTTCATCTTCAGGTCGCTCTGGCTGGCCATGCCGATCTCGGGGGTGGAGAGGGGCTTGCCCTCGGCAATGAGGATCTGGGCCCGGACCAGGTCGACGCCGGTGACCATCTCGGTGACCGTGTGCTCCACCTGGATGCGGGGATTCATCTCAATGAAATAGTGGTTGCCGTCCCTGTCCACCAGGAACTCCACCGTGCCGGCCGAGACATAGCCCACATGCTTGGCCACCTTGACGGCGTCCTCGTAGAGGGCCTGACGGGTCTTTTCGGGCACCGACCAGGCGGGAGCGAACTCCACCACCTTCTGGTAGCGGCGCTGGAGGGAGCAGTCACGCTCGCCCAGGTGGACCACATTGCCGTACTGGTCGCCCAGGATCTGCACCTCAATGTGCTTGGGCTCCACCAGGTACTTCTCGATGAAGATGTCCTCGTTGCCGAAGGCCTTCTTGGCCTCGCTCTTGACCAGCTCGAAGGCGGGCTTGACCTCCTCAGGGCGGTCGCAGCGGCGCATGCCGCGGCCGCCGCCGCCGCCGGCGGCCTTGAGGATGATGGGGAAGCCGTAGGAGACGGCCTTCTCCAGCGCCTCGTCCCCGTCCTTCAGGGGCTGGGTGGAGCCGGGGATGGTGGGGACGCGGCAGGCCTGGGCGATGGCCTTGGCGGTGAGCTTGTCGCCCATCTGGCCCAGGATCTTGGAGGAGGGGCCGATGAAGGCGATCCCCGCCTCCTCACAGGCCCGGGCGAAGTCGGCGTTCTCGCTCAGGAAGCCGTAGCCGGGGTGGATGGCATCCACATTGCGCCGCTTGGCCAGGTCGATGATCGCGGGGATGTCCAGGTAGGCGCCCAGGGGGCTCTTATTCTCCCCGACGAGATAGGCCTCGTCCGCCCGGGTGCGGAAGAGACTGTATGTATCCTCATTGGAATAGATGGCCACCGTGTGGAGTCCCAGGTCGTAGCAGGCGCGGAAGACGCGGATGGCGATCTCGCCGCGGTTTGCCACCAGGACCTTTCCAAAGGAGTGTTCTGCCATGGGGAATACCGTCCTTTCTTGCATTAATATGCAGGAATTCCTGCAATACCTTGCTGCGAATTCATGGAGCACTTCGGTGAATCTGCCTGTATTTCCTGCAAAACAGCCATTTGTTTTACGAATATTATAAGTCGAGATGTTTTGATTTGCAATAATTTTATGTCAAAATTGCATCTTTGGCAGAAGAGACAGGATTCCGTTCCGAAAGGAAGAAACCCTTGGGAAAAACCACCAGAGTCTCCCCGGGACGGGGACGGCCTTGCCGCTGTCCGATGATTTGTGGTAAACTAAAGGATATTGCCCGGGGAGAGGAGGGATCGGTATGGAACTGACCCTGGGTTCCGGCCTGCGGGAACTGCCCGGGATCGGGGAGGCGCGGGCGTCCCGGCTGGAGAAGCTGGGCCTGGCCACGGTGGAGGATCTGCTGCGCTATTTTCCCCGGGACTATGAGGACCGGCGGCAGCGCTATACCATTGCCGCGGCCCCGGTGGAGCTCCCTGTGTGCGTGGCCGCCATGGTGGCCGAGCCCCCCCGCCGCTCCTATATCCGCAAGGGGCTGGAGCTGACCAAGGCGCGGGTAGTGGACGCCCGCGGCTCCATGGAGCTCACGTTCTTCAACCAGAGCTATGTGAAAAATGCCCTGGTCCCAGGGGAGAGCTATATCTTCTATGGCATGGTGGAGGGCCTGCCCCCCCGCCGGCGCATGACCAACCCGGTCTTTGAGCCGGAGGACCGCCCCCGCTTCACCGGGCGGATCATGCCCATCTACCCCCTGACGGCGGGGATCTCCAATAACCTGCTCTCGGGGCTCGCCCTCCGGTGCGTTCAGGACTGCGCCCAGGCGATGCCGGAGATCCTCCCCTTCCGGGTGCGGCAGGCCCACGCCCTGGCCGCCTGCGGTTACTCCTATCAGAACATCCACTTTCCCGCCTCGGAGGAGGCCCTGGCCCTGGCCCGGCGGCGGCTCATCTTTGAGGAGCTCTTCTACCTCTCCTGCGGCCTGGCCTTTCTCCGCTCCCGGCGGGAGGGGGCCTCCGGCCCCGTCTTCCGGCGGGAGCGCCTGGAGCCCTTTTTTGACCTGCTCCCCTTTTCCCTCACCGAGGCCCAGCGCCGGGCCATCCGGGAGGCGGCGGAGGACTGCGCCTCGGGCCGCCCCATGAACCGGCTGGTCCAGGGCGATGTGGGCTCGGGCAAGACCATGGTGGCGGCGGCCTGCTGCTTCCTGGCCTGGAAGTCCGGGTGGCAGGCCGCCCTGATGGCCCCCACCGAGATTTTGGCCGAGCAGCACTTCCGCACCCTGTCGGGGGTGCTCGCCCCGGCGGGTCTGCGGGTGGGACTCCTCACCGGCTCCATGCGCGCCAGTGAGAAGAAGAAGGTCCGCGCCGCCCTGGCCGCCGGGGAGATCGACCTGCTGGTGGGCACCCACGCCATCCTCTCGGCGGGGGTGGACTTTGCCTGGCTGGGCCTGGTGATCACCGACGAGCAGCACCGCTTCGGCGTGGGGCAGCGCTCCGCCCTGGCGGCCAAGGGGGGCGGGCTCTCCCCTCATGTGCTGGTCATGTCGGCCACCCCCATCCCCCGCACCCTGGCCCTCATCATCTATGGGGATTTGGATGTGAGCGTCATCGACGAGCTCCCCCCGGGGCGCACCCCGGTGGAGACCTTCCTGGTGGGGGAGGACAAGCGGGCGCGTATGTATCAGTTCGTCCGGCGGCAGGTGGCCGAGGGGCGGCAGGTCTACATCGTCTGTCCCGCGGTGGAGGAGGCCCAGCCCTCCCCCGAGGGGGTGGAGCCGCCCCCCGGCTTTGCCGACCTGAAGGCGGTCACCGCCTACGCCAAGGACCTCCAGGAGGGGGTCTTTCCCGACCTGCGGGTGGGCTTTGTCCACGGCAGGCTCAAGCCCAGGGAGAAGGAGGCCGCCATGGCCGCCTTTGCGGGGGGCGCGCTGGATGTGCTGGTCTCCACCACCGTCATCGAGGTGGGGGTGGACGTGCCCAACGCCTCCCTCATCATTGTGGAGAACGCCGACCGGTTCGGCCTCTCCCAGCTCCACCAGCTCCGGGGCCGTGTGGGCCGGGGAAAGCACCAGTCCTACTGCGTGCTCATCACCTCCAACCGGAACCAGGAGACCCGTGCCCGGCTCAAAGTCCTCACCCAGACCACCGACGGTTTCCGCATCTCGGAGGAGGACCTGAAGCTCCGGGGGCCCGGCGACTTCTTCGGCAAGCGGCAGCACGGCCTGCCCCAGATGCGCATTGCCGACCTGGCCGGGGACACCCGCCTGCTCAAGGAGGCCCAGGAAGCCGCCCAGGCTCTGCTGGCCGAGGACCCCACCCTGGACCGGCCGGAGCACCAGCCCCTGAAGGAGCAGATCCGGCGGCTCTTCACCGAGCACGCCGACATCTTTAATTGATGGACCGAAAAACAACCCAAATTACGATCACACAGGAGGAAATCCATATGTTTGAGATCCGCGCCATGACCGCCGCTGACCACGATGTGGTTATGCCCATGGTCCAGGCCTTTTACCAGAGTCCCGCCGTGGACCACAACACCGACCCCGCCGTCCTGGAGCGCACCTTCCGGGACGCGGTGGACCCGGCTGAGCCTCTCCTCCGGGGTATGCTCCTGGTGGAGGACGGGCAGGCCGTGGGCTATGCCTACCTCACCGAGTGCTACTCCGGCGAGGTGGGAGGCCGCTGCGTCTTTTTTGAGGAGATGTACTTCACCCCCGCCTGCCGGGGCAAGGGCTACGGCACCGCCGTGTTCCGCTGGGTGAAGGAGCAGTACCCCAACTACCCCCGCATCCGTCTGGAGGTCACCGACGTGAACGAGGGGGCCATCCGGCTCTACCAGCGGCTGGGATTCCAGTTCCTGGACTACCGCCAGATGGTGCTGGAGGGCGACCTCCAGGCCTAAGCCAATTGTGAGAAAAGGAGAATCATTATATGGATCGAATGGAAGCCTGCCGCGCGCTGCGGGGCGATACCAACGTACACTATAACTGCGCCCAGGCGGTGCTCCTGCCCTTTGCAGATCAGTGCGGCCTGGACGAGAAGGCCGCCTTCCAGCTGGGGGCCCACTTCGGTGCCGGGATGCGCCACGGTTCCACCTGCGGGGCCGTGACCGGCGCGCTCATGGTGCTGGGTATGGCCGGAAAGGGAGAGGCCGAGAGCCGGGAGCTGCTGCGCCGCTTCCGGGAGAAGAACCAGGTGCTGGACTGCGCGGGGCTCCTTCAGCGGGCCAAGGAGAACGGCGAGGAGCGCAAGCCCCACTGCGACCGGATGGTCTACGACGCGGTGGAGATCCTCCAGGACCTGCTGGGCGAGTAAATGTCCCGCCTGCGCCATCAGGACGCATCATAGGGAGGAGGTCCCGTCATGGAAACGATTTTGAATTTTCTGCCCCTGACCGGGGAGGAGCGCGCGGCCTTTGCAGCGGCCGCGCCCGGCGTAGAACAGATCTTCCGCCCGGTGGCGGCCACCCGCTTTTCCCCCGAGGCCCCGGAGGAGGAGTATGCCCGGGCCACCGTCATTCTGGGCTGTGCCCCCACGGACCGGGTGGCAAAGGCCGGACAGCTCCGCTGGCTCCAGACCTGGAGCGCCGGGGTGGACCCCTATCTGAAGGAGGGGGTGCTGCGGGAGGGGGCCATGCTCACCTCCGCCGTGGGGGCCTACGGGCAGGCGGTGTCCGAGCATATGTTCGCCACCCTTCTGGCCCTGTGCAAGCGCCTGTACCAGTACCGGGACACCCAGAACCGGCACTGCTGGGCCCCGCTGGGAGAGGTCAAGACCCTGGCGGGAGCCACCGTACTGGTGGCGGGCACCGGGGACATCGGCTCCGCCTTTGCCCGGCTGGTCAAGGGGATGGGGGCACATACCGTGGGCCTGCGCCGCTCCCCCGAGCGGGGGGCGGAGGGCATCGACGAGATGCACCCCCTGTCCGCGCTGGACGAGTGGCTGCCCAAGGCGGACGTGGTGGCCCTGGTCCTCCCCCACAGCCCGGAGACCGACCGGCTCATGGACCGGGCCCGCATCGGGCGGATGAAGGAGGACGCCATCCTCCTCAACGCCGGACGGGGGAGCGCCGTGGACTGCGACGCCCTGGCCCAGGCCCTGGAGGAGGGACACCTCTGGGGGGCCGGCCTGGATGTGACTTCCCCGGAGCCCCTGCCCGAGGACCATCCCCTGTGGCGGGCCGAGCACTGCCTCATCACCCCCCACGTGGCGGGGGGCGATCACCTTCCCGCCATCCGGGACCGGCTGGTGGAAATCGCGCTGGACAACCTGCGCCGCTATCTGGCCGGAGAACCGCTCCGCAACCGGATGAAATAAGAACACCGCCCGTCTCTTTCGGATGAGGAGACGGGCGGTGTTTTTTTCTCAGGTTATCCACATCAGGAGGGGGTGATGTGGACGGCGGGCGGGGCGTCCAGTCCGGCGATATGGACCCACTTCCAGCTGCGCCAGCGGTGTGTGCACAGGATGCCCCGAAGGATCAGGTCCACGCTCATGGCGATCCACACGCCGGCCAGCCCCAGTTTGCCGTAGAGCACCAGGATGGGCGCCAGGATGATACGCACACCCCACATGCAGATGAGCCCCACTACCATGGGATAGCGCACGTCATGGGCCCCCCGCAGATTGCTGGAGAGCACGATGGACAGAGCGAAGAAGGGTTCGGCAAAGCAGACGATGCGCAGCATCAGGGCGGCCTGCTCCACCACCTGGGGATCAGAGTTGAAGAGGGAGGCAAGCGTCGGGGCGAAGAGGAAGAGAAGGACGGCCAGCGCGGTACAGAGCGCCAGGGCCACCCTGGCTGAAAGGCTGCCGTAGGTCCGGGCGTTCTCCGCCGAGCGGGCCCCCACTGACTGGCCCACCAGGGCCACGCTGGCATAGGAGATGCCGTAGGCCGGGAGATAGCACAGCCCCTCGGCGGTGGTGGCGATCTGGTTGGCCGCCAGGGCCACCGTGCCGATGGAGGCCACCAGGGCCGTCATGACGATCTGTCCCAGGTTGATGGTGGCACGCTCCAGGGCGGAGGGGAGACCCAGGTGGAGGGCCATCCGGATGATGCTGCCGTCCGGGCGGAAGCCCTCCCGGAACCGCACCTGGAAGCGGGGCCCCTGGCGGATCCCCGCGTAGAGAAGCATGGACCCGGCAAAGGCCCAGGCCGCCGCCGAGGCGATGGCCGCTCCGGCCACCCCCAGCCCCGCGCCGGGGACTGTGAGGGAGAGCCCGCCCACCGTCACGGTGCGCGTCTCGTAGATGAGAAAGAAGTTGAGGACCAGGTTGATGAGATTGGCTGAGAAATTGAAGATCAGCGGGGTCTTGGTGTTGCCCATACAGCGCAGGATGGCGGAAAAGATGGCGCTGGCCGCAGCGAAGGGCATACAGAGGGTGTACCAGCGCAGGTAGGCGGTGGCGGTGGGACGGACGGCCTCCTCCGCGCCCAGCCAGACCGGGATGAAGGGGGCCAGCAGCTGGAAGAGAAGAAGGGCGGCCAGCCCGCACACCACCGTGGCCAGAATGCCCTGCCGGATGATGCGCCGGGCCCGCCCGTCGTCCTCCGCGCCGATGGCGTTGGAGACCTGCACCGAATAGCCCACTCCGATCCCGGCCAGGATGCCGTTGATGAGCCAGATGGAGGAGGCGTTCACCGACACCGAGGCGGTGGCCGCCGCTCCCAGCACGCCCACCATGGCGGTATCCACATAGCTGACCATGGTGGCCAGCACCTGTTCGATGATGGCAGGCCAGGAGAGACGCCACATGGTTTTCATGTGTGGGTTGGAGCGGAAGGGACGTAAGGCCATAAGTTCACTCCTAATAGTTAAAAATAAGGTCGAATATACGAAGTGTTTTCGGAATTTCCGGGAAAATCAGAGGGCGGGCTTCTCCACCCCGGTGAGGTCGAAGGCGGGGATGAAGGCGCTCTCGGCGGAGGAGTCCTCCTGGGTGAAGCCCGTGAGACCCAGGGCGTCCATGTACTGCCGGGCGCTGCGGGCCTCGGAGGGGCGCAGCTTCCGGTCGATCTCGGGGAACTCCCCGGCCCGGCCCCAGGGGATGTACTGGCTCATGAGGGAGAAGAGGACCTGACCGGGCGCGAAGTGCTCCGCCACCCAGTCCATAACCTCCTTGGTCTCGCTCAGCCGCCCCGGAAGGATGAGGTGACGGATGATGACCCCGCGCCGGAGCAGGCCATCCCCGTCATAGACGCAGGGGCCGGTCTGGCGGTACATCTCCAGAATGGCGGCGCAGGCCGCCTCCGGATAGTCGGGGGCATCGGAGTAACGCGCCGCCGTCTCGGAGCGGAGGTACTTGAGGTCGGGGAGGTAGACGTCCACCTTCCCCTCCAGGGCGCGGAGGGTCTCCAGCGTGTCATAGCCCCCGGAGTTCCACACCACCGGCACGGGCAGGGGCTCCTCCAGCGCCTGGAGCACCGCGTGGGCAAAGTGGGTGGGATTCACCAGGTCGATGTTGTGGGCTCCCTGGTCGATGAGCTCCTGAAAGATGGCGCGCAGCCGCTCCACGGAGATGGGACGGCCGAAGTTCTCGTGGCTGATGGACTCGTTCTGGCAGAACACGCACCCCAGCGGACAGCCCGAGAAAAAGACCGTGCCCGCCCCGCGGGCGCCCGAGAGGGGCGGCTCCTCCCATTGATGGAGGGCGGCCCGGGCCACCACCGGAAGGGAGGGCATGGCGCAGCGCCCCTCCCCGCGGGTGTCGGTGCGCAGGGCGGCGCACCTCCGGGGACAGAGATTGCAGATCATGGCGGTCCTTCCTTTCTCATGCCTTCCAGACCTCCCGGCGCTCCGTGCGGCCCATCAGCCAGTCCACCGACACGCCGTAAAAATCCGCGATGTGGAGGAGGGTATCATATTTTGGCTTTCGGCCCAATTCCAGGTCCTGATACCCGCGCATGGAGAGGTGAACTTCCTCTGCTGCTTCGGTCTGAGTCAGTCCGCGTTCCTGGCGGAGCTGACGAATCCGCTGTGAAAACATATGCGGCCTCCTTGACGCACAGTTAACTGTGTGTTAAAATCACAATACACAGTTGACTGTATATTGTGGAGGGATAAATATGTCGCTGATGATTGACTTACTTTACGACTATTTTGTGGGCTATCCCAAGCCGGAGCGCTGGCCGGAGGAGCTGCGGGACAACCCCGTGGACGGACACAGCCGCTACGCCTTCGAGGAGGGCTTCCGGATGGGGGTGCTCCTCATGCTGGAGAGCACCGCCGGGGAGTTACTTCGGCCCTAGATTGCCCTCTTTCCAGTGCTTGCGGCACAGGCCGATATACCGGTCGTTGGCCCCCAGCACCACCTGCTCGCCCTCCTTGAGGACGTTGCCGTGCGCATCAAAGCGGGCGTTGCAGGTGGCCTTCTTGCCGCACCAGCAGATGGTCTTGATCTCCTCGATGATGTCGGCGCAGGAGAGCAGCTCCTGAGAGCCGGGGAAGAGCTCCCCCTTGAAATCGGCCCGCAGGCCGTAGCAGATGACCGGGATGTTCTGGCTATCCACCAGGTCGGTGAGGTAGCGCACCTCCTCCCGGGTGAGAAACTGGGCCTCGTCCACAATGATGCAGGCGTAGGCCTTGAGCTCCTCCGGGGTCTTTTTCCGCAGGTCGGTGAAATAGATGCACGGGTGGCTCAGTCCCGCCCGGGAGGCCACGAAGCGGGCCCCGTCCCGCTGGTCCAGCTCGGGCTTGACCAGGAGGGCGTCCTGCCCCCGCTCCTCGTAATTATAGCGCACCATCAGGGCGTTGGCGGTCTTGCTGGACCCCATCACGCCGTAGCGAAAATACAGCTTTGCCATGGTCGTTCCATTCCCCTGTCTTTCATTTTTATAATATGCCGGTGTGGTCACATGAGCTTCTTGAGCAGGCCAAGGCCCTTGCCCCTGTGGGGCGGGTAGCGCACCGGGATGTCCAGAGAGAGCTTGCGCAGGATGCCCTTCTCATGGGAGAAGGTGCGGTAGCCCCACTCCCCGTGGCAGCGGCCCATGCCGCTCTCCCCGACGCCGCCGAAGGGCAGGTTTCCGTTGGCCAGGTGGACGACGGTGTCGTTGACGCACCCGCCGCCGAAGGGGAGCAGGGCGCTGACGCGGTCCATCCGGTAGTGGTTGCGGGTGAAGAGGTACAGGGCCAGGGGCCGGGGCTTGCTCTGAAGGTGGAGGACGAGCTCGTCCAGATCCTCATAGGGGAGCACCGGCAGGATGGGGCCGAAGATCTCTTCCTCCATGACCGGCATGTCCTCGGTGACGTCCACCAGGACGGTGGGCTCGATGCGCCGGGAAGGGGCGTCCCAGGTCCCGCCGCAGGCGGCGGTTCCCGACTTCATCAGGCCCAGCAGGCGCTCAAAGTGCTTGTCGTTGACGATGCGGGGGAGGTCGGGGCTCTCCAGGGGCCGCTCCCCGTAAAATCGGGTGATGCAGGTCTTGAGCTTCTCCACAAAAAAGTCCCTGGCCTCAGCGGGGACCCACACGTGATCGGGGGCCACACAGGTCTGGCCCGCATTGAGGAATTTGCCCCACGCGATGCGCCGGGCCGCCAGGTCCAGATCGGCGTCGGGGGCCAGGATGGCGGGGGACTTGCCCCCCAGCTCCAGGGCCACGGGGGTCAGATGCCGGGCGGCGGCGGCCATGACGGTGCGCCCCACCTCGGTGCTGCCGGTGAAGAAGATGAAGTCAAAGTGCTCTTCCAGCAGGGCGGCGTTCTCGGCCCGGCCGCCCTGGACACAGGCTACATAGCGCTCCTCAAAGACCTCCCCCAGCAGATCGGCCACCGCCTGGGAGGTGGCAGGGGCATAGGCTGAGGGCTTCACCACCGCGGTGCACCCCGCCGCCAGGGCGGAGATGAGGGGGACCAGGGTGAGCTGGAGGGGATAGTTCCAGGGGGAGAGGATGAGGGCCACCCCAAAGGGCTCCCGGTAGACCCGGCTGACGGCGGGGAACTGGGAGAGAGGGGTGGGCGCCCGCCGGGGACGGGCCCATTTCTCCAGGTGCTTCCAGGCGTCCCGGAGCTCGGCGCGGACGATGCCAAGCTCCGTCTCATAGGCCTCAAAGCGGGACTTGCCCAGGTCCTGCTCCAGAGCGGAGAGGAGGGCCTCCTCATGCTGCTCCAGGCCCCGTTTCAGGCGCAGGAGCATCTCCCGGCGAAAGGAGATGCTCCGGGTCAGGCCCTCGTTGAAGTAGCGCCGCTGGGCGGCGGTCAAGGCGGTAACATTCATAGCGGCTCCTTTTCTGTGTGATGTCAGAGGGAGGAACTCAGCCGGGCGGCCACTGCGCCGGAGAAGGCCTGGAAGGCGTTGGGGATGGCATAGACCTCCTCCAGCTCCCGCGCGTCGGCCCACACCCAGCCGCCGGGGAGGGCGTCGTCCGCCGTTTCGGCCAGCAGGGCGCGCATATGCCACTCGATGTGGGAGAAGATGTGCTTCCCCGCACCCCCCGGTTCCAGGGAGCGGGGGGTGATGCCCCAGTCTTCCAGCGCGGCGGGCCCGGCGTCCACCTCGTTGGGGTACTCCCACAATCCGGCCAGCAGGCCCCGCTTGGGGCGGCGGCGGAGGGCCACCCTGCCGCCGTGGAAGAGGAGAAATACCGTGCGCGCCTCCACCCGGCGGGCCTTCTTGGGGGCCTTGACCGGCAGCTCGCCGGTGAGCCCTTCCCGATGGGCGGTGCAGAAGGAAGCGGCGGGGCACTGCCCGCACAGGGGCGCGCCGTTGGGCAGGCACACCAGGGCGCCCAGCTCCATGAGGGCCTGGTTGTACGCCCCCGGGAATTTTCTGGGCATGGTATCCAGCAGGGCGGCGCGCATCCGGGCCTTGGTGGCGGCGTTCAGAATGTCCCCCCGGTCGCCGGTGATCCGGGCAACTACCCGCAGAACGTTGCCGTCCACCGCGGGGACCGGGATACCGAAGGCGATGGAGGAAATGGCCCCCGCCGTATACTCCCCCACCCCGGCCAGGGAGAGGATCTCCTCATAGGAGGCGGGAAAGACCCCGCCGAATTCCTCCATGATCTGCCGGGCGGCCTTCTGGAGGTTGCGGGCCCGGTTGTAGTAGCCCAGCCCCTGCCAGAGCTTGAGGAGCGTATCCTCCTCCACGGCGGCGAGATGGGCCACGGTGGGGAGCGCGTCCAGAAAACGGCGGTAGTAGTCCAGCACCGCCGCTACCCGGGTCTGCTGGAGCATGATCTCCGAGATCCACACGTGGTAGGGAGTGGGATCGCTGCGCCAGGGGAGCACCCGGGCGTGCTCCTGAAACCACTGGAGCAGGGGGATGGGAAGCTGTTCAAGTTGATTCACGACGGTCCTCCGGGAAAAAGTTTGCTACTCATTTTATCATACCCGCCCCGGGCCTTCAAGAGAGGGCGTGAGGGAAGAAATCTCCAGCAGGCGGAGCAGGTCCGGGGGCAGGGGGGCCGTCCGCTCCAGTCCGTCCCCGGTGATGGGATGGCGCAGGGAGAGAAGCCAGGAATGAAGGGCGGGGCGGGGGATAAGGCGGGGGTCCTCCCGGCCGTAGAGAAAGTCCCCCGTCAGCGGACAGCCCAGGTGGGCCATATGGAGGCGGATCTGGTGGGTGCGCCCGGTCTCCAGCTCCAGGCGCACCAAGCTCCGCCGCTCCCCCCGGGAAAGCACCTTGTACCGGGTGCGGGCGGGGGCGCCGTCGGGGCGGACCTCCCGCCGGAGGAGGGAGTCCTCCGCCCGGCCGATAGGGGCGTCCACCACGCCCCGCTCCGCCGGGGGGCACCCCTCGCACACGGCCAGGTAGGCCCGGCGGAAGGCGGGGGTGTGGAGCTGCTCCTTGAGAAGCTCGTGGGCATGGGCGTGCTTGGCCACGCACATAAGGCCGGAAGTCCCCCGGTCCAGCCGGTTGACCGGGCGGAACCGGGCGGTCTGCCCCGATGTTTTGTAATAATAGGCCACAAAATTACCCAGCGTATGGTCAAAGTGGCCCGGACTGGGGTGGACGGCCACCCCGGGGGCCTTGTTGAGGAGAAGGAGGTCGGCGTCCTCATAGCAGATATCCAGCGGACCGGGGGTGGGGATGAGGGTCTCGTCCTCCCCGGTGTCCCCCACCAGGACGGAGAGCTGCTGCCCGGAGCGGGCCCGGGCGGTGACAAAGACCGGGACGCCGTCCAGCCGGATGCCCCCGGGGACGCGCTTGGCCCGCTTCACCGAGGTGCCCGAGAGGCCCAGGGTCCGCCGCAGCAGGGCGTCCACAGTGCTCCCATCCTGGGCGGGGGAGACGGTGAGGGCGAGCCGCCGGGGAGAATGATCTTCCGCTTCCATGCCGATTCCTCCTGTCTGGCGTAAGGGATTGCGCCGCTGTGCGGGCGGGCATATGAAGTATAGCAGGGGGGACGGAAAAGTCAAGGCCGCCGCCCCGCCGGATACGGAAGAAGCTGGAAACGCTTTTCAACTGAAGAGAAACAAGGTATAATACAAAAGAAAGACCCTGATTGGACGAGGTGTACCTGTATGGCTGGAAAACTCGGAATCTATATCCACATCCCCTTCTGCCGCAGCAAGTGCGACTACTGCGACTTCTACTCCCTGGCCGGGCGGGAGGGACGGATGGACGACTATCAGAAGGCGCTGGTCGCCCACATCCGGGAGACGGGCCTTCTGGCCCGGGGGCACCAGGTAGATACCATCTATTTTGGAGGAGGCACCCCCAGCTACTACGGCGAGAAGCGCCTGCGGGAGCTGCTGGGCGAGGTCTGCCGCCGGTTTGACGTGGCCCGGGACGCCGAGATCACCGTGGAGTGCAATCCCGACAGCGTGGAGAAGAAGATGCTCTGCCGCCTGCGTCGGGCGGGAGTCAACCGCATCTCCCTGGGGGTGCAGTCCTGCTGCGACCGGGACCTGGAGGGGCTCCACCGGCCCCACACCTTTGCCCAGGCCAAGGCCGCTGTCCAGGCCGCCCGGGAGGCCAAGATCAAAAATGTGAGCCTGGATTTCATCTACGGCCTGCCCAGCCAGAGCATGGAGGCCTGGACGGAGAGCGTGGAGAGCGCCCTGGCCCTGGAGCCGGAGCACCTCTCCTGCTACGGCCTGAAGGTGGAGGAGGGGACCCCCCTCTACACCCGGGTGGAGCGGGGGGAGATCCTCCCCGACGACGACATGCAGGCCGACATGTACCTGTGGATGGTGGAGCGGCTGGCCAAGGCCGGATACAAGCAGTATGAGATCTCCAACTTTGCCCGGCCCGGCTTCCAGTCCCGGCACAACCTGAAATACTGGATGGGGCGGCCTTACATCGGCTTTGGGCCGGGGGCCCACTCCGACTTCGGGGGACGGCGCTACTCCTTCGTGCGGGACCTGGACGCCTATATCGAGGGCGTGCTCCACGGCGGGAACATCGTGGACGAGTCCGAGCTGATCCCCCAGCGGGAGCGGGGCGGGGAGTACCTGATGCTCCGCCTGCGCACCACCCGGGGCATTGAGGAGTGGGAGTACCGGCGGGAGTATTTCATGAACTTCGACCCCATCGAGCAGAAGCTGGAGGAGTACGAGCGCCGGGGATGGGCCGCCCGGCAGGACCGGCGGTGGTACTTCACCCCCCAGGGGTTCCTGGTGTCCAACCAGCTCATCGGCGACCTGCTGGAGATTCAGGAGAAGGCGGCCCTGGACACCCTGCTCCCCCGCCTGCGCCGGAACATCCGGGATACGGAACCGGGCCAGCCCTGAGAAAGTCGGCGCGAAAGACGGCTTTCAGTTTACAAATGAGCGGCAATGTGTTAACATAACAAAGTATTGGCGCGCCCGGAGCGGTTTGCCCGGGCGCCTTTTCCCGGTCGGAGAGGGTTCTCTGACCGGCAAGAAATTGGGATTGGATTGGCTGTGAACAGCCAAGGAGGTTTTTGTACATGAGCATTTGGAGCAAGCGCGCCGCGGCCGCGGCCATGGCCCTGGTCATGGTGGGGAGTACCGCGGCCTCCGCGTCGGTGGCGCTGGGACATGACATCCACAGCGGCGGCGTGGGACTCTCTCCCGGAACGGGAGTGGATTTCCAGATCTTCTGGAGCGACACCTATTCCGACCTGCGCACGGAGAACTATCTGACCTATACCCCCAGCGCCGACGTGCGGCCCACCCTGGCCTACGGCAAGAGCATCACCAGCCGGGAGACCCTTACCTCCATGGCCAAGACCCTGGAGAACCAGGGCAAGCGGGTGGTGGGCGGCATCAATGGAGGCTACTACTCCTTTTCCACCGGCGCGCCCGAGGGCGTCATCATCACCGACGGCATCCTGCGCTCCACCCCGTCGGCGGACAGCTCCCAGGGGGGCGGCTCCTGGTACTACGGCATCGGCTTCCGGGAGGACGGGACGGCCTTCATCGGCCAGCCCAAGATTGCCGTCCGGGCCAGCTTCGGGGGCAAGACCTACAACATCGCCGGCGGCCTCAACAAGGTGCGCAGCGATAATGGGGGCTATGTGCTCCTCAACAGCGATTTCGGCAGCACCACCGGCAACACCAGCGCGGGCGTGGATGTGATCCTGACCCCCGTGCTGGACGGGGTGGGGGAGACCGTCACCCGGGAGGACGGAGCGGTCCTCACCCGGCGGGAGGCCCCTGCCGTCATGAGCCGCATGACCTTCACAGTGGACCAGGTGGTGGAATCCACCTCCTCCACAGCCATCCCCAGCGGGAAATATGTCCTCACGGTCAACAACAAGAGCGGCGAGGCCGCCACCGCGCCCCTCAAGGCCCTGAAGGCCGGGGATACGGTTGAGGTGGACTTTGCCACCGGCGACACCCGGTGGACTGAGGCGGTGGAGGCCACCGGCGCGCCCAGCCGCCTGGTGAACGCCGGACAGGTGGACTACGCCAGCTTCAACAGCGACCCCAATGCCAAGACCCGCCGGGCCCGCACCGCCATCGGCCTGAAGGAGGACGGCAGCGTCCTCTTCTACACCATTGACGGGGACCAGTCCGGGTACAGTGTGGGCGCGACGCTGGAGCAGGTGGCTATGCGCCTGATCGAGCTGGGCTGTGTGGAGGCGGTGGCCCTGGACGGAGGCGGCTCCACCACCCTGGGGGCCACCTATCCCGGTGAGAGCACCCTGGGTGTGGTGAACAAGCCCTCGGGCGGCTCCCAGCGGGCCAACAGCACCGCCATTTTCCTCACCACCACGCTGACGGCGACCGGGGTCCTGGGTTCCTACTATGTTACGCCAAGCGACGCCATGCTCCTCGCAGGCAGCAGCGTCCAGCTCTCCGCCCAGGCGCTGGACACCGCCTACTATCCCATGAGCAACGCCGCGCCGGTGAGCTACTCCATCCAGAACGGGGACGGGCTCATCACCACGGACGGCGTCTTTACCGCCGGGAGCGAGAGCGGAACCGCCAAGGTCACCGCCAGCGGCGGCGGCGCGGAGGGGAGCGCCACCATGACGGTGGTCAAGACCCCCGATTCCATCTCCCTGCGGAATGAGGCCAGCGGAAAGGCCGTGACCGCCCTCAATGTGGCTCCCAGAGAGCAGGTCAACCTGAAGGCCGACGCGGTCTACCGGAAGCTCGCCCTGGTCTCCCAGGACGGCAGCTATACCTGGACCTGTGACCCGGCGGTGGGAAGCGTGGACCCCAACGGCGTCTTTACCGCCGGGAGCGAGGGGGCCGGCGGCACCCTCACCGTGAGCGCCGGCGGGAAGAGTGTGAGCATTCCCGTCAGCGTGGCCGGACACATCCTGCCCCTGGAGGACTGTGAGGGCGACCTCTCCGCCTTTGTGAGCGGCGAGACCGTCACCGCGTCCCCCGAGACGGGACTGGAGCACGTGCGCTTTGGCCGGCAGAGCGTGCGTCTGGACTATGACGCGGCGCAGAACGGCACCGCCGCGCTGAGCGTGAACCTGCCCATTGCCGACGGCGAGCGCAGGCTGGACCTGTGGGTCTACGGCGACGGCTCGGGCAACAGCCTGACCGCCAGCGTGACGGTGGGCAGCGGCGAGGGAGCCGCGGTGGAGCCCGTGGTCCTCACCGGGCTGGACTTCACCGGCTGGAAAAAGGTTTCGGTGGAGCTGCCCCAGGGCGCTGCCGCCCTGAGCGGACTGAACATCATCTACGGCGGCGGAGCGCAGAGCCAGGGCGCCATCTGGGTGGACCAGCTGACCACCGCCAACCAGCAGATGGAGGACACCGCCGCACCCGATGTGACGGTCAAGGTCTCGGGAAGCCAGCTCACCGCCACCGTCACCGACGATGTGGATCAGACCATTTATGCCAAAAACGTGGAGGTCACCTATGACGGCGCGCCCCTGGAAATGACCTGGAACGAGAGCGCCAACAGCCTGAGCGCCACCCTGCCCGCCGCCGACGGGAAGGCCCACCGGGTCACCGTGACCGCCAGCGACGCCAGCGGCAACCGGGCCCGGGCCTCTGCGGACATCGCCCCCAACGCCGACCACGCCAATGTTTTTACCGACATGACGGGGCACTGGGCGGCCAAGTACGCCACCTACCTCTACGATACCGGCGTGACCTCCGGCACTGGGGCAGCGGGTGAGCCCCTCACCTTTGCCCCTGACCGGAACATCACCCGGGGCGAGTTCTTTGCCCTGGTGGCCCGCTGGCTGGATCTGGATCTGGAGCAGTACGCCGGTGTGGAGCTGCCCTTTGCCGACGCGGATCAGGCCCCGGCCTGGGCTCTGGGAGAGATCAAGGCCATGTACAGCCTGGGCATCCTCAGCGGCAGTGAGAACGGCGGGAAGCGCTACCTGAACGCCAATGCCAACATCAGCCGGGTGGAGGTCATGACCATTCTGGGCCGCACCCAGGCCAAGGGGTATGAGGCCCCCGCCCTCACCGCAGCCGACGCGGGAGATGTGCCCGCCTGGGCCCTGGACTATGTCCGCATCCTGGTGGGGCAGGGCGTGGTGTCGGGATACGGAAACAAGCTCAACCCCAACCAGTCCATCACCCGCGGCGAAGTGGCCACCATGCTCTATACCATGCGCTGAGCCTCTCATAGGAACAGGAAAGAGGAGCACCTGAAGGGGTGCTCCTCTTCTGGCGTAAATCCCCATTGTAAAAGGGGAAAAGAAGCCGGTATAATGGGGGAGAAGATACGGCAGGAGGGATGATGGATATGTATTCGCTCATCGCACTGGACATCGACGGGACCCTCATCGGCCCGGACGGCCGGGTGAGTTCCGCAAACCGGAGGGCGGTTGCCCGGGCCAGGGAGGCAGGGGTGCGGGTGGTGCTGTGCACCGGCCGCTCCTGGCAGGAGTCGGAGGATGTGGCCGACCAGGCCGGGTGCGACCGCGTGCTGGTCTGTCAGGGGGGCGCGGCCCTGGCCGATCTGGACCAGCGGCGCAACACCCGCCGCTGGGACATCCACCGGGAGACCGGGCGGGCCCTGGTAGAGCGGCTGGAGCGGGAGGAGCTGGGCCTGATGCTCTTCGCGGGAGAGGAGCTGCTGGTCAATCCACGGGGAGAGGAGATCTTCCGCACCTATCCCAGCGCCGGGTTCCACCGGTGCAAGCGGGTGGAGGCCCGCCCCGGCGCGGTGCTGGAGCGGGAGGGGCTGCCCCTGAGCAAGATCTATGCCCAGGGCGCGCCGGAGACCTTTCCGTCCCTGCTGAAGGAGCTGGGCAGGTGCCGTGAGGTAGAGCTGACCTCTTCCGCGCCCTATAATTTTGAGATCGTCCCCGCCGGCGTGGACAAGGGGACCGGCCTGGCCGCTCTGGCCGGAGTGCTGGGACTCGGTCTGGAGGATTGCGCCGCCATCGGCGACAGCGACAACGACCGGGGCATGCTGGCGGCGGTGGGCATGCCCATCGCCATGGGCAACGCCGCGGAGGAGATCCGCGCCCTGGCGCGCCGGGTCACCGCCAGCAACCGGGAGGACGGCGTGGCAAAAGCCATCGGACGCCTGCTGGAAGAGGGATAAGGGCAAGAGAGCGGCCCGGGACGGTAATACCGTCCCGGGCCGCTCAGCGTGTCGAAAAACTTCGACACGCTTCTCAAAAATGCAAGCATTTTTTCGAGGGGATGCAGGCCGCTGCGTGCACTCGCTTTCGCTCGCACACTTG
>JAHAEW010000130.1 GCA_018374635.1 Clostridiales bacterium
AGATGGAACTGCTGATGGGAAACCGGGCGGCGGCGGACGAGTATGCCAAGCCCATGGAACAGGGGCGTATGCGCTTCTGCCCGGATACGCCCCATCTTTACTGGCTGGCCTACTTAGAGGATGCGCTGGACCGCGGGGATCTGAGGGAGGCGGAGAAGCGGGCCAACGCCCTCTACCGCAAGGGAAACCGGGATAAGAGCGACTTGAGCTACATTGGGGCGATTCTGCGCTGCTGGGCCTATACCGATCCAGAACGAGCTTTGGAGCTGTTTGCCAAACGGTTGGAGTGGAGCTTTGGATTGTGGGACCAGAAAAAGGTCTATGATTTTGACAAGGGCGCCTGTGTGTGCTTCCGGCGGCTGTCCAGGCATCAGCAGGCGGTACATCTGGATCTGCCACGTGCGTTTCCTCTCTGGCGTGAGGATGGAGCGTACAGCACCAAGGAGCTGGCCAACTGGTTCCGTGCGCAGGCAGAGACCATCAGCAGGCGCTTTGACGAGCGCAACGGAAGTCACTGTTTTGGACACAATCTCGCGGTGGCTTTGGCCGTGCGGTAAGGTTTTACGGGCACGGATGGCGTGAGGTGAAAAAGATGCAACAGGAAGTGTTTGACGGCGAGAAGCTGAGCCGGCTCATCGAAAAGCTCCCAAAAGGGAAGCCCCGGATCGACGCGTATGAGGAGGCCATCCGGCTGGCGGACACGGCTCAAGACTGCTATTGGCGGCTTGGTTTTCGGTTCCACTATGCCAGCGAGGTGTATTTTCAGGACGACCCGCCCAAGTGCATCGGTGTGGCGGCAGAGTTCGGCCCCATCTTTGAGGCGGCACCCCCCGAGATCCAGAGGAACCGTGATTTCATTGACGCCTACCTGATGATCACCCAGCTGGGCGTGGATGTGATGAAGAACCTGCCCCAGATCCCTATGGCCCAATACGAGGCGGCTTTAGAGCAGTACAATCAGCTCACTAAGCGCTATGGCATCGGCCGGCGCACCTATTTTTGGCAGATGTATGAGCGCTGGGAATATGCTGACCCGGAGCGGGCGCTGGAGTATATAGAACTTGCCATGCAGACGCCGCCGGATGACCACTTTGGAAACTGCAACGCCTGCGAGCATTCCTGGGCCGCGGAACAGTACATCCGTCTCGGCAGACTGGAGGAGGCCCAGCGGTATGTTCAGCCCCTGGAGACCTATCGCTTCTCCCCGTGCGAGAATTCATTTCAGAATATCTGGGCCGCCTACCTGGAATCCGCTCTGGACCGAGGCGATCTGGAGGCCGCCGTCCCTCTGGCCCAAAAGCTCTATAAGAAGGGCAACCGCAACCGGACCGACCTGCGCTTTCTCGGGCCCGTCCTGCGCTGCTGGGGCATGACCAATGTTGACCGGGGGCTCTCCCTGTTCGCCCGGCGGCTGGAGTGGTCCATTGGGATGTGGGATCAGAAGAAGGTCTATGACTTCGATAAGGGAGCCTGTGTCCTCTTCCGGCGGCTGGCCGGAGTGCGGCAGACGGTGAAGCTGGAGCTGCCCCAAGCCTTCCCCCTGTGGCGGGAGGACGGGCGATACCCAGTACAGGAGCTGGCGGACTGGTTTCTGACCCAGGCTGAGAGCATCGGCCGCCGTTTTGACCGGCGCAACCGCAGCCACTATTTTGAAGATGACCTGGCGGCGGCCCTGACACAGTGCACCCTGTCACGTTCAAGTGCAGGCAATACATAAGCGGCAAGTTATGGAATGAAAGGCAGTGACGATATGGACGAAACGAGGTTTCGGCTGGTGGTGCGGGAGGTCAAGGCGCTGAAAGTCCCCTGTGCTGCCGTGACCGGCATCGTGGAGGGCGGCAGCATCTCAGTGGATGATTATGTGTGCCGGAACAGCGCCGATGGAAAAATCATCAGGGCGCGGGTGGAAGGGATCATGGTCGCGCCGCATCTGGAACTTCGCACCGCCGAGCCGGGAAAGGTCGTGTGGCTAATGCTCCGGGGCCGCGGGGCAAAGCAGCTCCGAAGGGGCGATGTCCTGGAACCGCCTGCAACCGGGCGGCGCAGGCATTCCACAACCATCGAGGTCCTCACCGTGATCCTCAGCATCCTGCTGATCGCCAATCTGATCAATTTTGCGGTCTGTCTGGCCATGGGATGGAAGGACAATATATCCGCGCTTCTGCGTCATTCCCTGATCCTTGCGGCCATCAATATCCCCATGCTTTTGATCGTCACCGGATGGGACTTTCTCTCCAGACGGCGCTGGAAACAAAAGCAGCAGCGGAACGATTTGGATACGGATTTCCGGGTGCTGAAATGCACGCCCGCAGCCTATCAGCTTCTCATCCTCCCTGCCGCGCTGACGGCGGTCATAGGCGTGTATCTCTGCCAGTGTGCTGTTACGGAGCCGCATGAGCTGTGGGCCTTTTGGAGCAGCGGCGAGCTGAAGAAGTATCTTTGGATGCTGGCCGGCCTTGACCTCCTGTTCATCGGCTGTTTTCTGCACTCCAGCTGGCGGAAGGTGTTTTACTCCCGGCATCTGCTTCGGGTGGTCAGCTTTGGGCTGGCCCGCGACATCCCTTGGACACAGGTGCGCTCCCTCCACCTCATTCAGGAGAAAAGGAGGACCCGGATGATCCTGGAGACAGCGGAGAAGAGGATCCCCCTCCGCTCTGATACGCTGACCGACGGATGGGGCGATTTTGTGGACTTCGCGCTGATGGCCGCGCGAGAGCGCAATATCCCATACAAGCTACAACAGGTGCAGAGCGCAAAGCGTATGAGGCGCTCCAAGCGGAAGTAGGACGGCTTCGAGGCTGCAATGCAGAGTCTGATTCCAACCGGGCCGCCGTGCCGGAGGATACCCGGCACATTGACCGCCGTTTGGAGCGGCGCAGCAGCAACCGTTATTTTGAAGATGATCTGGCGGCGGCCCTGAGACAGTACGCCCTGCCGGACAGTCAGACAGAAAGAGGGTCATCCATATGACAGATCAACAGCTTGCTTTGGACCGGATGCAAAAGGAACTTCGCGAGACGCCGTCCTCCCCCCAGCGCCTGGGGCTCTGCCAGGAATTCGTCGCTCTGGCCGACCGGGAGAAGGCCCGGGCCCAGCAGATCAGCGGCCGGTACGATCTGGCCTGGGCTTATGCGACCGCGGGCGACCCGGCGAAAGCGCTGCCGGTGTGCGCGGAGTTTCTCCAGATGCAGGAGGAGACCCCCAACACCAGCGGGAATCCCCACTTGGAGGCGGTGCTGGCAGTCAATATCGCGTGCCTGGCCTGCGACCTGGCCTGCGATCTGCCCCAGATCCCACTGGAGCAGTGCGACGCCCTGCTCACGGAGTTCCGCCGGCAGGTGCGGACCCACGGCATGGGCGAGCGCCTGTGGCAGTCCTATGCGGGAAAGGTGGCGGCCATGACCGGAGACCTGCGGGGCCTGGCAGACCATCTTGATCGTTTCCAGAAGGCCCCCCGGGACGACACCTCCGACTGTGAGGTGTGCGAGGCCGGGCTGACGGCGAGATTTATGCTGGCCCTGGGCCGGAAGGATGAGGCCATCGATATTGCCGTGGAACTGTTGAAGCAGGGCAAATACTGCGGCGAGGAGCCATGGACGCTTCTTGCCATCCTGACGGAGGACGCCTTGAACCGCCAGGATCTGGATGCCGCCGAGCGCTATGCCACCGCCATGCTCATCCAACCCGTCGAGCGGCCCGCGGACCTGCGCCGGGCGGGCACCCTGCTGCGGATGGAGGCGGCCTTCGGCGCGGGAGAGGACGGGATCAAACTGCTGACAAAGTGCCTGCCCTGGACGGAAAACCTCTGGGACCAGAGGCTGCAGTTCTATTTCTATCTGGGGGCGGCGGATTTCTGCCAGGCTCACAGCGCCCAGCACGCCGGGATTAAGCTCCCCACTGTTCCCGGCTTCAAAGACTTTCCTGAAAACGGCGTGTACGACTGTGCCGCCCTGGCCCGGTGGTTCTGGGACCGGGCGGAGGAGATCGGCGGACGGTTCGACCGCCGCAACGGCTGTCCCAATTACGGGAGGCAGCTACGGGCGGTGCAAAGGAGCTGAAATGTTTTAAGCTGAGAGATACAAAATACAGGATAGAAAGGAAACGGCATGCGACTAAATGAAATTCCGTTTGAAAAAGGGCCTCTACCAACAATGATTGAGCGACTTTATAAAACGATGAATGCGATGAATCGGGAATGGTCCCAAAAAGTTGAGCCAGCATCGCAAAGCCAAATTCAATCCTTAGCAGAAATTTTGAAACCATATGGAACAAGTATTCCTCTTGCATACCTTCTGTTTTTACAGGCGATGGGAATGAATGATAACGGATTGTTGGAGCAGGAATGGGACGGCACTACAGAAGTTAATCTTGATATAGCATTGAGCGAATGTAGTGAAGATTATAATGATTTTGTTCCAAACGGATTGTTACCTTTTTCTTTTCATTGGACAGAGGCAACATTATCAATAAAACTGTCAGAGGGTGATAATCCACCCGTTTTTCTGTACCAAGATTCCCTATTCTCCAGGTCATTCGAAAACTATTTATTTCAAATGGCATTCCGTCAAGCAGGATATACCCAATTTTTATACGAAATAGAGTATGCAGCTTCGAAAGTGGTATTTCGTGATATTTTGTCTAAAAAGCCGGAGCAGACTATGTCTCCGATGGAGTTTATCGAGTCCATATTAAAACCATACCAGCTGCAAAAGACATGGTTTAGCGATGATGTGCGTTTTTGTGCTATTTCATCAGAATATATGATAATTGCCGATTTGTCTTGGGCGCTTAATATTATGATTTACAGCGACAATTATACAGTTCTTCAAAATATGAAAAACAGTTTGTCCTACCCGTTTAGTGGTTTGGGTTGGAGGAGAATTAGAAAAATAAACCGAGAATAAAAGTATTTATGTTTGTCATAGCAGATATAAATCCAAATTAAAACGGAGGAAACAAATATGGGTTATCAAGACGAGGACGAGCTGAGCGAGGAAGGCTTTCTGGAGATGCTGGCGGATTACGAGAAGCTGAGCAAATTGCAGGAGCAGTACCGGGAACTCCCCCATTCGCCCCAGCGGGTGGAGCTCTGCCGGGAGGCTGTGGCTGTGGCGGACCGGCTGGAGGAGCCCTCGGAGCAGCTGGCGGGCCGCTTTGACCTGGCCTATGCCTACATATTTGGAGACGATCCGGCCAAGGCCCTGCCAGTGTGCGCAGAATTTATGCAGCTCCATCAGGAAAATCCCGGCGAGCTGGGAGAGGCCGAGGGAGATGCCGTGATCTCGGTGGCCATGCTGGCCAGCTCCATCGCCCGCCGCCTGCCCCAGATCCC
>JAHAEW010000131.1 GCA_018374635.1 Clostridiales bacterium
CGCGCTTGGCCTTTGCGCTCTTTTTTGCTGGTTGCTCTGCAATCTGCTCCTGTTTACCCTCTCCACTTTTTCCTTTAGGCCATGTTTTGCTCATCTCTATTTGGATAATTGTACTTTTCCAAACGGTTGTTTGGAGGTGTAAATTTGTGTAGAATCCATTGAAAAAATAGGGAATATAGAGTATAATAGCCATAGGTGCTTACTGCTTAAAGATTTGGAAAAGTACACATTTTCAAACGTTCAGCCGCTCTATTCACCCCCCCCTTTTTCAAACTTCACAGCCTTATAATAGAAAGTCCCTTCCGGCATGCCGCAGGCTTTTGCCGCCAGCCGGAGGGGAATTTTCTTGGCGCGCCACGCCTGATGCATCTCGTAGAAGTTGTCGGGCAGGGGCAGGGCCGGCCTGCCAAACTTTACCCCGTGCGTTTTGGCGGCGGCGATGCCCTCAGCCTGCCGCTGCCGGATATTTTCGCACTCGTTTTCCGCCACAAAGGACAGCACTTGCAGGACAATATCGCTGAGGAATGTTCCCATCAGATCCTTTCCGCGCCGGGTGTCGAGCAGGGGCATGTCCATCACGACAATATCCACGCCCTTTTCCTTGGTCAAGATGCGCCATTGCTCCAGAATTTCTTTATAATTCCTTCCCAGACGGTCGATGCTTTTGATGTAGAGCAGGTCGTCTTTTTTCATGCGCCGCGCGAGCTTTTTATACTGCGGACGCTTGAAGTCTTTGCCGCTCTGCTTGTCTATGAAAATATTCCTGTCCGGGATGCAAAGGCCCTGCATGGCGATAAGCTGCCGGTCCTCGTTCTGGTCGCGGCTGCTGACGCGGATATATGCGTATTGTTCTCCGATACCGAATACCTCCTCTATATTCTGAGTTCCATAGGCTATTACCTTGGCTGTTAGTGTATCGCATATTGGCCTCCTCTGCCTTGGTGGGATGTGATGAGTGCCAAGCTGGGACGGAGTTCTTCCAGCTTGCGCTTTGGGCGCAGGCTTGCCGGGGGAGGAATAGGCGCAGGGCGTCGAAGTTTTGAGTCTCCGGAACCTTTTGTCCGCCTTGGAAAGACGTGCGGACGGCCAAAAGACGTAAAAAGCACCCAGTCCGGCGATTTGACGGGGAAAAGCGTGGAAAAAGGAGAAAAAAACAGAGCCTTTTCGCTTGACGGATGGGGTTTCCTATGCTATAATTCAAAATCGCGCAGGTGTACCTGCCGCAGACAGGAAATGCCCCGTTGCGCGGTGTTTCCAAGTGCAACGACAGGAGGCGTGCATGGTGCTGACTGAACTGAAAACAGGCCCCAAGGTCGTGGGTGTGAAGCAGACCAAGCGCGTGCTGGGCGACGGCAGAGCGGCCAGAGTCTTTCTGGCGGAGGACGCCGATCCCCGTGTCATTGAACCGGTAGAGATCCTCTGCCGGGAGCGCGGCGTACCTGTGGAGCGCGTGCCCCATATGAAGGAACTGGGCACGGCCTGCGGCATTGCGGTGGGTTCCGCCGTGGCCGCACTATTGACTGGGTTTTAACGGAATCATCTTCGGAGATTCGGTTAAAATAATACAATCAACCCATTAAGAAAGGAGGAACTACTCATGCCTACTTTTAATCAGCTCGTGCGCAAGGGACGTCAGGCTGCGACCTACAAGTCCAACTCTCCCGCCATGCAGTACGGCCTGAACACCCTGAAGAATCGTGAGACCGATCTGCCCTCTCCCCAGAAGCGAGGTGTCTGCACCGCGGTCCGTACGGCGACTCCTAAGAAGCCGAACTCCGCTCTGCGTAAGATCGCCCGTGTGCGTCTCACCAACGGCTACGAGGTCACCGCCTACATTCCCGGTGTCGGCCACAACCTGCAGGAGCACTCCGTGGTCATGATCCGCGGCGGCCGTGTCAAGGACCTGCCCGGCGTTCGTTACCACATCATCCGCGGCACTCTGGACACCCAGGGCGTCAACGGCCGTATGCAGGCCCGTTCCAAGTACGGCGCCAAGCGTCCCAAGGCCGGCAAGGGCGGCGCGAAGAAGTAATCTTCCGCAGGAATTGCACACCGGCGCGGAATGCGCGCATTTGAATTGCATTGTGCGCTTACGCGCAAGGCAAATCGCCTTGCCGAGCGTTTACCATATAGGGTAGGCCTCGGACAGGCACTGGACAAGCAGGCACTTGTCTTTACACGGGCCGCATGAGCGGTTCGAGTACCTATGAAATCATACTATGAAGGAGGGAAGCAAAGTGCCCAGAAGAGGTAATGTACCCAAGCGGGAGGTTCTGCCCGATCCGCTTTATAACTCCGTCCTGGTGACCAAGCTCGTCAACAGCATCATGCTGGATGGCAAGAAGGGCGTGGCCCAGAAGGTGGTCTACAGCGCTTTCGATATCATCAAGGAGAAGACCGAGAAGGATCCCCTGGAGGTCTTCACTGCCGCTCTGGAGAACATCATGCCGTCCCTGGAGGTCAAGGCCCGCCGTGTCGGCGGCGCCACCTATCAGGTGCCCATCGAGGTTCGTCCTGAGCGCCGTCAGACCCTTGGTCTGCGCTGGCTGACCAATTACTCCCGCGCCCGCAGCGAGAAGACCATGAAGGAGCGTCTGGCCGGCGAGATCATGGACGCCGCCAACAACCTGGGTTCCGCTGTCAAGAAGCGCGAGGACACCCACAAGATGGCCGAGTCCAACAAGGCCTTCGCTCACTACCGCTGGTAAGGAGGGTAACAGCATATGGCTAGAAAGGTTACCCTGGAAAATACCCGCAACATCGGCATCATGGCTCACATCGATGCCGGTAAGACCACTACCACCGAGCGCATCCTGTTCTACACCGGCGTCAACTACAAGATCGGTGAGACCCATGATGGTACCGCCACCATGGACTGGATGGCTCAGGAGCAGGAGCGCGGCATCACCATCACTTCCGCCGCCACCACCTGCTACTGGAAGGGTTCCAAGGATCAGTTCCCCCAGACCCGTATCAACATCATCGATACCCCGGGTCACGTGGACTTCACCGTCGAGGTGGAGCGCTCCCTGCGCGTGCTGGACGGCTCTGTGACCGTCATGTGCGCCAAGGGCGGCGTTGAGCCCCAGTCTGAGACTGTGTGGCGTCAGGCCGACCACTACAAGGTCCCCCGCATGATCTACGTCAATAAGATGGACATCATGGGCGCTGACTTCTACAACGTGCTGAACATGATCCACGACCGCCTCAAGTGTAACGCCGTGCCCATTCAGCTCCCCATTGGCTCCGAGGATACCTTCAAGGGAATCATCGACCTGGTGGAGATGAACGCCGACATCTACTACGATGATCTGGGCAAGGATATGCGCGTGGAGGAGATTCCCGCGGACATGATGGAGCTGGTTCAGGAGTACCGCACCAAGCTCATCGACGCTGTCGCTGACATCGACGACGAGATCATGGAGCTGGCTCTGGAGGAGCAGCCCATCCCCGTGGAGAAGATCCGCGCCGCCCTGCGCCGCGGCACGATCGAGAACCTGCTGGTTCCCGTCACCTGCGGCACCTCCTACAAGAACAAGGGCGTGCAGAAGCTGCTCGACGCCATCGTCGACTTCATGCCCTCTCCTCTGGACATCCCCGCCATCAAGGGCGTGGATCCTGACACCGAGGAAGAGGACGAGCGTCCCGCCGACGACTCCGCCCCCTTCTCCGCGCTGGCCTTCAAGATCATGACTGACCCCTATGTGGGCCGTCTGTCCTTCTTCCGTGTGTACTCCGGTACTCTGAGCACCGGTTCTTCCGTGCTCAACTCCACCAAGAAGCAGAAGGAGCGCATCGGCCGCATCCTGCAGATGCACGCCAACCACCGGGAGGACATCGAGGTTGTGTACTCCGGCGACATTGCCGCCGCCGTGGGTCTGAAGAACACCACCACCGGTGATACCCTCTGCGATGAGAAGGCTCCCATCATTCTGGAGTCCATGGAGTTCCCCGAGCCCGTTATCCGCGTCGCCATCGAACCCAAGACCAAGGCTGGTCAGGAGAAGATGGGCCTGGCGCTGGTGAAGCTGGCCGAAGAGGACCCCACCTTTAAGACCTACACCGATGAGGAGACCGGTCAGACCATCATCGCCGGCATGGGCGAGCTCCACCTGGAGATCATCGTCGACCGTCTGCTCCGCGAGTTCAAGGTCGAGGCCAACGTGGGCGCGCCCCAGGTTGCCTACAAGGAGACCATCAAGAAGTCTGTCGAGCAGGATACCAAGTATGCCCGTCAGTCCGGCGGTAAGGGCCAGTACGGTCACGTCCGCATCAAGATCGAGCCCAACGAGCCCGGCAAGGGTTACGAGTTCCTCAACGAGATCACCGGCGGCGTCATCCCCAAGGAGTATATCCCCGCGGTCGACGCCGGTATCCAGGGCGCCATGCAGGCGGGTATCCTGGCCGGTTACCCCGTCGTGGACGTGAAGGTCCACCTGACCTTCGGCTCCTACCACGAGGTCGACTCCTCTGAAATGGCGTTTAAGATCGCCGGTTCCATGGCCTTCAAGGAGGCCTGCCGCAAGGCTGACGCCGTGCTGCTGGAGCCTGTGATGAAGGTTTCCGTCATCGTGCCCGACGAGTATCTGGGCAACGTGATCGGCGACCTGACCAGCCGCCGCGGCATGATCCAGGGTCAGGAGAGCCGTCCCGGCGCCACCCAGGTGGACGCCCTGGTGCCTCTGGCCAGCATGTTTGGCTACGCTACGGACCTGCGTTCTTCCACACAGGGCCGCGGCCAGTACTCTATGGAGCCTCACAGCTATGTGGAGATTCCCAAGAGCATCGCTGAGAAGATCATTGCCGAGCGCGGCCGCAAGGACGCGGAATAAGCAGGTCTAAAAATGAGGTTGCATTTTATTCTTTCCTAGGATAAAATAGCATCATCATCCCATCTTTTTCAATGTATTTGATTTGAATTTAAGGAGGATATCAAACATGGCTAAGCAGAAGTTTGAGCGCACTAAGCCCCATGTCAACATCGGCACCATCGGCCACGTTGACCACGGCAAGACCACCCTGACCGCCGCCATCACCAAGTACCTGGCTCTGAAGGGTCAGGCTCAGTACGAGGACTACTCCAGCATCGATAAGGCTCCCGAGGAGCGCGAGCGCGGCATCACCATCAACACCGCTCACGTTGAGTACGAGACTGACGCTCGTCACTATGCTCACGTTGACTGCCCGGGCCACGCCGACTATATCAAGAACATGATCACCGGTGCTGCCCAGATGGACGGCGCTATCCTGGTTATCGCTGCTACCGACGGCCCCATGGCTCAGACC
>JAHAEW010000132.1 GCA_018374635.1 Clostridiales bacterium
TACCATAAAAACCAATTATCCCGTAACCCCAAGGCAAAAACGGTCAAGGTGTAGGAGTAATCGAGGAATAATCGACTCTCCTACACCTCTTTTTACACCGTTCTGCCGCTTTAGATACAGGAGCAGAGGTCAGATCTACTCGCATCAGTATCCACGCACATCCTCGACAAATGACCCGTTTCTCAAGTGGTTTTCGTACGCTTCTCGAATGATGCGAATAGCGATGTCTACTTCTCCATTTTGAAGATCGTTGTCTTTGATGATCTCCTCATATTCCGCATAGAGCCGAAAGACTCGCTTAAACTGCTCCCTGGTCACAGGATTATCGGGGCAAACGCAGTACGAGGCAAAACTTATGATCGAGCTGCGCTTGCTTTCAATGTAGAGAGACATGGTGATTTCGGTGTTCTTATCCATTTCTTCTTTCAGAACCTCAATAGACTGATCATACACCACTGCTCTATCATTTACCCATTTCATCCAGGCGTCACGCTTGGCGATATTATCTTCGCTGTAATGGTATTCCACGCTGTTCAACACAGTCTTCACATCGTGAATCGTCGCGGACATTTCTCGCATGGTCTGCCGCTCCTGCTTCTTCCGAGCAAAATATTTCCGGATCTTAATGAACTCGGGAACGACTTTCCCCTTAAACTCCAAAATTTCGCCAACGATCTGCATGATCAAAAAAACGCCGATAATAGCCAGACCTAAAGCGATAGGTATGTTCAGGTACTCGATATAGCTGATCATGTTAACCGATCACCCACCTTTGTCGAGGTGGGTTTCTTTTCTTCCGCCATCATCCAACCTCCTTCAAAGCAGGCAAATTTGGAAAGCTTAGGCTTTGGGACTCAGCATCCCGAGCAGTTCCTGATACTCGCTCTCGCTGATTTTGTCGGCGGCATAGAAAATATCGAGCTTCGTCTCGATACCCGCCGTCTGGCCTCTCTCGATCATGCGCTTCAAAGTTCGGTACAACATAGCAGTTTTCCCCTTTCTTAAATATCCAGCTCCGTCAGACCCAGCTCCAGCAGAGTCAGACGGAATTCCTGGTCCACGTTCATGGCATCCGTATCCACTTGTGCGGAATACAGTGCCGGATTGCTGCGGTCGATCTCATTGTCCATTCCCTTTCTCAGGAAAATGTCGTAGTTCTCCCGCACATTTGCTGCAATGCCGTCCCAGGTCTCCACCTCCACATGGTACTCGTCGTACTCATATCCGGTGAAGTCCTCGGTCTGGACAGGCGTCACGTTCTGAAAAAGCCGCACAAGGCTTCTTCCGCTTCCGGGAATGCGCTCCACGGTAAAACTGCCGGGGTCAACCATCCCTTGTACTTTCATGGTGCCGCTCCTTTCACGCCGCCTGGTATGGCGGATATAATTTCCAAAGCCGTCTGCACTCTTTTCGGACGACTTTCTTAAGATCGAACATGGTCTTCGGCTGGTAATACCGCTCCAAAATCCGTTGACAATCGCACTTTCGGAGCTGCCCAAGCCGTGAGATTAGGCCGGAGGCCCGCTTAAACGAGATGACCCGGTTTCGATCCCTTCGGTAGTAATATAAATGCAGCGACTGCTTGAGCCGAAACAGGTTGTGCTTTCGGAGGATGGTGTAACCGTGCCCGAACCGGTAGCCCAGCGCCGACGGAATCCTCGGCCGTCTCCGGCGCTGTTTGGCCTCGGGCAGCTGCTCTCTGGCCTTCTCCACCCTTGGGGTAAAGCCGATCCGAAAGACCTGCCAGTTGTCTTTCAGCTTTAGTCCCACGTCGGCCAGCCACGCCTGAATATCCCGGATCAGCTTCCGCAATTTCCGCTTGCTGGAGGCGAAGATGGTGAAGTTGTCCATCTGCCGCAGGTAGTGGCTGACGCCGTACTCCCTTTGGTGGATCATCAGGTCCAGCGGCTGGAGTACCAGGTGCAGGAACCAGGCGGAGAAGAACGCGCCGATAAGTACGCCGTATTCCATCAGGGCGTCGCACAGCCAGAGGGTCTCCCGGTCCTTGAACAGCCGTTTCAGTGCCTGGATGACATACGGCGGGTCCAGCTCCTCAAAGCAGTGGTAGATGTCGCATTCCGCACCGTACCGTGTGCCGGCGGCGTCGCCGTTCATCCACTTCTTGATCGCCTTGACCCCGTAGGAATTTCCCCGTCCCGGCACGCTTGCGATGCAGTATTTGTCCATGCTCCGCATGATGTGCGGGATCATGGGCTGTAACACCGCATGGTGGACATACTGGTCCGGCCACAAAAGCGGCTCGTTGATGTCCCGCCATTTGCCCTTTCCGCTGTCCGCGTTCCGGTCCCAGCGCCGCCGTTTCAGCGGCGGGTGCATGTGCGCGTCCCCGCTCACCAGGTCCTCAATGAACCTGCGCAGCTCCGCCACATACGCATCCATATTCGCCTCGATCTCCAGGACCTTCTTGTTCAGGCTGTGGTCGCCGTTGCGCCGGTGTCCCCGGTTGACTTCCCGGATGGCCAGGCGCAGATTGTCTTCCGAAAGGATTTGTTGGTAAACTCTCACTCGTTTCATCAGGGATAATATCCTCCTTGTAGCCTCACAGCCGTTCCATCGCCGCGGGTGGTTCCGGGGCGAAACCCGGCCCGAAGTGTACCAGGCTGTGTCCTGACGGCTCATCGTCAGCAAGTGCTGCGCGGTCAACTCTGCGTAATAGAAAGGGTGAGGAACCCTGACTACCGATAGGAGGTTCAGCCATACCCGACAGGCCCAATGGCCTGCGTCTGCTTCAAGAAGGCGACAGCCGATGTTGGAGTTCGTGTTCGACGCACTGTTGTAGTTCACGTAGAACGGCCCGTGATTCTGGTTCTGGTTATAGTTACCGCCGTGGTGCAGGCACGGGTTACTACCGTTGAAATTCCAGTTATCCGGGACATCGTCTGCTGCAAAGTCGACCCCGCGCTCTCCTCTTACCAAAGAAGAGCGGTTTCAAATGTTGTTCTTATTAAGGTGAAAAGGAGCCCTTCCGCTCCATTTTGAAATGCGAGGAAGGCTGGAGCTTGGGGGAAGGGACTGCGGTCCCCTCACCCCAAACCCCCTCCTCCCCAGGGGAATGGTCACGCCGCCTTCGGCGGGCGTTCCTGGAGGCGACAGCCGACGTTGGAGTTCGTGCCCGACGCACTGCCGTAGCTCACGCAGAACGGCCCGTGATCCTGGTACTGGTCATAGTCACCGCCGCGGCGCAGGCACGGGCTACCACCGCCGAAATACCAGCCATCCGGGACATATGTGGTGGTACTGCCGCCAGCCTCAGAGGGATACAGCGCCCACTCCAGCCCGCTTTGGGTCGGGATGGCGAAGTCCTTCGGGTAACCAGCAACCGGCTTACCGACAAGCACGCCGTTGGCACTGTCGCTGAACTGATTGGGATTCTTGATGACGTTCAGGCCGTTGCCATTGTAATAGCAGCCGTCCATCCAGTCGTACACATTGTCCCACCAGCCCTCGATGTTCCGGTACTGTGTGAAACCGTAAGTATCCCGATTGGCCGCCGTAGTACCGGTGTGGTACTGCATGGCGTCCGTACGCCCGTTGTTCTCCTTGGAATTGCTGGCCGAGCAGCCCCGGCCGATCCGCTCGCCGTTCCAATCCGCGAACTCCACCAGAAACAGCATGTTTACATACCACATCTGGGCAAAGTCCAGCTGCCAGATGTTGGCCCCCAGGTTGTGGATCTGGGTCCGCGCCGTGCTCCGGGTGATGCTCACCTGCTGGGCCTTGTTGGTCTCCGACTTGTAGGTGCCGCTGGCGCAGTGATACCGGGCGATGTAGGAGAGGTCTAGTTCGCCCAGACCATCGCCTCGATCCATATTTACCGGGTCCACATGGAACCCCTCCACAGGGCCGTCCGCGATCTGGAGCTTCAGCTTCTTCCCCGTCTTGGTCCACTTGAACCAATACTTGGGTTCCTTCACCATCACGCCGCCCGTCCGGGTGACCTTGGTCATGTCCTTCCACGGGTACAAGTCGTCAAAGGGCGAGGAGCCGGAGCCGTTGTTCACCGCCGGGTTGGGGTCCCCAAAGCCCGCCGCTCCGTCGGTGCGCTTACCCTTGGTGGGGCCGCTGCTGGTCCAGTCCCATTCCACGCCGTAGATGGTGACGAACTGGGCATTGACTGCTACCTGCTTATCGGCCCCAGCCAGATAGTTGGCTCCCGCAGCTACTTTAACAATAATTGTAGTCGTGCCGGTGATGTTATTTACACTGTTCACCGTAACCTCGCCGGTCTGCTGATTGATGTTACCGATCGTAGCCACACCAACATTATTGGAAACGGCAGAGATCACGCCGTCGCCCTTTCGGGTCACGGTAAACTTGGCGCTTCGGGCGCCGGTATTCAGCGTCACACTTGTCGGACTTACAGATACGACCTGATCGCCCTTGCCGATAGCCCAGGTAGCTGTCTTGGCGTCCACCGTGCCATCCCACCACTGATGGTTGGAATCCGGTGTAAAGGCGGCAGTGTACCCTGTGCCGGCGTTGACCTTCGCCTCTACAGATACCGTCATTTTGCTCGGATCATAATTGGCGTCCCACACCGGAGTTTTGGGGTCCCCATCATACTTCAAAGCTCCGCTCTGGGCGGGAACCTTGGCGATGGAAGCTCGGCCGATGCTCCACTGAACGGTTTTATTGGTCGTAGAACCGTCCGACCACATGCCATTCAGAAGAATAAATGTGGCAGAGTGGGTGCCGGCATTGGTCTGTGCGGTCACCTGCACTTTGGAATTCACCTGGTCAAAGTTATCCCATTCCGGTGTCTGGGGCGCTCCCGTATAGGTCGGCGAGCCCTTCTGCGTAGGAATGGGTACAATAACGCTGGTGATGGTCCACTTGACCTCCTTGGCCTCAATGGAACCGTCCCACCACTTGTAGTTGGCGGTAGGAGTAAATGTGGCTTTGTAATCGCCTGCGTCAGTTCCAGATCGGTCTCCGCCAATGGTCAACTGACCGATGTCGTAGTTGGCCCAGGTGGGAGCCTGCGGTTTGCCGTTGGCCGCCAGTACATTGTTCTGCACCGGAAGAGAAGCGATGACCGCCCGGTCAATGATCCACTCAACCGTGACCTCGTCCAAGCCGCCGGGGAACTGATATCCATACGACAGATTAAACCGTGCGGAATAGGACCCAGCGTTCACGCCGTTGGTCGTGCCGGAAATGGTCATCTTCGACGGATCATACCCAGTCCAGGACGGAGTTTTTCCAGTCCCGTCATAGGTAAGGACTCCATTTTGAACAGGGACAGCCACCTCAATGGGGT
>JAHAEW010000021.1 GCA_018374635.1 Clostridiales bacterium
AATACGGTCTCAAGGCCGCCCGCCGCGCGCCCCAGTTCTCCAAGCGTTGATTTTCTGTTTGGATTTTCCAAAATGCCGCCCGTTTCGGGCGGCATTTTTCTTTTGTTCTACTGGGGTCTGGCGTTCGTTTGAACTGGAGCGGACGCAGCGGCCACCCAGAAGCCGGACGGCTTCCTGTGTTCCGCCCTTCCATCCAAACTTGCTTTTCCGATCTGTATTTTCGTAGAATTGTAGACAAACTCTTGCTTTTTGCGCATCTACCATTGATTATTAGGAGAGCCATATCATGCCGGGAATCAATTTGCCGATCTCCTCCCCCGTATATCAGTCTCTCTGCGCCTTTTTCGACGCCTATCTTGTCCGCCGCGATTTGGAAGCTGCCCTTGCCCAGGTCACAGAGGATATTTACAGCCTTGGAACCGGTGTTCATGAGGAAGCCCATGGCCGGGCAGAGTTTGCCGCCCTGCTCCAGGAGGAATTGCAGTCCGAACCAAACCCCAATTATTATCAGATCCATTCCTATTGGGAAAAAGAGGTCGCCCCCGGAATTTACAGCTGTCTCTGCCAAATCGTAATCTCCGCCGAGGTCCCCGGCGAAGGCTGCGCCTACTTTTCCACCCGTCTTACCGCCGGATTTCGGGCTGAAGAGGGCCGGTACCGCGCCTTCAGCCTGCATCTGTCCTGCGCGAATCCCATTCAGCGGGAACGGGAATTTTTCCCCCTCCATTATGCCGCTCAGGAACTGAAAAAGATCAACGCGGACTCACAGAGCAAACTTGCCGAGCTCTTCAACGAAATTGTACCGGGCGGCATCATGGGCGGCTATCTGGAGCCGGATTTCCCCCTCTACATCATCAATGACCACGCCCTGGACATGCTGGGCTATACTTATTCGGAGTTCTGTGCCGACACCGGTGAAAAGATTGCCAACACCATCCACCCCCATGACCTTCCCGGCGTGATCCAGGCCATTGCCGACAGTTTTGCCACCGGTGACAAGTATGATGTAGAATACCGCCTGCGCAAAAAAGACCGCTCCTATCTGTGGGTCCACGATGTGGGCCGAAAGATCATCACGGAGGAGGGGCGTCCCGCCATCATCAGCGTCCTGGTGGATATTTCGGAGCGGGTGGCCTATCAAGCCCTTCTGAAAGACAATTCGATCCGGGATTTTCTGACCGGGATCTATAACCGCCGGGGCGCAGAGGAATGTATGCCCGCCCTTCTGGCGGCAGAGCGGGCGCCCTATGGTTTCCTGCTGCTGGATCTGGACGATTTCAAGCAGATCAATGACCGTTTCGGCCATGCCACCGGAGACCGTGTGCTCCAGATGGCCGCGGCACAGCTGCGGGCCCATTTCCCGGATGGTATCTGTGCCCGCCTGGGCGGGGATGAATTTGCGGTCTTGGTCCCCAACCTCTCTGAACTTGAAATCTTTCGGCTTCGCACCCGGTCTCTTTGTGAGGCGTATCGGAAGAGTCTGTCCACACTCTGTGCAGGCCACCAGGCCGGTATGAGCATTGGCGGGCTCTTCTTCCACCAGTCTCATTCCGTTTCTTCCCTGTATATCCAGGCGGACCGGCTGCTCTATCAGGTCAAACACCGCCGGAAGGACGGCATCTGCATCCATCCCCTCCCCTGATCTCCCGCCCCGTGATCCAAAAGCCGGCAGACCGGAACAGTTCCGGCCTGCCGGCTCTTATCATACATAACCCAGCATGCCCCGCACAGAGACTTCGCCTGCGTTGACCGTCTCCCGCCGCCCGTCGCTCCGGCGGACCACCAGCTGGAAATCCTCGTCGATCTCTTCCGCCACACCGGTCCAGCTCTCCGTTCCCCGGAGAATGCGCACCTCTTTTCCCAGGGTCACACAGTCCCTCCGGTACTGTTCCAGATAGCGCTCCCTGTTCTGAGGAAACTCCGCCCGCAGGGCGTCCAGCGACCGCAGCAGCGCGGCCGCCAGCGCGGCCCGGCGGGGCGGGCGCTCCAGGATCTCTCGCAGCGCCACGGCCAGAGGGGCTACCTCCGGTCCGAAGTCCTCGGCGGTCTGCGAGACATTGATCCCCACACCGATGACCACATACTGGGGCTGGGCGCTCTCGCCCTCCATCCCCAGTTCGGTGAGGATGCCGCACAGCTTTCGCCCATTCCAGACAATGTCGTTGGTCCATTTGATGCCCGGGCGGAAGCCGCAGACCGCCTCCACCGCGTCGCAGACCGCCACACCGGTCCACGCCGTGAGCCAGAGCAGCTCTCTCAGCGCGCTTTCCGGCCGAAGGAGGACCGACAGATATAAGCCTTTTCCCGCCGGAGAGATAAATCCCCGGCCGCGCCGGCCACGTCCGGCCGTCTGCCGGTCTGCCAATACGGTCAATCCCTCTTTGGCGCCTTCCAACGCCCGTCGCTTGATCTCGCTGTTGGTGGAGTCCACCGTGTCCATACACACCAGCTCTCTCCCCAGGACACACCCCGCCAGACTGCCGACCAGTTCCCCCGCAGAGATCCGGTCGGGCGAGGCCTCCAGCCGGTAGCCCCGGTTGGGAGCGGATGAAATGAGATACCCCTCCTCCCGGAGCGTGCTCACAGCCTTCCAGACGGCGGCCCGGCTTACCCCAAGCCGCCGGCTCATCTCCTCGCCGGACTGGGGTCCCTCTCCCTCTTTCAGCAGTTTCAGCACGTCTTCCCGGAGCATATCGGTTCCTCCTTCTCATCTCCATTGCTCCTATTGTACCTGTTGGCGGGGGCTTGCGTCAACTCCCTCCAGGGCATATCCCGTCCACTCCAGGGCATATCCCGTCCAGTCGTTCCATATACATAGTAGCAAGATTTGGGAAAGGCGGGATGTACCATGGCACATGATGAACTACGCTCCGGCGCAGATGTGCTCCACCATATTATTCTCGAAGGACGGGAGCAGCTTACCGTCTCCGGTGTGGAAGAGGTGGAGAGCTTTGACGAAAACAGTATCGTAATGGATACGATCAAGGGCGTTCTGATCGTGCGGGGGGAGAATCTCCACATCGAAAAGCTCAGTCTGGACGGTGGCGATCTGAAAGTAGAGGGCAGCATCGATTCCCTGACCTATGAGGAGCGCCGGAATGCCCAGGGCGGCCTCTTCGCCCGCCTGTTCCGCTGAGATATGGGCGTCTCTATTTCCGGTCAGCTCACCGCGCTCCTCTCGGCCCTGGTCCTGGGCCTGGGGACCGGGATCGTGTACGACTGCTTTCGCATCCTCCGCTGCCGGTGCCGGTGGCGCTGGCTGGGCAGCCTGCTGGACCTCCTCTTTTGGCTCCTGGTGACCCTGGGGCTCTTCCTCCACGCCCTGGATACCGGCGGCGGGGTCCTGCGCTTCTATATGGTGGCCGCTGTGCTGGGCGGCGCCATCGGCTACTTCCTGCTGCTCAGTCCCCTGTTTCTCTTTCTGGGCTACCGGATGGCTGATTTTGCCGGCATTCTCTTTCGCCTGGCCGTCTCTCCTCTGACTCTTCTGAGGCGGATCGGTAAAAAAGTAGTACAGAATACAAAAAAGAACTTCCATTATCGCCGGAAATGGTATAGAATAAAGCTACTAATCGGTGAAATGGATGATGCCGTGCCCCGCGGGGCCGCACAGCGAAAGGGGGGCGGAGCCCATGAAGACAAAACAGGCGGGATTTCTGACCAAACTGGTCGTGTTTGCTCTGTTGGTGGTCACCGCAAGCGCACTGCTCAATCTGCGCACCCAGATTCTCAGCGCCCAGGCGGAGCGGGACGCACTGCAGGCGGAGCGGGATGCTCAGCTTCAGATCAACGCCGATCTGCAGGACGCCGTAGACAACAGCGACGATCCCGACCGTCAGGCTGACATGGCCCGCACCAAGCTTGGGCTGGCTGCTCCCGGCGATCAGGTCATCCTGTTCACCGACTGACGCGGGCCTTGTGTCCCCGTTTTAACTTAAAGGAGGATATTTCAGTCAGTATGGAGTTCGGTGTTGGTTCGATTCTGGAAGGTAAAGTAACAGGTATCACAAAGTTCGGTGCGTTCGTGTCCCTGCCGGAGAACAAGTCCGGTCTGGTCCACATCTCGGAGATCGCTTATTCCTATGTCAGTGATGTCAAGGACCATCTGAAGGAGGGGCAGGAGGTCAAGGTCAAGGTCATCGGGATCGACGAGAACGGCCGGATCAATCTCTCCATCAAAAAGGCTATGGATCCTCCTCCCCGTCCCGCCGGCGGTTCCCGCTCCGGCGGACGGCCCAGTGGCGCCCCCCGGGCGGCCGGCGGAGGCGCCGGATTCCGCCGTGCGGCTCCTCAGGAGCCCACTTCTTTTGAGGACCGCCTCAAGCAGTTCATGCAGGCTTCGGACAGCAAACTCTCCGAGCTGCGCTACATGGACAAGCGGGGTTCCCGCCGCGGCGGCCGAAAGTAAAAAATATATCCCGCTCCGGCGCTGCCGGAGCGGGATATTTCGTTTCTGGCTCGCTTCTTACAGCTCCCGGTACATGGCCGGAGCGTCCGCCTTGCCCACATGCTCGGCCACGGTGAGGACCTGTACCTTCACGGTGCGCTCCCCGAAGCGCAGTTCCAGCACGTCCCCTTCCTTCACATCATAGGACGCCTTGACAGGGCGGCCATTGGCTGTAACGCGCTGGTTGTCGCAGGCCTCGTTTGCCACAGTGCGGCGCTTGATGAGGCGGGAAACCTTCAGCCATTTATCCAGACGCATCTGCATATCTCCTCTCCCAGCGGCACAGCGGCCCCGGGCAAATGCCCGGGGCCGCTGTGCCGCTTCGATTCTTACTTGGAAACAGCGTCCTTGAGGGCCTTGCCAGGCTTGAACATAGGCAGCTTGGAGGCAGGGATCTCAATGGGCTCCTTGGTCTTGGGGTTGCGGCCGGTGCGGGCGGCGCGGTTCTTCACCTCAAAGGAACCAAAGCCCACCAGCTGGATCTTGTCGCCCTCGGTCAGGGCGGCGGTGATGACGTCAATAGCGGCGTTCAGAGCGCTCTCCGTATCCTTCTTGGACAGGCCGGACTTCTCGGCAGCAGCGGCGATGAGTTCAGTTTTATTCATGTTTTTTCCTCCTGTGCATTGTTGCGGGCGGGTTTCACCCTATATCCTAAAAGCGGCTTCCTGGCGCGCGAATCGCGCCGTTTCCTCTCTGGGCCGGAAGTCTCCCGCTTTTATGCGTGTTTCGCGCGCTCCCAAAGCGCGTCCAGCTCCGCCAGGGACATCGCCTCCATGGGGCGTCCCTCGGCCTTGGCCTGGGCCTCCACCTTGCGGAACCGGTCGATAAATTTATCAGTAGCCTTCGTGAGCGCCTGCTCCGCGTCCACGTTCACAAAGCGGGACACATTGACCGCGGAAAAGAGCAGGTCCCCCAGCTCCTCCTCCACGTTGGCCCCCTCGGCCACGGCGGTCTTGAGCTCCTCGATCTCCTCAAAGAGCTTGTCCAGCGCGCCGGAGACGTCCGGCCAGTCAAAGCCGGCCTTCTTTGCCTTCTTCTGGACCTTCTCCGCCCGCCACAGGGCAGGCAGGCTCCGGGCCACGGCAGAGAGGGCGTCCGTGTTGGTCTCCTGCCCCTTCTCCTTGCGCTTGAGATCCTCCCAGTTGGATAGGACCTCCCCTGTGCCAGACACCTTCACCTCCCCAAAAACATGGGGATGGCGGTAGATGAGCTTCCGGCAGATCCCGTCTGCCACGCCGTTCAGGTCGAAGCGCCCCTGCTCCTCCTCCATACGGGCGTGGAGGACGATCTGGAGCAGAACGTCCCCCAGCTCTTCCCGCAGATGCTCGGCGCTGCCCTCATCGATGGCCTCCACCGCCTCATAGGCTTCCTCCAGAAAATTGCGGCGGATAGACTCGTGGGTCTGCTCCGCATCCCAGGGGCATCCCCCGGGCGCCCGGAGAATGCGCACGATCTCTTCTAGATCTTTTACCGTATAGTGCTGCTTATATTCAAAATCTACCATATTTTCCTTCCTCCTGCAACCGCCCCCACACTCCATTTTAATGAATGTGCAGAATCTTTGCAAGTTTCTCTCCCTTTGGCATGAGTTCCAAATCTTCCCTGGAGATCACGCGCAGGGCCAGCACCAGCACCAGATAGAGCACCACGCCCACGCCGATGGCCACCGCCACCGCCGCGGCATTGCCCAGGAAGCTCAGCTGACCGCCGCCCAGGATGCGCTCTATCATCCCGTAGACCGCCCATACGCCGCCGCCCATAACGGCCGCCGCAATGACCGGTTTCACAAAGACCTTGGTATAGCTGGGTGCGCTGGGTACCCGCGCCTTGATGATGAGCAGATTGAGCGCCGCCGCAATGGCAAAGCAGCACAGGGTGCCCACCGGCGCTCCGTAGATCATGATGTTGGGGTTGCCTACCAGCGTATAGTTGACTACGATCTTCACCACACCGCCGATCACCACTGTGACAATGGGCAGGTTTACGATGCCGTTTGCCTGCAAAATCGAGGTGGCAATGAGCTGCACGCACACGAAGATGGACGCCAGGCCCAGGATAGACAGCAGTGGGCCGGCAATGGTGTAGTCCGTGCTGCCGCCGGTGAGCAGGCGGATGATTGGCTCACCCAAAACGAAGAGTCCGGCTCCAGCCGGAAGGGCCAGGAGCGCCGCAAAGCGTAGGGCCGACTCGGATACCTTCCGGGCCTCCAGATCGTTGCGGCGGGCACGGGCGGCCGATACCGCGGGGATGATGCTTGCGGTGAGGGGCACCATCAGATTGAAGGGCAGATTGTAGATGCTCATACACTTCTGATAGGCGCCGTACAGTCCGCGGGCGGAATCCAGCACCGGAATCACGCTGGGGTCGGTCAGGGCCGCCTGCATATTCTGCTGGAGGATCAGAACCGCCTTGTTGCCGATATCAAAGAGTCCGCGCACACCCTCGGTAACCGTGGGCCCCGCGTCCTGGATGCTCTGGAACACGTTCTGAAGCTGGCCGTTGACCAGATTTGTGTCAATGAGCGTGACAATCGCGCTGGTAGACGAGCTGATCGTGATGGGGATGGCCAGCTTGAGGAGCCGCCCCAGGATCACCTTGGAGCTGTCCGCCCGGTCGGTAAAGGGGCCGGGCCGCAGCCGGTTGGTGTGCCGGTGATGGAAGAACAGATAAAAGACGGACAGGATGCTGCCCACCGACACGCCCGCGATGGCGCCCACCGCCATCATCCGGTCGCCCAGGTCGGCGGGCTGGATGGCCAGCGAGCCGATGAAGAGGGCCAGCCCCATGCCGATGATCAGCTTGGAGAAGTTCTCGGTGACCTGTGAGATGGCCGTCGGCATCATATTCATGTGCCCCTGCGCATAGCCCCGGAAGGCCGAGCAGCAGCAGGTGCAGAGCACCGCCGGCGAGAGGGCCACCACGCACCACACCGCCTTCTCATTCTGAAGGGCATAGGTGGCTACGGGCAGCGCAAAGACCGACATACAGATAAAGCTGAACAGGCCCATGGTGAGGAAGGCAAAAAAGGCCACCTTGAATACCTTCTGCACCTGATTATACCGGCCCAGCGCATTGGCCTCCGACACGGTCTTGGAGAGCGCCACCGGCAAACCCGCAGTGGAGATCGTCAGGAAAAAGGAATAGATGTTGTAGGCCGCGCCAAAATCACCGTAGGCCTCGTCGGACAGGATGATGCCAAGCGGGATCTTATAGATGGCGCCGATGACCTTGATGATGATGGTACTCACCATCAGTACGGCCACGCCGCCAAAAAAGGTATTTTTTTTCTGCTGACTGGACAACGGTTCTCCCCCTTACTTCTGGAACAGCAGGGGCAGGGCGTAGTCCCGGACCTCCCGCTTAACCCGCTCGATGTCGATGGTGAGAAACTCACCATTCTGGTATATGACCTGACCGCGGGCCATATTCATGATGACGTCGCATCCACGGGCGGCGTAGACCAGATTGGAGATCACGTTGTGGCAGGGCGTGAGGTTCAGTGCGTCAAAATCGATCAGGATGAGGTCGGCGTCATAGCCCGCCTCAATGCGTCCCGTCCTGCGGCCCAGGGCGGCGGCGCCGTTGGCGGTGGCCATGCGCAGGGCCTGCGCGGGCAGAACGGCCAGCGGGTCGCAGCTGGCGCCGTTCTGGAGAATCGCAGCGAGTTTCATCTCCGCAAAGAGATCGGTGCAGTTGTTGGAAGAGACGCCGTCGGTCCCCAGCGCCACATTGACGCCCGCTTTCTGCATGGCGGATACCGGCGCAATACCGGAGCCCAGCTTCAGGTTGGACATGGGATTGTGGATGGCCGAGATCCCCTTCTCGGCCATGATGGCCCAGTCCTCGGGGGTCGTCCAGACACAGTGGGCCGCGATGGCCCGCTCATCCCACACGCCGTACTGATCCAGGACCTGGATGGGCGTAAGGCCGTTATGGCGCCCCTTGCAGGCCTCATGCTCCGTGCGGGTCTCGGAGATATGCACATGCATCCCCAGCCCCTTCTCCCGGGCAAAGGCCGCCACCCACTCCCACATCGCGGCGCGGGAGGTATATTCTCCATGGATGGATGCATCCACCAGAATCTGGCCGCCGTTGTAGCCGTGCCAATCCCGGGTCAGCTCCCGCAGGGCACGGCAGTCGTGGTCGGTCTCGGGGTCAAACGTGTCGGAGAAGAGCACCCCGCCGCAGCACAGGTTGGCGCTGACGCCGGACTGGGCCACCCGCTGGGCAATGACCCCGGTGCGCATATACATATCGGCAATGCATGTCACGCCTGAGGCAATCATCTCGGCCAGCCCCAGATCGGTACAGCACGCCACCGCCCGGTCATCCCACCGGTCCTCCGTCGGGAAAATATACTTTTCCAGCCAGTCCTGAAGGTTGTTGCCGTCGCCATAGCCCCGCATGGCCGTCATGGGCACATGGGTGTGGGCGTTGACAAAACCCGGCATCAGGACGTTGTTCCCACCGTCGATCTCCCGGTCGAAGGAACCATTGGGACGCTGGACGCCCACAGAACAGATCTTACCGTTGTCCACCACCACAAAGGCGTTGGAGAGGACGGTATCCGCCGCATCCATGAGTACGGCGCGGACATTGGAAATCAGGGTCTTCATACCGCGCCCCCCTTACATCTGCTTGAGACACTCCAGCACCAGGCGGGAGAACTTATCCTTGCAGGCCTCGGCGGCCTCCAGCACCTCCTGCTCGCTCAGGGGCTGATCCAGGATACCGGCCGCCATGTTGGACAGCAGGGTAAAGCCCAGCACCTGCATGCCGCAGTGGCCGGCTGCAATGACCTCGGGCGCGGTGGACATGCCCACCGCATCGGCCCCGGCAATCCGGGCAAACCGGACCTCGGCGGGGGTCTCGTACTGGGGGCCGGGGAAGTACATATAGACGCCTTCCTTGAGCGCAATCCCCAGTTTTTCGGCCGCATTGCGGGCCACCTGGCGCAGGGCGGGGGTGTAGAGCTTGGAGGCGTCGGGGAAGCGGACGCCGAACTCGGGCAGATTCTCGCCCCGCAGGGGAGACTCCATGAAGATCTTGATCTGGTCGGTAATGAGCATCAGGTCGCCCGCCTTCCAGTCCATGTTCACACATCCGGCGGCGTTGGTGACCACCAGGGTGTCGCAGCCCAGCAGGCGCAGCACCCGCACGGCATAGGACACTTCCTCGTAAGAGTAGCCCTCATAGTGGTGCATCCGGCCCTGCATGACCGCCACGCGGCGCCCCTCCAGGGTGCCGAAGACCAGCTGCCCCTTATGGCCGGGCGCGGTGGACGCCTTGAAGTGGGGGATGTCCCGGTAGGGGACCACCATGGGATCTTCCACCACATCCCCCATAAAGCCCAGGCCGGAGCCAAGCACCATGGCCACCTGGGGCCGAAAATCTCCGATTTTCCCGCGGATGTAGGCGGCGCTCTCCTGATACTGTGCAAACGTATAGTTCATAAGTCATTTCCTCCCGATGGATGGGGGAACAGGACGCCGGACGGAGCTTCCGTCCGGCGTCCTCCCCGCTTCATTTTGTGGATCTTTCCGTTATAAAACCGCTCCACAGTGTTTGCAGTACTGATCCTGCAAACCACAGTGTTTTCCGCAGGCAGGGCACGCTTTGACGTCCCGCAGCGCGGCAGCCTGCTCCCGCAGGCGCTCGATCTGGGCTTGGCGTTTTTCCAGTTCGTCCATACGCTCCTCCAGAAAATCGCTGTGATCCTCCCCAGTCCGGAGAGAGTCATAGACCTTTTCTCCGATGTCACGCAGCAGACCGTTGCACTCCCGCTCCAGCTCCAGTGCCCTGACGTTCAATCTGGCGGCGCCGACGGCTTCCCCAGTCTTCTTTCCAGCATAGTGCGCCGCCGCCTTGGCTGCCGTCCCCATCGTGGCCGCCGCCGCTCTCGTTCGGTCCAGGAATTCTTGCATACGCTCGTCCATGCGGAAGTCTCCTTTCACGCGGCAATCGCAGCGCTTTCAAGTCTGATTTCTCCTCATTTTACACCATGACGTGGGAAAAAGCAATTAAAAAGGCGCACAGTTTTCATTCTTCCTGGAACAGACGTTCATATCCCGCCTCCCGGCGCTTTTCCACATCCACGGAAAAGGCACTGGCTGCCGGGAGCGCGCTTCCCGCCGGACCGCTCCATGGTGCGGATAACGTGGCGGCGAACCCGTTCCATCCGTTCCGTCTATCCGCCCCGAGCGCAGGATCGCCTTCTTGTTCCTCTTCCATTCTATCCCGGGTTTCTGCCTTTCCGCCATGCGCCTTCGTGTGGAACAAACAGGTTTTCATGACAGCGGATTCTGTAAAAACGGGCAATGGGCCGTCCTGAATCAGAAAAAGGAGCGTCCCGGGAACCCATAGGCTCCAGAGACGCTCCGCTGTCTTTGGCCGGCAGATCCTTCTCCGCATCAGCGGATCAATCCCAGATCCCGAAAGGGGAACAAAACCAGCTCCGCCTTGCCCAGGATATAGCGGGTATCCACTGTGCCCAGATCGGGATTCCGGCTGTCGTTGGAGACGTTGCGGTTATCTCCCATCACAAAGACCTCCCCCTCGGGCACTGTAATGGTGGAGATGGTCTGCCAGGATTTCTGTTCCATCGGCTCCAGGATATAGTCCTGAGGGATCTCCTCTCCATCCACATAGATCGTATTGGCCGCGTAGTCGATCTCTACGGTCTGTCCACCCACCGCAATGATGCGCTTGACAATGGGTCCGGTAATATTTTCAAAGGGCTTGGTGAGCACCACCACGTCCCCCTGCTCCGGGGTATATCCCATCCCCCGCACGACCATCATATCCCCGTGCCACAGGGTCGGCTCCATAGACGGTCCGTCTACCGGAGTCAGCCGCCCCACAAAGGTAAACACCAGCACGATCCCGATGATGACAGGCGCCACTGCCTGAAGCCAGCTGTACAGGCTCTGACCCAGAGTCGCCGGCTCCTCCGGCCCATTCGCCTTCTTTCCTGCCTGTGTGTCTGCCATAGTGCTTTCTCCTTCTACATGGGGAGGCCCCGGCGTTTACCGCCGGGGCCTCCGCCTGGTGTCCCGCAGCGATCGTCCGCCGCGGCTTATTTGGCATACTCGACGACTTTGGTCTCCCGAATCATGTTAACCTTAATCTGTCCGGGATATTCCAGCTCGTCCTCAATCTTCTTGGCAATATCCCGGGCCAGGAGGACCATCTGATCCTCAGACACCTGATCCGGCTTGACCATGATGCGCACCTCACGTCCGGCCTGGATGGCGAAGGACTTCTCCACCCCAGGGAAGGAGGATGTGACCTCCTCCAGCTTCTCCAAACGCTTGATGTAGTTTTCCAGGTTCTCTCTCCGGGCGCCGGGGCGGGCCGCGGAGATGGCGTCGGCCGCCTGTACCAGGCAGGCCACGATGGTCCGGGGTTCCACATCGTTGTGGTGGGCCTCAATGGCATGGACCACATTCTCATTCTCCCGGTACTTCCGGGCCAGCTCCACGCCGATCTGGACGTGGGACCCCTCCACCTCGTGGTCGATGGACTTGCCCAGATCATGCAGCAGGCCGGCGCGCTTGGCTTCGGCCACATTGGCGCCGATCTCAGCGGCCAGCAGGCCGGAGAGATGGGCCACCTCGATGGAGTGGTTGAGCACATTCTGTCCGTAGCTCGTGCGGTACTTCATGCGGCCCAGGAGTTTGATGAGTTCGGGATGCAGGCCGTGCACATTGGTCTCGAACACGGCGCGTTCTCCCTCGGCCTTGATGGTGGCGTCCACCTCGCGCTTGGCCTTCTCCACCATCTCCTCAATGCGGGCGGGATGGATGCGGCCGTCCTGGATCAGCTTCTCCAGGGCGATGCGGGCGATCTCCCGGCGCACCGGGTCGAAGCAGGAGACCGTAATGGCCTCCGGGGTATCGTCGATGATCAGGTCCACGCCGGTCAGGGTCTCCAGCGTGCGGATGTTGCGGCCCTCACGGCCGATGATGCGGCCCTTCATCTCATCGTTTGGCAGGGGAACCACAGAGACGGTGGCCTCGGCCACATGGTCGGCCGCACAGCGCTGGATCGCCAGCGAGAGGATCTCCTTGGCCTTGGTGTCGGCCTCCTCCTTATAACGGGTCTCGATCTCCTTGACCTTCATGGCGGCCTCGTGGGTCACATCATCCTCGATCTGATGGATGAGATAGGCTTTGGCCTCCTCCGCGGTAAACCCGGAGATCCGCTCCAGAACTTCCATCTGGGTCTTTTTGACCACAGCCACCTCTTCCCGGGCGGAATCCAGCTCGGTCAGTTTGCTCTGAAGGTTTTCTTCCTTCTTCTCCATATTTTCGGTCTTACGGTCCAGGTTCTCTTCCTTCTGCTGGAGCCGGCGCTCCTGCTTCTGCAGGTCGGCCCGGCGCTCCTTGACCTCGCGCTCGTACTCGTTGCGGGCCTGCAGGATCTCCTCTTTGGCTTCCACCAGAGCCTCGCGCTTTTTGGCTTCGGCGCCCTTGATCGCCTCGTTGAGAATGCGCTTGGCTTCCTCCTCGGCGCTGGAGATCTCCTTCTCCGCCACGTTTTTCCGCCACTGAATGCCGACGGGGATTCCTATGGCAAATGCGATCACGGCCGTGATCACACAGGCGATGATTGTCTGCATCAAGGTTTAAACACACCTCCATAACTATTTATTGGTCATTTTCGTTGTTATGATGTCTGTGGAATTTGCCCCATTTGGCCAATCCACACAAAATTCGAAAAACTTCCCCTCTTGTTTTTCAAAATATTACACCGAATCTATTTTAGAACCAAGCGCTCCCCCTGTCAAGAAGTTTCGTATCCGACACAACAGTTTCCAGTGTCTGCTCCCCATTTTTATTTAATAAAGCGGAAGAATAATATTGAATTTTTTTATAAAAGGCCCGTATCCTCCTGTTTGGGCAGAAAGCGCTCCCCGCCGCCCCGATTTTTTCAGGGGAAAAGCGTTTTCTTTCTCTCCCCCCGTCTCATTCCGGTTGACAGTTCCCCTCTCCAAACCTATAATAATTTTCAAAAAGAGAAACCATTTAATTTAAAGGAGATCTTTGCTATGTCCCGTATCATCGACGCCAAGGGAAAGGCCTGTCCCATGCCGGTGCTCATGGCCAAGGAGGCCATCTCCGCCGGCGAGAGTCAATTCACCGTTCTGGTCGACAATCCCACCGCCGTTGGAAACCTCCAGCGCCTCGCCGCCAACCAGGGCTTTGACGCCTCTGTGGAGGAGCGAGACGGGGCTTACTGCCTGTCCTTTTTGAAAAACGGCTCCCAGCCTGCCGCCTCTGTGGAGAAGCCTGCCTGCGCTGCTTCTTCCTCTGCCGGCTACGCCGTCTTTGTGGGCCGGGACACCATCGGCGACGGCGACCGGGAGCTTGGCGCCAACCTGATGCGGATGTTTTTCTACACCCTGGCCCAGTCCGACGACCTCCCCCGCTCTATCCTGTTTATGAACGCCGGCGTGAAGCTGCCCGCCGGGGATGAGCAGGTGGCGCAGCACCTCAAAACGTTGCTCGACCGGGGCGTGGAGGTGCTGGTCTGCGGCACCTGCCTGAACTTCTACGGGATCGCCGGCCAGCTCTCCGCCGGCACTGTCAGCAATATGTACGACATTCTCACCCGCATGCAGGAAGCGGGCAAGGTGATCTCTCTCTAAGGCATGGATTACTGTCTCATCACCTTTTCTTCCTCCAACGGGGCCATTCAGGCCCAGCGTGTTCTGAAGGGGCATCTTCCCTTCCAGGTCATGCCGGTCCTGCGGGAGGTTTCCGCCAGCTGCGGCATTGCCCTGCGTCTCGCCCCTGACGCGGTGGAGCAGGCCCGGTCCGTCCTCTCCCGCTCGGAACTGCGGGCAGATGAATATGCATTTTATGGCGTAAGCGGGCGCGGCGCCACGCTCACAGCGCAGCGTCTCTTTCTATAAGCCATTTGAAAGCCCCCGGAGGTATCCTCCGGGGGCTTTTCAGTACTTTTTGACCGAAAAAGGAGAGCGCTCCATCCGGGAGCACAGGCCCGCTGCCGCGGACGAGAAACCGCAGGCCGGTCACCAGGATGACCGCTCAGGGCATCTTTTGCTCCTGCTGCTTTCGGAGGGCCTCCTGCCGCTTGGTCATGCGCCAGAGCGTCGTCCGGCTGATCCCCAGCTCCCGGGCCAGATCCTTTTTCTTCATGGTTGCCGGGATCTGAAAGGTGATCGGCTCCTGCATGGGCCGTTCTACTTCTATCGTTACCTGGCTCTCCCGTTCCGGGAAAAAGAGATGGAGATCCCGCAGGGCCTCCTCATCCACCGCCTGCGCACTGCTGAGCACCACCAGCCGCTCACAGACATTGCGCAGCTCCCGCACATTGCCCGGCCAGGCATAGCGGCACAGCAGGTTCCGGGCCTGCGGAGTCAGCAGCGGCGGACTCTTTCCCTGTTCGGCAGCCAGTACGCGGATCTGACTCTCCACCAGCGGAAGGATATCGTCCCGCCGCTCTCGCAGGGGCGGGATATAGATCTCCAAGGTATTGAGCCGGTGCAGCAGGTCGCTGCGGAACTTCCCCTCGGCGATCTGGGTCTGGATATTGACATTGGTCGCGGCAATGACACGCACGTCCACCGGGATGACGGCCGTACTTCCCACACGCCGGATCTCCCGTTCCTGGAGCACGCGCAGAAGCTTGGCCTGGAGCGTGACGGGGATCTCCCCGATCTCATCCAGGAAAATGGTCCCGTGGTGGGCCAGTTCAAAGAGGCCCGTCTTTCCCTCCCGGGACGCCCCGGAGAAGGCCCCCGGCTCATAGCCGAACAGCTCGCTCTCCAGCAGGGTCTCAGGCAGGGTCGCACAGTTGACCGCCACAAAGGGCTGGCCCGCCCGGCTGCTGGCGGCATGGATGCTGTGCGCAAAAAGCTCCTTTCCCGTACCGGTCTCCCCGGTAATCAGCACATTGGACGGGGCCTGGCTGAACTTTTTGGTCATCTCCACCTTGTGCTGCATGACAGGACTCACCGCAATGATATCCCGAAAAGAGTACTTGGCGCTCAGTCCCTTCTGGAGCAGTCCCCGGCGGATCTTGCGCTCCTCCTGTAAAATTTTATCCGCCGCCTGGGTGGTGATCAGGGTCCCAAGGCTGGAGGTCTCGCCGGAAATAAGCTTGTATTTGATGAGATAGCGCTGCCCATACAGATTGAGGAAGTTTTCATCGCCGTCCCGGCAGGGATTTTCCCGGTTTCCAATAAAGGTGAGGTCCGGGTGGATATCGCTCACCCGCCGCCCCTTCCAGTCTGCCACAAAGGCCAGATGGTAGAGCTGGTACGCCTGTCCATTGGCCTCCAGAACACGCCCGGATTCATCCACGGCCAGCACCGCATCCTCATCCCCGTCCAGGATCATGCGGATGATATTGCTCTTGGTCCGCTCCGTATTGATGCTTACCGCCGTATTTTTTGCCTCCACCAGAGCGTGCTCCAGCGTCTCGGAGCGAATGTGGATATAGGTATACGGCATCCCCCTGCCCTGGCAGATGTGTCCAACCGTACCACCGCAGACCACAGCGTCCATTCCGTCGCTCTGACAGGAGTCCACCGCCTGGATGGCGCTCTGCTCATCCGTCACCTCATAAATGCGGATCTTTGCCCGGCACAGCTCCTCCAGGCTGCCCAGGATGCTCTGGACTTCTTCCCGTTTGAGGCACAGCCCGATCCTGCTCGGGTGAAATTCCTCCCGGCACTGGAGCAGCGCCCCCATAATGTCCATTCCGTCAAAGCTGAGGTGGGTCACATGCTTGTCCGGGTAGAGCTCCTGAATCTTCCCATAGGTGATCCCCCGGGCCACAATGACGTCATAACGCTCCAGATGGTGCAGGATCTCCGGCGTTCCAAAGCAATGGACGGCGTCAATGTGGACCTCATCGCTCTGCATCCGTTCTACCAGGCGTTCCACCGGCTTGAGCATTTCCGGCGCAGGAACAAATACGATGACATTGACCATCAGGCCTCTCCTTTCCCATCCGTTTCGATTTCCCCCGGCCCGCCGGCCGGGACATGCCCCCAGAAAACAGGGAGCGAACCCTCTGATTTCGCAGGTCCGCTCCCATGATACTATATTTTAGCCTTCGGCTCAACCTTCCTTGGAAGCCAGGTAGTCGGCCTGGAAGTCCGCCACATACTGAGTGGCCTCCTCGGTGGCCTTGTACTCGTCGATGAGCTGGTTGAGCTCCAGGTACTCCTGCCAGGCCTCGCTCTCGGCGCACTTGCCCAGAACATTGCTCCAGTAGGTGGCAGCCTCATCGCTCATGGCAGCAGGGGCGGCCACGCCGCGCCACACGGGCTTCTCCACATTCTCATAGTCGCCGATCTCGGAGAGGGTGGGCGCGTCAGCCAGGTTGCCGGTGAAGCGTTCCGTGGACAGGGCCAGGGTGGGAGTCAGGTCGCCGGACTCCACATACTGGGAGGCGGCGGCGGGCTTGGAGATGACAAAGTCCAGGTTGCCGCCCAGCGCAGCGGTGATGGCGTCGCCGGTAGAGTCATAGGTGATGTAACCCATCTGGTCCTGAGTCAGGCCCAGCTCCTCCAGCAGGGCGTTGTAGGTGGCGATATCGTCGCCCTTGGAACCGCCAATGACCACATAGGTGCCGTTTTTGGCGGCCTCAATGGCAGCGGCAAAGTCAGTCAGGTCGCCGCCGGCTTTGGCGTAGTCGGTCTTGTGCTCCGCAGCGGTCTCGCTGGTGAAGAGCAGCTGCTTATCCACCGCCATGATGGCCAGGATCCGGAAGTTCTCCGCGCGGTTCTTGGTGTTGTCCACCATGGGCATCAGGTCGCCGGAGTTGAAGGTCAGCAGGTTGTAGTCCGCGCCGCTCTTCATGGTGGCGATCTTGTTGCGGCCCACCTCACCGGTGCCGTCGGTCTCGTTGGAGACCACGATGGTCTGGTCATTGACCAGCTTTTCGTTGGTCATGATCTCGCTGAGCTTGCGGGTGAAGAGGTCGGAGCCGCCGCCCGCGGAAGAGGTGCAGATCCAGGTGATATTCTTGGTGGGATTGAATTCGCCGTTTTCGTTGATGTCGGAAGAGCCGCCGCAGGCCGCCAGAGAGACGGTCATCATGGCCGCCAGAGAGAGGGAGAGCAGTTTCTTCTTCATATTCATGATTCATCTTCTCCTTACTAATCTAATTTTTAATATGGTGTATGTCCAGAGAATATCAAACCGCGGCCTTGGGCTTGCTGCCCTTGACCTTGCGCAGGACGCTCTTGACCACAGGAGTCAGGATCAGCACCAGGAAGATGGCCAGCAGGACCAGCTTCAGGGGGCTGTTGACAAAGACGTTCAGCTTGCCCTGAGAGGCGATGAAGGCCTTGCGCATATTCTCCTCCAGCATAGGCGCCAGAACGAAGGCCAGCAGCATGGGGGCGGTGGGGAAGCCGTTTTTCTCCAGCAGGTAGCCGATGATACCGGAGATGAACATGATGACCACGCCGTACATGGAGTAAGAGGTGCTGTAAGCGCCCACGATGCACACGCAGGTGATAATGGGGATCATGTACTTGACGGGCACGCTCAGGATGTTGATCAGGATGGGGATGATCAGGATGGCCACCAGCAGGGTGAACACGTTGGCCAGATACAGGGAGGAGATCAGGCTCCAGCAGAACTCGGGATTGGTGTCGAAGAGCAGGGGACCGGGGTTGAGGCCCCACATCATCAGGCCGCCCAGCAGAACGGCGCCGGTGCCAGAGCCGGGGATGCCCAGGGCCAGCAGGGGTGCGAAGGCGCCGGCGGCGGCGGCGTTGTTGCCGGCCTCGGAGGCGGCGATGCCCTCAATGGCGCCGGTGCCCATGGGCTCCTCGCTCTTGAACTTCTTCTGCATGGCATAGCCCACCATGGAACCGGTGGTCGCGCCGGAGCCGGGCAGAACGCCCACAAAGGTGCCCAGCAGGCCGGAACGGAGAATGGGGGGCAGGATGCGGCGGACATCATGGCCCTTGAGGAGGCTCCCGCGGATGGAGAGCTTGACTTTCTGTTCCTCACCGTGACGCTTTTCGTCATCCGCCTTGCGCTCGTTGACCAGCTTGATGACCTGGGCAAAGCCCACGCAGCCGATGACGAAGGGGGTAAAGGTAATGCCGCCCAGCAGGTAGATGTTGCCGAAGTCGTAGCGGGGCACGCCGGAGAGGGTGTCCATGCCGATGCTGGCCACCAGAATGCCCAGCATGGTGATGACGATACCCTTGATCGGATTCTCACCAATCAGCCAGCTGATGCTGGTCATGGCAATGAGGAGGACCACGGTCATCTCGGCATAGCCGAACATCAGGCCCACCTGGGCAAGGCCGGAGGCAGTGATGGTCAGGATCAGGATGCCGATGGTGCCGCCGATGAAGCTGGAGAGGTTGGCGGCCACCAGGGCCTGGCCGGGGCGGCCCTTCTTGGCCATGGGATAACCGTCCAGGGCAGTGGTGATGGCAGGGGTATCGCCGGGGATATTCAGCAGAATGGCGCTGAAGGAGCCACCGTACATGTTGGAGTAGTAGAGGGCGCCCAGCATAATGATGGCGGTGGTGGGGTTAAACTTGTAGGTCAGGGGGAGCAGCAGGGCCACGCCGGCCAGGCTGCCGATACCGGGCATGGCGCCCACGATCAGACCCAGGATGGCGCCCAGCATACAGGCGCCGATGTTCATGGGGTCCAGAACGGTCTGAAACCCGCTAAAGAGCATTGCAAAATTTTCCATGCTTTTTCAGACCTCCTTACAGAATGAACTCAAACAGGCCCATGGGGAACTGGACCTGCAGCCAGACCACAAATACGCCGATGATGATGGCGGCCAGAATGGCCTCGATGATGATCACATGCTTCCAGGGCGCATGCTCCACCAGCTTGAGCCACAGCACCAGGTACACCAGGCAGCTCAGGATCAGGCCGATTACCATGCTGCCGATGATGATGCCGGCCGCGCCCAGAATGACCATCAGCTCGGCACGATTGTACTGGACGTCCTTCCCATCCTTATCCCGGGCCACCTGGATGAAGCTGGCGATGCTGGCCAGCAGCAGGACGACCGCGATGATGATGGGGAAAAATCCAGGGGTGGGACCTCCATCCCAAAATCCAAAGTCGATCATGCCGACCGCAATGAACACGATGGCCACAATGGCAGTGGCGACCGGGATCAATGCCCGTGTGTTGAGTTTCTTTTTCTCCACGTTCTATCTCTCCTTTCTTGCTTTCGGCCGGTGCTCCCATGGCCCCAGCCGTCCGGCGGAGTCGCCGGCTCCTGCCCGCTCCCGCATATTGACTGTACATGTCCCTCCTCCAACGCGGTTACAGGCTGTCAAGGTCCTCTCGCAGGCCTTAATGCTGCCTCTGTAAAAAGCAACGCCTGTGCCAATCTCCATTTCTTCAAACTGCACTTTTCTCTTTGCAGGTTTTTTTGTGCAAATTATCCTACTCCTTTTCAAAAATACCCTTACATTTCCTCCAAGAAATTCTTAACAAAAAGTTTTCACTTTATTTACAATAAGTTTCTCTTTGGAACAACCGTATCTTTTGTTTCAAGATATGTTGCAAAAATGAAACGTATTGAAACTAGATAGTCTCAATACGTTTCATTTCCTTCTAGTTTGCAAACGGGGTTCCTTTCCCCGCTTCTGTTTATCCTCATCTCATGGTATAGTAGTCAGAAAGGAGGGGATATTTTGCATCCATTCGACATGCTTTTGCTGCAAGTACAGCGGGAGGCCCGTTCTCTGGGCATCCCGATTTCTTCCCGGATCGACTCTCATGTGCAGATCAATACCCGGGCGCTCACCCGGTTCGGCCGCTGTTTCTTTCGGGGCGGAACATACCATATTGAACTGACCCACCGCCTGCTGGACGCCCCAGAGCAGGCCGTACGTCAGACACTGGCCCACGAACTGCTCCACACCTGTTCCGGCTGCCAGAACCACGGCACGCTCTGGCGGCGCTATGCCGGACAGATGAACGCCGCTTACGGCTACTCCATCACCCGCACCGCACTTCCCAGTTCTCTGGGGCTCGCCGACGAAAAGCCGGTACGCCACCTGGTCGTGTGTCTCTCGTGCGGCCGGGAGTTTCCCCGCTCCCGCGCCTCCCGTCTGACCCAGCATCCGGAGCGCTACCGCTGCCGCTGCGGCGGAAAGCTGGCTCTGCGCTTTTAGCCAATGGGCGTATCTGCCCCATGCCGCCTGGGAAAGAGGACGCAGCTGGTATAGGTAATGGTGTTGGGTCCGTAGTAATAGGGTACGCCGGCCCGCTCGCAGACACTGGACACCAGCAGCCCATAGGCCTCCATGGAGATGACCGCCCGCCCCGGAAAACGGCAGGGCGCGTCCGGATAAGTGCACCGTGGACACAGCTCACAGGTCCCCGCTCCCAAGGGCAGGCAGCCGTCCGCTTCCGCCCGGGCCGCCTCTGCCAGCGCGGCAAAGCGCACCTTGTGCACCCGCTCCGTCTCCAGCATGGCGTCCGCGTCAAAGGGATCATCCAGTATTCCCGTGGTCTGTACCAGCACCCCCTCGCCGTATTCCTTCAGCCGCGCCGCGCACTCCGCCAGGGTGCCGCAGCCAGGGGGACAGGTCCACCGGGTGCCAAAGGCCCTGCACCGGTCCGCCGCACACATATCCCGCACCTCCGGCAGGCACTCCAGGTCCTGTGCGCGCACCATGCCTGCATGATCAAATCCAAATTCCAGCGCTTTTTTGCACCAGTCCACAGGGGTCGCTCCTCTCTGTCTCCTATTTATGATCTTTTTCTCTATTTTACGGTTCTTTTCCCTCTTATGCAAGCTTTACCCATTTACGCAAGCGCGGAAGAAGGGTATAATAAGATATTCTAGGGCTTTCAAGGTGCGGCCCTTTCCCGCACCGGAAAGGAGATTCTGTATGAAACGATCCGCACTTCTCCCGCTGGCCGCTTTGCTGCTGGTTCTGGCGTCCTGTTCTCCCAAGGCTCCCGCTCCGTCTCCTTCCACGGCGCCGGTTCCCACGCCTTCGGCTTCCACCCCATCTCCCACCCCCACCTATACTTATGTTGCGCCCGTGCTCTCGGAGCAGGTCTTTACACAGGATTATACCGCCGACGACGGTACCACCGTACTGTCCGTGTCCTATACTTTGCCGGATTTCGAAAATAAGTCCGACTCCCCGGCTCTCGCCGCCATTTCCGCCTGGTATGCCGCCGAGGGGCAGGCTCTGCTGGACAACACCACGGCCACCACGGCCCAGGACGCGCTCAGTGACTATGAGCTCTCCGGCTCCCTTGGGCTTCCTGTCCATCCCATGAAGGAGGAGATGACCTATACCTCCCTCTATCAGAATGAGCAGGTCATCTCCTTTGCCCGGGAGTTTTACGCCTCCTCAGAGGGGAGCGCCCACCCCACGGTCTTTCGCATGGGGGAGCTCTTTGATCTGACCACCGGCGCCTCGCTGACCTTTACCCAGTGCTTTACCGACGCCATCGCCGCTTCCGAGCAGGCGCTGGAGTATATTCTGGCCTCGGATACGGCTGCCGGACTGATGCAGCAGGGCGTGGAAAAGGCGCAGCTCCAGGCCGCTTTTCAGCCGGAGAACTTCTATCTGACCAGGGACGGATTCGTCTTTTGGTTCCAATCCGGGGATCTGGGCTCCAACAACAGCCCTGTGGAGCTCCCCGTCCCCTATTCTGCCCTGAAGGAGTATCTTGTCTCATGGATCGGATGACGGAACACACCATACAAACACTGACCGTAGACGCCTATTCCAGCGATGGCGCCGGCGTCGCCCGGCTGGACGGCGCGGCCGTCTTTGTGGCGGGCGGCCTGCGGGGCGAGACCTGCCGGGTCTATCTGGATAAGGTAGGCCGCACCGCTGTCTGGGGCCATGTGGTGGAGGTCCTGACTCCATCCCCCCACCGGCTGGCTCCCGACTGTCCCTATGACGCCCAGTGCGGCGGCTGCCGTTTTCGCCACATGACTTACGCGGAAGAGCTCTCCGCCAAGCGCCAGCGGGTCGAGGACGCCCTGCGCCGCATCGGCGGACTGGATCTGCCGGTGGAGGCGATCCTGGGGGCCGTCCATCCCGAGCGCTACCGCAACAAGGCCCAGTTCCCGGTCTGTCCCGGTCCCCGGATCGGATTCTATCAGGCCGGGACCCACACGGTCACCGACGTAGCCGACTGCCTTCTCCAGAGCGAAGCGGCCGCCCGGCTGCGCACCGCCGCCAAGGAATGGATGACAGCCTTCCACATCCCCGCCTATCAGGAGAAGCGCGGCAAGGGCCTTGTGCGGCATGTCTACGTCCGCACCAACCGCCGCGGCCAGTCTCTTTTCTGCCTGCTGGTCAATGGAACCAGCGTGCCCCACGAGGCAGAGCTGGTGCAGGTCCTCCGCAATGCCGAGCCCGGCCTCACCGGCGTCGTGCTGGGCGTGAATGAGACGCGCAGCAACGTCATTCTGGGCGGCTCCTACCGTACGCTCTGGGGGAATGATTTCCTGGACGACACGCTCTGCGGCCTGACCTTCCGCCTGTCCGTCCCCTCCTTTTACCAGGTCAACCCGGAGCAGACCGAGATCCTCTATGGCAAAGCGGCGGAATTTGCTGCGCTCACCGGAACGGAAACAGTCCTGGACCTCTACTGCGGCATCGGAACCATCGGCCTCACCATGGCGGGAAGGGCCGGCGCTGTCATTGGCGCCGAGGTGGTCCCGGAGGCCGTCCGGGACGCCCAGGCCAACGCCGAGCGCAACGGCATCACCAACGCCCGCTTCCTGTGCGGAGATGCCGGCGAGGCCGCGCGCCGTCTGGCCCAGGAGGGGCTCCGCCCCGATGTGGTGTGTGTGGACCCCCCGCGGAAGGGCCTGCGCGAGGATGTGGTGGAGACCGCGGCCTCCATGGCTCCCCAGCGCATCGTCTACGTCTCCTGCGATCCCGCCACGCTGGCGCGGGATCTGGCCCGTTTTGCCCAGTGTGGTTATTCCGCCCAGAAGGCTGTGGCTGTGGATATGTTCCCCCGCACCGCCCATGTGGAGACGGTCTGTCAGCTCATTCGGGCCGATCGCTGAGCCTTCCGCTCGTCCCCAACCACGTTCCTTATGCTTCGCAGCGCCTTCCGGGCAGGCCCATCCCGGACTTTTACTGTGTGCCCATGGAGGTACTGCTATGTCAAATCTCCGCGCTTCTCTCGAAGAAATCCTGGACGGCCTGGAGACCACCGCCGTCTACATCGTCCATCCCCAGAACCGAACGCTGCTGTTCCGCAACCGGGCCGCCGCCCTAACGCCCGGGCTGGCCCCCGGAAGCCTCTGCCCCGACCTCCCGGACGCCTCTGTCACGCCCATTCGCTGGCAGGACGGCGCAGAGGCGGAGATGCTCTCCCGTCCGCTTCCGCAAGAGGAGGGGGATACTTCCTCCCCCTGTGCCGGCACGGTACCGGCCTCGGCGCTCTCCGCCTGCTGTGATCTGTTTGCCTATGTGCTGGACCTTCACGCGGACGAGTACTATGCCTGCCCGCCCTGCCTGTCCGGCCAGAAGGGCTCTTTGGCAGAACTGCGCACGTTTTTGTGCAGCCAGGTCTCTTCCAGCCGTATGCCCATGTTGGAACAGTTTCTCTCTCCGGAGCCGCTGCGTCACGTCTTTGCGGCCCCGCTCCCCCCGCTGGAGTTGGATCTCAAGCAGCCCGATGGCAGCGAGCGCCATGCCGTTCTCACCCTGCTGCCCCTCTCCCCCTCCGTATGCAGGCCGGACCGCGTCCTGCTCACCGGCCGCACCCAGCACCAGACCAAGGCAGCCCTGCGGCATGCCGCCGAGCAGCGGGCGCTCTACGACTCTCTGCCGGGCGGGGTTGCCAAGTTCTGGATCGATGCGCAGACCACCTTCCTGGGCGGGAGTTCCACCTTTCTGGAAATGTTCGGCATGCCTCCGCACAAGGGCATGGGGCACCGCATCCTCCCCGATTACCAGCCCCATATCCTCTCTGAGATCCACAGTAAGGCCCGGCGGCATCTGCCCATTTCACTGGAATTCCCCATGCGGCGCAGGGATGGCCGCTCCATCTGGGTCCAGTGCGAGGGAACCTGTGTGGAAGAAGACGGGGGATACCCGGTCTATCTTTTCCTGCTGCTGGATGTGACCCTGCGCCACGAAGCCGTGGAGGCGCTGGAGCAGGAGAAGGCCAAATACCGCCTGGTCGCGGAAGGTGCCGCCGACATCGTCTTTGAGTACTTCCTGCACCAGGACCATCTCTACATCCAGTACAGCCAGGGCGAATCCAGCCTTACCATTCCCGGATATCTGGAGGACGTCATCCGGCGCGGGCGCTGTTCGGGCGCGGACCTGGAACAGCTCCGTCAGGTCCTGCGCGGCGGCCTCTGGCAGGCGGAGGTCCGCCTCATCCCCTATCAGGAGGCCGAACCCCACTGGTATCTGCTCCAGGGAAATCCGCTTCTGGACGGCGGGGAGGTCACGCGGGTCATCGGCACCTTCCGGCTCATTGACGAGCCTAAGGCCCAGATCCAGACGGCTCAGTACCGCTTGGCGGAAGCCCTGGAGGAGAACCGCCGGGCCAACCGCCGCTTTTCCAGTGCGGTGAGCCGGTTCTATGACGCCATCTATGAGGCGGAGCTCTACTCCGGCGATCTGGTCATCTGGAAGGAATCGGCGGGCGTGCTCACCCCGATGGAGAGCGGCGTCACCCTGTCCGAGCACATTCAGACGGTGGCCGACCATTTTGTCCATCCGGATCACCGGGAGCACTTTCTGGCGCAATTTACCCAGGAGCGGCTGCTGGAGCTCTTTCTGAGCGGAGCACAGGAGTGTTCCATGGAAGCGCCCAACCGGCTTGTCTCCGGCGAATACCACTGGTTCAGCCTCCAGGTGCAGCTGGTGGAGCGGGAGGAGCACGTCCTGCGCATCATGATCTACCTCAAGGATATCGAGGCGCAGAAGGCCGAACAGGAACGCCAGCAGCAGGCCTTGTGGGACGCCCTGAAGCTGGCGGAACAGGCCAACGACGCCAAGACGGACTTCCTCTCCCGGATGAGTCACGACATCCGCACGCCTATGAACGCGATCATCGGTATGACCACCATCGCCTCCTCCCATCTGGAGGAGCCGGAAAAGATCGCCGACTGCCTGCACAAGATCAACGCTTCCTCCCGGTATCTGCTCTCCCTCATCAATGATATTCTGGATCTCTCCCGCATCGAGTGCGGCAAACTCTCCATTGCGCAGGAGCCCTTTGATCTGCCGCAGCTGATCCAGGACCTGAGCGCGGTTGGCTCCTCCCAGGCGCTTCTCAAAGAGCAGGAGCTGCGCATAACCGTCTCTCCCCAGCTGCGGCGCACCTATACCGGCGACGCCCTGCGCATCCACCAGATCCTGATGAATCTGCTTGGAAACGCCCTGAAATACACACCCGAGCATGGACATATCTCCTTCCGCGCCGACTGCAAGCGTCTGACCGCGGATTCCGACCTGCTCACCTTCCAAGTGCAGGATGACGGCATCGGCATCACCCGGGACTTCCTGGGGCAAATCTTTGACGCCTTTTCCCAGGACCGCCAGACCGACGTGCGGGTGGGCAGCGGGCTGGGGCTGGCCATCACGCAAAACCTGGTCCATCTGATGAACGGCAACATTTCGGTAGAGAGTCAGTTTGGGAAGGAAAGTTGCTTTACCGTAGAGATCCCCCTGAAATACCCCGATCTGCACTCCGGCTCTGCCGAACCGCATCTGCCCGGCGACCTGCGGGTCCTGGTGGTGGACGACGACTCCACGGTCCTGGAGCAGGCCGCCGCCCTTCTCTCCCAGATGGGGGTCACCGCCCGGATTGCCGGCAGCGGCGCCAAGGCCCTGGGCATGCTGGAGCATGAGCTGGAAAAGCAGCAACACTACGACATTGTTCTGGTGGACTGGAAAATGCCGGGCATGGACGGCGTCGAGACGGTGCGGCGCATCCGCGCCCTGACCGGCGGCGAGACATTGGTGGCCGTCATGTCCGCCTACGACTGGAGCGATATCGAAACAGAAGCCCGGGAGGCCGGAGTGGACCTCTTTGTCTCCAAGCCGCTCCAGCCCCACAATCTGCGCGCCGTGCTCACCACATCGGCCCGGCATCACAGGCAGCAGCCCCAGGCGGTCCGCTTTGACGGCCAGCGCGTGCTGCTGGTGGAAGACAACGAGCTCAACCAGGAGATCGCCGTCACGATCCTGGAGGAAAAGGGCCTTCTGGTGGATGTGGCCGAAAATGGCAGGGTTGCGCTGGAGCGGTTCCAGTCCACCCCGCCGGGGACCTATTTCGCCCTGCTTATGGACATCCAGATGCCGGTAATGAACGGCTATGAGGCCGCCCGGGCCATCCGGGCTCTGGACCGGCCCGACGCGGCCGGCGTTCCCATCATCGCCATGACCGCAAACGCCTTTGCCAGCGATGTCTCCCAGGCTGTGTCCGCGGTTATGAACGGCCACATTGCCAAACCTGTGGAATTTGAAAAGCTCGCCGCCCTGCTCCAAGATGTGACCGGAGGGCGCGCCGACGCCCGTCCGTGAAACGAGGTATGCTATGTCTGATACCCATTCCATCCATGTGATCGCCCACATCCACACCCAGTTCCCCACCAAATTCGGCATTCCCCGGCAGAGCGGCCTGGTGGAGGAGCTGCGGGGCACGGTGGTCTTTGCGCCGGAATACCGCAATCCGGACGCCCTGCGGGGACTGGAGTCCTTCTCCCATGTCTGGCTGATCTGGCAGTTTTCCGGCGCGGTGCGGGAGACCTGGTCTCCCACCGTCCGCCCGCCCCGTCTGGGCGGCAACCGGCGTATGGGGGTGTTTGCCACCCGCTCCCCCTTCCGCCCGAACCCCATCGGGCTCTCCTCCGTGCGCCTTCTGGGCGTGGAGCACCATCCGGAGCTGGGGCCTGTGCTCCAGGTGGCCGGGGCCGACCTGATGGACGGCACCCCCATCTACGACATCAAGCCCTATATTGCCACGGACCTCCATCCGGATGCCGCAGGCGGCTTTACTTTGGGCCTGGATGAGCGCAGGCTGGAGGTGGCGTTCCCCTCCGCCCTGCTGGACCAGATCCCCGCGGAACACCGCGCCGCCCTGCTGGGTGTGCTTTCGCGGGACCCCCGCCCCAGCTACCAGAAGGATTCCGAGCGTCTCTACGGGCTGACCTTCGCCGGATGGGACATTCAATTCACCATTTGGGAAGGCGTCCTCACCGTCCGCCATGTCCGGCCCTGCTGATCCGGGGCACATCAAAAAGGAGTCTCTATGACCTATTCCCTCTATCAACTTCTTTGGCTCTTCCTGCTCTATTCCCTTTTGGGCTGGTGTGCCGGCGTAGTGGCGTCCTCTCTGCGCAAGCACGCCTTTATCAACACCGGTTTCCTCAACCTGCCTCTGTGTCCCATCTACGGCACGGCCGCCGTTCTCTTTTCCATCTTTCTCCCGGAACTGGCCCACAACCTCTTTTTTCTCTTTCTGGGAGGCACCGTGCTCTCCGCCTTTCTGATTTTTGTGACCGGCTTTTTGCTTGAGCGCATTTTTCACCGGAAGTGGTGGGACTTTACCCAGCACCGTTTTCAGTTTGAGGGCTATATCTCCGTTCCGCTTCTGGCCCTTTGGGGCGCTCTGGCCGTGGTCTGCATCCGGCTGGGGAACCCCCTTCTTCTGCGGCTGACACAGCTCATCCCCCGTTCCCTCGGCCAGACCGTCCTGGCAGTGGTCTACGGGCTTGTGGGCCTGGACTTCCTGCTCTCCCTGGTCTCGGTCCTCCAGCTGCGCTTCCGCGTCAAAAAGCTCACCGAACTGGAAGAGGATTTCCGCAATCTCTCCAGCCATTTTGGAAATGCCATCACCGGGCGGATCCAGCGCCGCGTGATCCACGCCTATCCCAACCTGGAGACCGAGAAAATCGTCCAAGCCCAGGAGGAGACCCGCCGCCATGAAAAGCCCCTTGTCTTTGCACAGGGCTGCTGCTTTCACAAACTGGTGTGGCTTTTCGTCATCGCCGCCTTTCTGGGCGCCCTCATCGAAATGGTCTTCTGCCGGCTGACGATGGGCTGGTGGATGAGCCGCTCCAGTGTGGTGTGGGGGCCTTTCAGCGTGGTGTGGGGGCTGGGCGGCGTCATGCTCACCGCGGCCCTCTATAAATACAAGGATAAGAGCGACGGCTCCATCTTTCTGGCCGGGACCATCCTGGGCGGCGCCTATGAATATGTGTGCAGCGTCTTTACCGAGCTGGTGTTCGGCACCATCTTCTGGGATTACAGCCATCTCCCCTTCAACCTGGGCGGGCGGATCAATCTGCTCTTCTGCTTCTTCTGGGGAATCGCCGCGGTGGTCTGGCTCAAGTACATCTATCCATGCCTCTCCAGTCTCATCGAGCGCATCCCCATCCGCTGGGGCCGTGTGGGGACCTGGGTCCTTCTGGTGTTTATGGTGTGCAATATGTCCATCTCCGCCCTGGCTCTGGCCCGCTACTCCCAGCGCCAGACCCAGCCGGATGCCCCTCAAAATGCCGTGACCGCCTTTCTGGATACCCGCTTCCCGGACGCCCGGATGGAGCATGTTTATCCCAAGGCCAAAATCGTAAACTGACTTCTCCACATTTTATGGCTCCGCTGTGGAAAACCTATTCTTCCAGGAGGTCTTTTTCATGTCCAAACCGCAGGGGCTTGTCCTCTATTATAACGCTTCCGCCCCGCAGGAGGCCGCGAGAGCCCGCCTCGTTTTCATCCGCATGGGGCTGCGGGTCAAGCAAATCACCGAGGAGGATCTGGGCCAGGCGGTGGGCTCCTTCGCAGGTCTGGAAGTGCCGCCTCCTCCCGCCGCCGCTCCTGTTTCCATTGAGGAGAGCATTCTGGTCTTTTCCGGCCTCCCCGGGCGCGCGCTGGATCAGACGCTGGCCGCCCTGCGCAAGGCCGGAATTCCCCGCTCGGTCTACAAGGCAGTGCTGACTCCAGGGAATGCCGCCTGGTCCTTTTATCAGCTCTATCAGGAGCTCTGTAACGAACGGCAGGCCATCGAACAGAGCAATTCCCCCGATTGACTTCGACAATCTTCTATTTTATTAAGCAAGATTATAAAATTTTTCTTAAAAACAACTTTTTGCTTGTCCCGTGCGTCAAAAAGAGGTAAGCTTAGTGTTCGGTAACGACCGGACGCGGGGCTTGCCCCTGCCGTCAGTCTATGGAAAGGCAGGTGCGGCGCACTTTGAGCATTAATTATGACCAGCTTTTGGATCTGGCCACCGAGCTTGGTTTCCGTCTGATGGAGACGGGAGCTGAGATCTACCGGGTGGAGGAATCCGTGCAATATATTCTGCGGGCATACGGCGTGGAGACCGGCGAGGTCTTTGCCATTCCCAACTGCCTGATCGTCAGTCTCACGGATACCGCGGGACACGCCAGCACACGGGTGCGGCGGATTCCCGCCCACGGAACGGATATCTCTCTTCTGGAGGCCTACAACGAATTCTGCCGGAACATCACAGAGTCTCCTCCCCCGCTGGAGGAGGCCCTGAAACGCATGGAGGCCATCCGCGCCCGGCACTTCGTCTACCCTTTCCCCGTGATGCTCCTGGCCTATTTTGTGGGCGGAGGAGCATACTCCCTTTTCTTTGGCGGGGACTGGACCGACGGCGTCTGCGGCGGACTGTGCGGCGTGGCCATCGGGCTGTGTCTCCGGCTGCTGGCCCCGCTTGGCGCCAACTCCTTCGTGCGCACCATTGCCGCCGGGGCGGTGGCCGCCCTGTGCGCACTGGTCCTGGTGGGCATGGGTCTGGGGCACAATCCGGACTTTATTACCATCGGCGCGCTGATGATCCTGGTGCCGGGGATCGCCTTCACCAATGCCATGCGGGATATCATGGCCGGTGATCTGACCTCGGGGGTCAACAAAGTGGTGGAGGCCCTCCTCATCGCCACCGCCATCGCGCTGGGGACCGGCTTTGTCCTGAGCCTGGCTCCGGCGGTCTAAGGGGGTGGATGTGTTGGAACTGTTCACCTTCTCCTACTTTCTCCCCTGCTTCTATGCCTTTGTGGGCTGTGTGGCTTTTGCCGTCTCCTTTAATATTCACGGCCGCGAGATTCTCATTTCCGCCCTGGGCGGCGCGGTGGGCTGGCTGGTCTACTTACTCTCCGCCCCCTGGCTCCCGGGTGAGGTGGGACGGTATTTTCTGGCCTCCCTGGCCCTCTCCGCCTACTGTGAGGGGATGGCCCGGGTGCGCAAATGCCCCGCCACCTCATATCTTCTGATCTCGATCTTTCCTCTGGTCCCGGGCGCCGGGATCTACTATACCATGGAGTATGCCGTCCACGGTGAGACGCCCCTCTTCCTCCAGCAGGGCATGGATACGCTGAGCCTGGCCGGCGCGCTGGCGCTTGGCATTCTGCTGGTGACCTCGGTTATGCGTATGTGGACCCTCTTCTGCCGCCGCACCAGGCGGACTTCCGCGCGAAGGAGATGATCTCTTGCCCCGCTATGACTATGTGCTCTTTGATGCGGACAACACCCTCTTTGACTTCGACCAGGCGGAGCGCCGCGCCCTTCAGGCGGCGCTGGAGGCCCACGGCTATCCCTTCAATGACCTGACCGAGCAGCTCTATCTGGCGGTGAACCGGGCGCTCTGGCACCGCTTTGATCTGGGAAGCATTGAGAAAGAAACCCTTCTGCGGGAGCGCTTTGCCGTATTCTCCCGTGTAATGGGCGGGCAGGACGATCCGGAAGAATTCAACCGCTTCTACCTGGACCGCCTGGCCGAGGGAAGCGATCTGCTCCCCGGTGCGGAGGACCTCTGCCGCGCCCTCGCGCCCCACTGCACCCTGGCCATCATTACCAACGGGGTCTCCCGCGCCCAGCGGGGCCGCTTCTGTGCCTCGCCCCTCCCACCCCTCTTTTCCGGGCTGTATATCTCCGGCGAATTGGGCGTGAGCAAGCCTCACAAGGCCTTTTTTGACGCGGTCCTTCAGGACCTGCACATCCCGTCCCATGCCCATACCGTGGTGGTTGGGGATAATCTGTTCTCCGATATCCAGGGCGGGATCAACGCGGGACTGGATACCATCTGGTACAATCCCCGGAGGCTCCCCAACCCCGACGGCCCATTCCCTACATTTGAGGTATCGGATTTCGACGCGCTGCGCACACTGCTCCTGTGCTGATTTTATTTCCTGAAATGAGGTACATATCCCATGTCTAACGTCAAGCGTTCCTCTTACCGCCGCCCGTCCCGGCGCCCCTCTCTCCCTCTGCTGGCCGCCGGCCTTGTGGTCTGCGCGGGACTTCTGCTGGCGCCCACGCTGACCCGCGCGTTTTCGTCGGATTCCCCATCTTCGTCCAATCCCACCCCCTCCCCTTCTGCGGCCATCCCATCCGTGACTCCGGTGGCCCCTTCCGTCGCCACTCCGCCCCCTGCCGCGCTGAGCGCCGCGCCGCAGGCATCCCCCTCCCCTGCGCCGGACACTGAATCCCCCGCGCCCGCCGGCGAGGGCGCCTATGACTATACCAAGCCCGCTCCCGCCTCTGAGCCGGTGGATATGTCCTATTTCTCCGACGCGCTGTTTATCGGGGACTCCCGTACCGAAGGACTCCAGCTTTACAGCGGTATTCAGGAAGCCTCGTTCTACTGCTACAAGGGCATCACCATCTTTGACGTGATGAAGGATGATCCCAAAAAGCTTATTACGATCAGCGGGCAGAAATATTCCATTGTGGACGCACTCTCTGCCGAGGCCGGAAAATACGGCAAGGTATACATCTCCCTCGGCATCAACGAGCTGGGCTATTACGATGACCAGGGCTTTCACGACAAATTTGCCGCCCTCATTGACCATATCCGGGAGACGCAGCCCAGCGCCATCATTTATCTCCAGAATCAGGTGCCGGTCAATCCCACCCTCTGCGCCAAAAATTGGCCCTCCTATGTAAACAACGACAAGGTCGCCGTCTACAACGGAATCTTTGAGCAGCTCTCCGGGGAGAAGCAGGTCGTTCTGCTGGATGTGGCCTCCGCCCTCTCCAACTCCGATGGGATTCTGGCGCAGGAAAATACCGTGGACGGCGTGCACTTTACCACAAGCTGGTACAAGACCTGGCTGACCTATCTGATGAATCACACGGTGGACCCCGCTCTCCTGTAACTCGTGCGACTTACTTGACACTATACCACAGAAAGGAAGTTTTGCTCCATGCGTCCCTCCCTCTTCCGGCGGCTTCTTCCTCTGGCTGCCCTATGCCTTCTGCTCTCCGCCTGCGGCGGAAAGGCTTCCGCTCCCTTTGATCCCGCGGCCACGGCGCAAGCCCTTCAGGACTCCGGCGCTTTTTCCGAGCCCCTCGAGTCTATGTCTCAGGACCTGGCCTGCGGCCCCCTTTACGACATCGACAGCGCTGATGTGACCGGATGCGCCGTCTACACCACGCCCACTGCCGGCGCGGAGGAGATCGCTGTTTTCACCCTGGCGGACGAGGATGCCGCGAAAAGCGCGCTGGATGCTCTGACACAGCGGGTCGCGGACCAGAGGGAAGCCCTGGAGAACTACCAGCCCGATGAAGTCTCCAAGCTGGACAACGCCATTCTGGAACAGCGGGGCAATTCCGTCCTGCTGGTCGTGGCCGCCGATGCGGACGCCGCGCAAAAGGCCCTGGACACTCTGAAGTAACCCGAAGTTTGATATGGCCTGATGGAGAGAGACCTCTCTCCATCAGGCCCGTTTTTTTGCCGCCATTTTTCCCTCCTCTCTTTTAAAATCATACCGGCTTTCAGCGCCTTCTTTTGCAATTTTCACCAAAGAAAAGGCAGTTTTTTCTTTTCTTTAAAATTAAATAAATATCTCCGCCTCTTTTTAGAGTATATATAATTTTTGATAGTTTTGCTTGCATTCTTTTGTGAAAATGCTATAATTCAAAGTGTCAAAGCTTTGAGGAGGAATGTCACATGGGCCATAAATATGTTTATCAGTTCAGTGAAGGCAACGGCAACATGCGTGAGCTGCTGGGCGGCAAGGGCGCCAACCTGGCTGAGATGACCAATCTCGGTATGCCTGTGCCCCAGGGCTTTACCGTGACCACCGAGGCCTGCACTCGTTATTATGCGGATGGCCGTACCATCGCCCCGGAGATCCAGACCGAGATCCTGGAATATCTCTCCAAGCTGGAGACGACCACCGGAAAGCAGTTTGGCAACGTCTCCAATCCTCTGCTGGTTTCGGTGCGCTCCGGCGCCCGCGCCTCCATGCCCGGCATGATGGACACCATCCTGAACCTGGGGCTCAACGACAGCGTCGTTGTGGGGCTGGCTGAAAAATCCAAAAATCCCCGCTTTGCCTACGACTCCTACCGCCGCTTTATCCAGATGTTCTCCGATGTGGTGATGGAGCTCTCCAAGAGCCGCTTTGAGGAGATCATCGACGACGTCAAGGCCAAAAAGGGAGTCGTACACGACATTGATCTGGATACCGAGGATATGAAGACCCTGGTGGAGCGCTTCAAGGCCTTCTACAAGGCCGAGAAGGGCGAGGACTTCCCCCAGGACCCCAAGCAGCAGCTCATGGAGGCGGTAAAGGCCGTCTTCCGCTCCTGGGATAATGACCGCGCCAATGTCTACCGCCGCATGAATGAGATCCCCTATGACTGGGGCACCGCCGTCAATGTGCAGTCCATGGTCTTCGGCAATTTCGGCGGTACCTCCGGCACCGGCGTGGCCTTTACCCGCAACCCCGCCACCGGCGAAAAGCACCTGTTCGGCGAGTACCTCATCAACGCCCAGGGCGAGGACGTGGTGGCCGGCGTCCGCACCCCCAGCAACATCTCCAAGCTCCAGGAGGAGATGCCCGAGGTCTACAACCAGTTTGCCGCGATCGCCTCCAAACTGGAGCAGCACTATAAGGACATGCAGGATATGGAGTTTACCATTGAGAACGGCAAGCTCTATATGCTCCAGACCCGCAACGGCAAGCGCACCGCCGCCGCCGCGCTGAAGATCGCGGTGGACCTGGTGGACGAGGGCGCCATCACCGAGAAGGAGGCCGTCCTCCGTGTGGAGCCCAAGCAGCTGGACTCTCTGCTCCATCCCCAGTTTGACGCCGACGCCCTCAAGAAGGCGGCGCCCATCGGCAAGGGCCTGGCCGCCTCTCCCGGCGCCGCCTGCGGCAAGGTGGTCTTCACCGCGGAGGACGCCAAGGAGTGGACCGACCGGGGCGAGCCGGTCATCCTGGTCCGCCTGGAGACCTCTCCCGAGGATATCGAGGGCATGCACGCGGCCAAGGGCATCCTGACCGTTCGCGGCGGCATGACCTCTCACGCAGCCGTGGTGGCCCGCGGCATGGGCACCTGCTGTGTCTCGGGCTGCGGCGAGATCGTGGTGGACTATGCCAGGAAGCAGTTTGAACTGGGCGGCAAGGTCTATCCGGAGGGCCAGTACATCTCTCTGGACGGCTCCACCGGCAACATTTACGGCGAGGCCATTCCCACCGTTCCCGCCGATGTCTCCTCCGGCGACTTCGGCCGCTTCATGGAGTGGGCCGACCGCTACCGTCAGCTGGAAGTCTACACCAATGCCGACACCCCCGCCGACGCCCGCCAGGGCCGCGCCTTCGGCGCCCAGGGCATCGGCCTGTGCCGCACCGAGCACATGTTCTTTGAGGAGAGCCGCATCAAGGCCATGCGCGAGATGATCGTGGCCGGCAACGAGACCGACCGCCGCCAGGCTCTGGCCAAGCTCCTCCCCTTCCAGCAGAGCGACTTTGAGGGTATCTATGAGGCTATGGAGGGCCACCCGGTGGTTATCCGCTTCCTGGACCCCCCGCTGCATGAGTTCCTTCCCACCAAGGAAGAGGATATCCGGGAGATCGCCGGTGAGATGGGCATCACTGTGGAAAAGCTCCACAATGTCATCAGCAGCCTCCACGAGTTCAACCCCATGATGGGCCACCGCGGCTGCCGCCTGGCCGTCTCCTATCCCGAAATCGCGGAGATGCAGGCTACCGCCATCATTACCGCCGCTCTCAACGTACAGAAGAAGCATCCCGATTGGACCATGGTCCCCGAGATGATGATCCCCCTGGTGGGTGAGGTCAAGGAACTCAAGTATGTCAAGGACGTGGTGGCCGCTGTCGCTGACAAGCTGATCGCCGAGTCCGGCCTGTCCATGACATATGAAGTGGGCACCATGATCGAGATCCCCCGTGCCGCGCTCACCGCGGATGAGATCGCCAAGGAGGCCGAGTTCTTCTCCTTCGGCACCAACGATCTGACCCAGATGACCTTCGGCTTCAGCCGCGATGACGCCGCCAAGTTCCTCATCTACTACTATGACAAGAAGGTCTATGAGTCTGATCCCTTCGCCCATCTGGACCAGAAGGGTGTGGGCAAGCTGGTAGACATGGCGGTCAAGCTGGGACGCTCGGTCCGTCCCGACATGCACCTGGGGATCTGCGGTGAGCATGGCGGCGACCCAACCAGCGTGGAATTCTGCCACCGTGTGGGTCTGAATTATGTCTCCTGCTCTCCCTACCGTGTCCCCATTGCCCGTCTGGCTGCCGCGCAGGCTGCTATCAAACATCCGCGGAAATAGGACTTTATGCGGCAGAGGCCCGTCCTGTGGGTCACACACTCACAGGACGGGCCTTATTCGGTGGCAAAGTGGTAAAGCAGAGCAACAAAGAGTGTTTGCAAACAAAAAGCAGAAACACAAACTCTGGAATTCAACCGTGCCCATGTGGATTACTCTACAACCGGGGTGGTGGAGTGTTGGGCAGCGCAAACAGATTTTTCCACCTTTGCGGTGGCCGGCCACCACGGCGATCTGCTCCAGGCAGAGCAAATCACACAATACAAATCGTTATTTTACTTCGGTTTGAAAACACAGCTGTAATCGATATAAATTATAGATGCGTGCTTTAAGACGGGGTATGGAAAATGTATGAATATCCAGGACATATCAGGGTGGATGAGATAAACAGAAATAAAGAGCATATCCAAACTGCGGCAGAACACTGCAGACACACCGCGGAATACGCAGAGGATGCTCTTGCTTGTATCGGTCTTGGTATGGCAGCGTTTCTTGCCGGATTGATCCACGACTGCGGAAAATTCACCCACACTTACGAGGATTATCTCAGAAAAGCAATACACGGTGTTCCTGTTCAAAGGGGCTCTGTCAACCACACCTTTGCCGGTGTGCGTTACTTATTGCAGAGCTTCCACTCAAAAAATATTTCTATCAGCGACATCAGTTGTGAACTGATTGCTTATGCCGCAGGGGCGCACCATGGGTTATTTGACTTGGCAAATGAAACAGATCGGGATGGATTTACCCACAGGCTGACCGCGCCAGTCGAGGCAGATGAGGCAATTAAAAACTTTTTAGAGCAGTGTGCCTCCGGGGAAGAATTGGAGCGCCTATTCCAAAAAAGCGCCTCAGAACTTGAAAACTGCTTTGAACAACTGCTGCCTTTGACGCAAAATAAGCAATCTGAACTGTGTTTTTATCTGGGACTTCTGGCAAGGCTGCTTCTCTCTTCTGTGATAGACGGCGATCGCAGAGATACGGCTGAGTTTATGCTGCAGAAAAGGCAGCAGCGCCCCCATCCGGATCGTGCCAAATGCTATCAATCCGCGCTCGCCGTTCTGGAGCAGAAGCTACGGACCTTTTCTGCAGATACCCCTATTCAGCGGGCCAGAAGAAAAATATCTGACGCCTGTTCTCATATGGCGCAGGAGCCAGGCGGGCTGTATGCGCTCAATGTGCCAACAGGAGCCGGAAAAACCTTGGCATCTCTTCGATACGCTCTTGCACACAGCATAACGCACCATAAACAGCGGATCTTTTTCGTGATGCCCCTTTTGTCTATTATTGAGCAAAACAGTGCAGCCATTCAAAGCGCCATTGGAGATCCCTCGCTGATATTGGAGCACCACTCCAATGTGGTGAGAGAGACCAGCTGTCCAGAGGAACTGTCACGACAGGAAATGCTGATGGAAACCTGGGATGCGCCCATCACGGTCACCACACTGGTAAAATTTCTGGAAACGTTGTTTTCCGGCAAAACCAGCGCCATCCGTCGGTTTCAATCCCTCTGCAACAGCGTTATCGTGATCGACGAAGTGCAGACAGTTCCCACAAATATGCTGACGCTTTTTAATCTGGCGGTCAATTTTTTGGTGAAGGTCTGCGGAGCCACCGTTGTGCTTTGCTCGGCAACACAGCCGTCGCTGGAGAAGGCGGACCATCCTCTGTTCTGTACGCCGCAGCCCATTGTGCCCCATGACGCTGCACTCTGGCGGATATTCTCAAGGACCAAGATCATAGACGCGGGAGCCATGCAGTTATCTGATCTTCCGGTCTTTATACAGCAGCAGCTCCTGCAAACAAACAGTCTTCTTGTCATCTGCAATAAAAAAGCAACAGCAACCAAGCTGTATACTATGGTGAAAGAGCTGCAAATCTCCAAGTGCTATCACCTCTCCGCTTCCATGTGTATGGCACATCGCCGAGATACCATGGAACGCATAAAAACCGATTTGAATAACCCAGCGGAAAAAATCATCTGCATTTCTACACAGGTGATGGAGGCGGGGGTGGATGTCTCCTTTGGCTGTGTGATCCGTCTGACAGCCGGAATGGACAGTGTGGTACAGGCCGCCGGCCGCTGCAATCGAAACGGGGAGGCTGGATATGAGGCCCCGGTGTATATCATCCGCTGTCTGGATGAACAGCTTACTTATCTGCAGGAGATCCAAAACGCCCAGAACGCCACAGAAGAACTGCTGGCAGAGTACCGGCAGCGCCCTGAACAGTTTTCTGCCGATTTATCCTCTGATGATGCCATTGCTTACTATTACCGGCGTCTTTATCAGAATCCCAGAATGCAGGGCGGGCATCAGGACTTTTTTGTCCCCGCCGCTCAAGAAACGCTCTTTGCATGGCTGTCAGAAAACAGCCGCCGGGTAAAAGAAAATAGCTGCCGCTTCTTTATGCAGCAGGCATTTGACACAGCGGGAAAGCACTTCCGGGTATTTGGTGCCGACACTATGGACGTGCTGGTACCCTACGGAGAAGGACGGGAGATCATCACAGCGCTGGGATCAGAGAAAGCCGCCCATGACATTGGCTATCTACTGGAGCTGACAAGGCAGGCCAAGCCCTATACCGTCGCCCTCTTTTCCTATCAGCAAAAAGCACTGGCAGAAAAAGGTGCTGTTTATACGGTGTGTGATGGGGCATTTTATGTGCTGCAGCCGGAGTACTATCACGACCACGTCGGTCTTACAATGGAGGGAACATCATGCGACATCCTAATCTTGTAGAATTTGAGGTCTTTGGAGACTACGGGTTGTTCACCGATCCCATTTTCCGGGTCGGCGGAGAAAAATGCACCTATCAGGTGCCGACCTATGAGGCCCTCAAAGGCATTTTGTCCTCCGTCTACTGGAAGCCTACCATTATCTGGTATATTGATGCGGTGCGCGTGATGCATCAGATCCAGACAGAGGTCAAGGGGATCCGCCCCATACGCTACAACAATGGAGGAAATGAGCTGGCATATTATACCTATTTGAAAAACTGCCGTTACCAGGTGCGCGCTCATTTTGAGTGGAACGAGAACCGCCCGGAACTATCCGGCGACCGCAATGAAAACAAACACCACGAAATGGCAAGGCGTATGATTCAGAAAGGAGGGCGGCGTGATATTTTTCTGGGTACCAGGGAGTGCCAGGGGTATGTGGAGCCCTGTACCTTTGGCGCAGGAGACGGTTTTTACGACACTCTGCCCGAATTAAGCTTTGGCCTGATGTACCACGGCATTACATATGCCGATGAGAGCTATTCTCCGGAGACAAAGGACGCCATGACCGCAAGATTCTGGTATCCGGTCATGAAGCAGGGGGTTATTACATTCCTAAAACCCAAAGAATGCACCATACATAAGTACCTGCGGGACATGCCCATGAAATCCTTTGGGGAGGAAAACTTTTCAGGTCTGCAAGAATTTGGGGAGGTGACTTAAGATGGGACTTTTTCAAAAGGCATGTGAAACCTACGATACCTTTCAGGACTGGATCGGAAAGCCGATCGAGGGGAAGGAATCTCTGGCCCCGTGTTCGCACTCCGTAACCAGGGCAGATCTGGAGATCACCATTGACCAGAACGGCCGATTTGTTGCCGCCAGAGCAGTGGATAAAAACGCCCCTAAAATCATCATTCCTGTCACAGAGGAATCGGCGGGCCGCACCTCCGGCATTTGTGCTCATCCGCTCTGTGATCAAATCAAATACATTGCTCCCTATGACGAGCAACGGCATTCGCAGTATGTGGATCGTCTGAAAGCTTGGGCCAATTCAGACTTTTCCCACCCAAAGCTGTTTCCAATTTTAAACTATGTAGAAGGGGAAAGCATTCTCCCTGACCTGGCGTCTACGGGGCTGATCCATCTGGATGGCAAAGGTCTACCAGATAAGGATAATTTGCTGATACGATGGCGGATTGTAGGATTGGGAGAACAATCTGGAGGCACCTGGGAAGATCTCACTCTATTTGAAGCATTTCGCTGTTACTATCAATACAAAAAAACGCAGACAGAGTGTGTTTTATGTATGGTCAGCGGAACAGAGGTTCCGCCCGCTCAGCAACACCCCAAGGGGGTCGTTGCATTGAATGGAAACGCCAAACTGATTTCCGAAAATGACAAAGATAATTTTACATTTCGGGGCCGCTTTACAAAACCGGATCAGGCGACAACCGTGGGATATGAAGCATCTCAAAAAGCGCACAATGCGCTCCGCTGGGTCATTGCAAATGAGGGCGTTGCCATGGGAAGGCGGATGTTTGTATGCTGGAGCCCTCAGGGCGTTGTTCTGCCAAAGCCTCATAACCCGTTCCCCTTTTCCCAACCGGAGGAACCGCCTACGCCGTCTGCCTATCAGAAGCATTTGAAAAAAGCCCTGGATGGCTACAAAAACAACCTTAGCGGCATTCCCGCAGAAGCAGTCCTGGCAGCGTTTGATGCGGCGACCTCCGGCCGACTGTCTCTGACCTACTACAATCAATTGCAGGCCTCGGATTTTCTGGAGCGGCTGTACCAATGGGATCGTGTCTGCTGTTGGGATCATAAGACATTTGGCGTGTATACCCCCACGCTGTATCAAATCGTCAGTTGTACCTTCGGTACGCAGAGAGGGGACCGGGAAGGCTTTGAAACAGACGACAGAGTGATGCGGCAGCAAATGCAGCGGATGATCGCCTGCCGCATCGACATGGGACAGTTTCCGGCGGATTACATAGGAGTGCTGAAGCAGCGGGCTTCCACTCCGCTGTCCTATTCAAAAGAGAATCGCGAGGAAATCCTTTTCACGGCCTGCGCAGTGATTCGAAAATTTTTATATGACAAAACAAAGGAGGAATGGAGCATGGCTCTGGAGCCGCAAAAGCAGGATCGCAGTTATCAGTACGGCCGGCTGCTGGCAGTTTTGGAAAAAGCAGAGCGGGACACTTATGACGGCGATGAAAAACGGGAACCCAACGCCATCCGAATGCAGTCCTATTTTTCTCAGCGCCCCCAGCAGACAGCAAAAACAGTTTGGGAGCAGGTGAAAAAAGCCTATTATCCCCAGCTGAGACCTACCAGCCGCATGTATTATGAGCGTATCATTGGGGAAATCATGGAGATGCTGTCACAGTTCCCTGCCGAAGAACTGAACCGCCCCCTGAGTGAAACCTATCTGTTGGGCTATTATCTGCAGCGAAACAATCTTTATCAGAAAAAAGAAAAAAGCCAGGAGGAGAACGATCATGAGCGTACTGCAGAATAAAATCGATTTTATGGTGCTGGTCTCTGCCCGCGGGGCCAACGTCAATGGGGATCCTTTGAATGGAAATCGCCCCCGCACAGATTACAATGGATTTGGTGAAATGTCTGATGTGTGTATCAAGCGGAAAATCCGCAATCGGATGCAGGATTTAGGGCAGCAGGTTTTTGTACAGTCTGAGGACCGCTGTGACGATGGCTGCGGCAGCCTCAAAGAGCGCGCAGAAAAGATCATAGGGAAAGCTGGAAAAAAACAATCTGCTGAGGAATATGCAGAGAAAGCCTGCCGCACTTGGCTGGATGTCAGGAGCTTTGGACAGGTATTTGCCTTTTCCGGCAGTGAAAAAAAGGGAGAAGGCGTATCCGTTGGCGTAAGGGGGCCGGTGTCC
>JAHAEW010000022.1 GCA_018374635.1 Clostridiales bacterium
AGTGTGCGAGCGAAAGCGAGTGCGCGCAGCGGCCTGCATCCCCTCGAAAAAATGCTTGCATTTTTGAGAAGCGTGTCGAAGTTTTTCGACACGCTGAAAGGCGCTTACCCAACTGGGTAAGCGCCTTTTTTATTAACCGATACCGCCCATGGCAATACCGCAGATCACAACTACGGCGGAAACCAGGACGTAGAAATAGCCGATGACCGGGAAGGAACGGCCCAGCGGCTTCAGGCGGCCGCGGTTGAGCTCCTCCCGCAGGGGCTCGATCCCCAGCAGGAAATAGATGAACACCGCGCACAGCACTGCGCCGAAGGGGGAGATATAGATGGTGACCACATCCAGCCAGGAGCCCATCTTGGGCAGGGACTCCAGGAAGACCGATACGCCGAAGACGATGACCGAGATGGTGATCACAGCGGCGGTACGGGAGAAGTGCAGCCGGTTGGACAGGGCCTCGCTGCACGCCTCCATCATGTTCACCAGAGAGGTGATTCCGGCAAAAAAGACCGAGATGAAGAAGATGATGGCAAAGAGCTGTCCGGCGGGCATCTTCTGAAAGACCTGAGGCAGGGTGACGAACATGAGAGAGGGGCCGCTGGTGGGGTCGATGCCGAAGGCAAAGACCGCGGGAAGGATCGCAAAGCCGGCCAGCAGCGCGGCAATGGTATCCAGAATAGCGGTGTAGCCCGAGTGCTTGATGATGTCCTCATCCTTGCGCATATAGCTGCCGTAGATCAGCATTCCGGCTCCGTTGATGGACAGGGAGAAAAAGGCCTGTCCCATGGCGTAGATCCAGGTCTTGGGATTGGCCAGATAGCTCCAGTCCGGCTTGAGGAGGTAGGCATATCCGCCCGCCGAGCCGGGCAGGAAGAAGACCCGGATCGCGATGATGACAAAGAGGACGAAGAAGGTGGGCATCATGAATTTGCTGATCTTCTCGATGCCGCCCTCGACGCCCAGGATCAGGATAAGCGCGGTGAGAGCCACGGCGATGATGTGCCAGGGGACCGAGCCGAAGTCCACGGCCAGGGTGTCGAAATAGGCCTGGGCGTCTCCCTGCAGGACCGAGCCGGTGATAGCCCCGGCGCAGTAGCGCAGGACCCAGCCCACGACCACCGAGTAGCCGATGGCAATGCCCAGCACACCGGCCAGCGGCATGATACCGATGATGGAGCCGCCCCGCAGTCCCCGGCGCTTGAGGATATAGTCGAAGGAGCCGGAGGTGCCGGTGCCGGTCAGACGACCCAGAGCAAACTCGGCGGACAGGCCCGCATAGCTGAACAGGGCCACGAACAGGAAATAGGGAATGAGAAAGGCGCCGCCGCCATATTGGCCTACGCGGTAGGGGAAGAGCCAGATGTTCCCCATGCCCACGGCGGAGCCTACCGCCGCCAGCACGAAGCCGACGGAGCTGGTAAACTGGCCGGATTTTGTCTGTTTACTCATGAGTGAAAGCCTCCTGGGAAGTGTTTGGGGTCCAAAGCTCGGTCAGGGCGTGGACGGTCTTGCCCTGACTGCCTGTGACGGTGCGGGCGGTAAAGAGCACGTTGAGCACCGCCTCTTCCGCACATTCGGCCACAGCCTGGAAGGGAAGGTCCATGGAGTCCTCCCGGAAGGCAGAGACCGTGCGGATTTTTTCCTCCGCGCGGGGGTCGTAGGCGTTGGCGGTGGAGAAGGCCAAAAAGACTTCCCCGCTGCCGTGGCCGATGTAGGAGCCCAGCCGGGCCAACCCCACGCTGACCCGCTTGGCGACCCGCTCCAGCTGGCGGGCATCCAGGGGAAGGTCGGTGGCCACGATGGCGATGCAGGAACCCTGATCCTCGGTCTGGCCCACGCGCAGGCGCTCCTCTAGCTGGGGTCCAATCTGCTCCCCCGCGATGGTCAGATCCCGCAGGTTGCCGTGGTTGGCCAGGACCAGGACGCCCAGGGTATAGGTCTTTCCATCCACCTCCAGGCAGCGGGAGGCGGTGCCGATCCCGCCCTTGAGATCGTGGCAGACCATGCCCTTGCCTGCGCCCACGTCGCCCTCGGCAAAGTCAGATCCGGCGGCCTCCATGGCCGAGAAGACCTCCTTCTCCCCCACGGCCCGGTGCAGGATGTCATTGAGGGTGGAGTCGTTGCACTCACACACCACCGGATTGAGCGAGCGCATGGACACCCCCTCGCGGTCACAGCGGCGGACCATGTACTCCACCAGCGCATCGTGGACCAGGCCCACGTTGAGGGTATTGGTCAGGGCAATGGGAGATTCCAGGGTGCCCAGCTCCTGGATCTGCATAAGTCCCGCGCTCTTTCCAAAGCCGTTGAGGACAAAGGCGGCGGCGGGCAGCTTGTGGACAAAGGGATTTTCCGGACAGGGAAAGAGGACGGTCACCCCCGTCTTATGGGCGGGCGTGTCCACCGTACAGTGCCCCACCGTGACGCCGGGCACATCGGTGATGCGGTTGTGGGGGCCCTTGGGAAGCGAGCCCACACACAGGCCGTAGTCGGCCGCACGGAGCTGATGCAAGGTCGGTTCCTCCTTTGGTAAAGCAAATGGGGTGTTGCCTCCCCTATTATCCCGGAAAGGATGCGGAAAGTCAATCGAAGATTTTAGCAGCGCAAAACATAAATACATAGGTGTGCTACTGTGTAAAAGTGCTGCGGAAAGAGGGAGCGGGCTTTCCATTGCTTTTTCTCCCACAGATAGGGTAAAATGGGGACATATCCGATGGAGAAATTTAAAGGCTTCTTAAAAGACTTCCGTTCCGTCTCTTAAAAAAGGGACGGTATACTACAATCAGGAGAAAGGAACTGCGCCATGTATAACATTCTCATCTGCGATGACGACCGCGACATCGTCTCGGCCCTGGATATTTATCTGACCAGCGAGGGATATGCCACCGTAAAGGCCTATGATGGACTGGAGGCCCTGGAGCTGGTGAAGGAGCATGACATCCATCTGATCCTCATGGACGTGATGATGCCCAATCTGGACGGCATCCGGGCCACTGCCAAGCTGCGGGAGAGCACGAATATCCCCATCATCCTCCTCACCGCCAAGAGCGAGGATACGGATAAGATCCTGGGCCTCAACATCGGCGCCGACGACTACATTACCAAGCCCTTCAATCCGGTGGAGGTCATCGCCCGGGTCAAGAGCCAGCTGCGGCGGTATACCACCCTGGGTGGACGCAGCAAGGTGGCGGAGGACAACAGCGCCGTTTTTTCCAACGGCGGCATTACGATGGACGATAATGCAAAATCCGTCACAGTGGACGGAGAGCAGGTCTCTCTTACACCCATTGAATATAATATTCTCCTGCTGCTGATGAAGCACCCCGGGCGGGTGTTTTCCACCGGGCAGATCTATGAGCAGGTGTGGAATGACCCCTCGCTGGGGTCGGAAAACACAGTGGCGGTTCATATCCGGCACCTGCGCGAAAAAGTCGAGATCGACCCGGCCAACCCGCGTTACATCAAGGTGGTGTGGGGACTGGGCTATAAGATGGAGAAAGTCTGAACCACAGGAGGAATCCACACATGAAATCCCATGCCATGAACCGTTTCTGGAAGAGGTGTGCCGCCGCGCTGTGCGTCATATGCGGCGCGCTGGCCTTCTGGTCCAGCATGCTCCTGGTCTCCCACTGGGATGACCTGTGGTCCGCCGGTGATTTTTACCAGAGCGGCAGCATGTATGAGGCGAAAGCACGCTACGGATATGATGTGGAGCATGGGATACGCCTGAAGCTGACCCAGACCTGGGGCGAGCCGCTGAGCTATCTGGAACAGCTCCGGCTGGAGCAGATCGAGAAGAATTTCCAGGCGTCGCAGACCAATTACCGCTTTCAGGTCCGGCTGGATGATGGCACCAGCCTTTGGAGCAATCTGGAGAGCGGCGAAAACATGGACGATCTGGCAGGGCGGGAGACCGGAACCTTTCGGGTCACAGGGGGACAGGAGGATCACGACCAGGACTACATGCGCTGGGACGCGACCGAGTCATACCAGATTCTCACCGTGTGGAATGGAGAAGCGTATGTTGCATTTGACCCAGAGAAGCCGGAGGAAGTGCAGGGGGCCCGGGAATACGGTTACAGCTATGACTGGTATGATGAGAACTGGATATGGGACAGCGCCCTGGACAGCCGTTACCACGCTGCGGATCTAGTGCTGGAGAGCGCGGTGGTGAATCCCCTCCGGGTATCAGATTCGCTCTGGAGCGCCAAGGAGAACTATGACGATATCCAAAACTGGCTGGCGCCGGCAACGCTGCTGTGTCTGTTTTCGCTGACGATGACGTTGACCATGCTGGTCTGGCTGAGCCGGACAGAGCGGTGTCATCCGGGAGAGGAGGAATATGTCCTCTCCTGGCAGGATAAGATCCCCTATGACATCTACCTTGGAGGGCAGCTGTTCCTCTTCGGAGTCCTTCTCTCGGCGGGGGACCCGATTGGTTACAGCATCAACCAGTATGGACTCTCCTTCCGCGCGCTGGTGGGGTTGGGCCTGCTGAGTGTGGCGGGAGGGACGTTAGTGCTGGCCCTGTTTCTCACAACCCAAAAGCGCCTGAGGGGGCACATCCTGCTGCGCAATACCCTGTGCTGGCGGCTGGGAGCCGGAGTAAGTCGTTTTGTCCGGGAGGGGATGCTCCACTGGCCCATCACCCGGCGGACCGTTTGGATCTTCCTGCTCTATCTGCTGGGGACCGTGCTGACCGGGGCAACCATTATTCTGATCCCGGTCTATCAGGGAGTGGTGCTCTGGGGCATCTGCCGGTGGGTGCGCCAGTGGAAGGAGATCCGGAGCGCGACGGAGGAAATCGTAGGCGGGGCCAGCGAGGTGCAGATCAATACAAGAGGGATGTATCAGGATCTGAGGGAACATGCCCAGCAGCTCAACGCTCTGGGGGCTTCCATCTCCCATGCTGTGGAGGAGCGGCTGCGGAGCGAGCGGTTCAAGGCCGAGCTCATCACCAATGTCTCTCACGACCTCAAGACCCCCCTCACCTCCATCATCAACTATGTGGATCTGCTGAAAAAGGCGGGGATCACACAGACCCAGGCCCTGGAATACCTGGAGGTGCTGGACCGGAAGTCCCAGCGGCTGAAAAAGCTGACGGAGGACCTGGTGGAGGCGTCGAAAGCCTCCACGGGGACACTGCCCGTGTCGCTGGAGCGGCTGGACTTCGGGCAGTTGGTGCAGCAGGCCATGGGAGAGTATGAGGAGAAATTTGTCCAGGCCGGATTGACCCCTGTACTGGACCAGGGCGACGGCAGCCGGGTCATTCTGGCCGACGGCCGCCATCTATGGCGGGTCATCGACAATCTGCTGGGAAACTGCTGCAAATATGCGCTGAGCGGCACCCGGGTCTATCTGGACCTGTCTGCACGGGATGGGCGGGTGCTTCTGACGGTGAAAAATATCTCCCGGGCGCCCCTCAATCTCCCGTCGGAACAGCTGATGGAGCGGTTTGTGCGGGGCGATACCGCCCGCAGTACGGAGGGCTCCGGACTGGGCCTCTCCATTGCCCGGAGCCTCACAGAGCTCCAGGGCGGCGCCTTCCGGCTGGATATTGACGGAGATCTCTTCAAAGCGGTGGTCTCCCTGCCGGCCGCGCCGGAGCAGCCGCTTTCTCTGCCGGAGCAGGGCGGGGAATCAGAGGGGCCTGTGTGATGGACCGGAGATTCTTTATCTCCTTTTTATCCAATTTTAAGACAGAACGAAAGATGCTTTAAGTCTCGTCTGGTATCTTAGAGACAAGAAAAACGGGCGTGGAAGGGCGGATGCGTCCAAGCGCCGTATGGAAGGAGACTGATCTCATGGAAAAAAAGCTCTATCGGACGGAGGGCCGGGAGGCCCTGCTGTTTGGCGTATGCGGCGGCATTGCCGAATATTTTAACCTGGATCCCACGCTGGTGCGGGTGGTAATGGTGCTGCTGATGTGGTTCAAGGGCGCCGCTCTGATTCTCTATCTCATCGCGGCGCTCCTCCTGCCCCGCAAGAGTACCCTCTATCCGGGCTGCTGACCGGAACGGCGCGGAAAAGGTTCAGTCAATCGGCAGAGCGGGCGGCATACCATGCCGCCCGCTCTGCTTTGGGAACGGACGATTCTGGGCATCATAGATTGGGAAGAGGTGATATGGTGTGGAAAATCCGATCCTTGCCCGGCTGGAGCGGCTGGGGGCAAAGCCCTCTCCCCTGTGGCTGTGGACGCTGTTGGTTTTACAGGAGGGGGATCGCTATCCCCTGCATCTCTGGAACGAGGCCCTCTCCCGGGCGGTGGGGAGGAACGTCTTTTGCCCCTCCTACCGAGCGCTGGAACGCCGTCTGGAGGAAGCTGTCCGCAGCGGGAATTGACATAAGAGCCTGAATAGGGTACAATGATTGTACAAAATATACAAGGAGGCGGGGTATGAAACTGACGTTTTTTGGCGCGGCCAAGGCGGTGACCGGAAGCTGCCACTGTGTGGAGTGCGGCGGGAAGAAGATCCTGGTGGACTGTGGACTCCAGCAGGGGCGGGACGAGCGGGATAACCGGGAGCTGGATTTTAACGCCGGCTATATTGACGATGTCATCGTGACCCATGCCCATATCGACCACTCCGGCCGGATTCCGCTGCTGGTCAAACAGGGCTTTACCGGAAATATCTACTGCACCCGCCTGACCGGAGAGCTGCTCTCCATCATGCTGCGCGATTCGGCCCATATCCAGGAGAGCGACGCCCAGTGGCAGAATCAGAAGGGAAAACGCGCGGGCAGGGAGCTGGTGGAGCCCCTCTATACCGTGGCAGACGCGGAGGCGGCCCTCTCCCATGTGGTCACCTGTGAATACGGGGATGTGCTGGAGATCGAACCGGGCGTAAAGGTGCGCTTTACCGACGCCGGGCACCTGCTGGGTTCCTCCAGCGCCGAGGTGTGGCTCACCGAGGGAGATCAGACCCGAAAAATCGTATTTTCAGGGGATATCGGCAACCGGGATCAGCCCATCATCCGTGACCCCCAGTATATCCGGGAGGCCGACTATGTCCTCACGGAATCCACCTACGGCGACCGCAACCATGACATGGAGGAGGACCCCGAGTATACCGGGCGGCTGGCCGCGATCATTGACGAGACGCTGGGCCAGGGGGGCAATGTGATCATTCCGTCCTTTGCCGTAGGCCGCACCCAGGAGCTGCTCTACTTTATCCGGGAGATGAAGGAACAGCACATGGTCAAATCAGTTCCGAATTTCCCCGTCTATGTGGACTCTCCGCTGGCCGGTGAGGCCACTAAGATTTTCTCCGGGGACCTGCATGGCTATCTGGATGAGCAGGCCATTGAGGCTCTGCGGGGCGGGGCGCTCTTCCGGTTCCCGGGACTCAATATCACGGAGACCAGCGAGGAGTCCAAGAATCTGAACCTGGACCGGACCCCAAAGGTCATCATCTCTGCCTCCGGCATGTGCGATGCCGGACGGATCCGGCACCATCTCAAGCACAACCTGTGGAGAAGAGAGTGCACCGTAGTCTTTGTGGGCTATCAGGGCGAGGGGACTCTGGGCCGCCGGCTGCTGGATGGGGTGAAGTCGGTCAAGCTCTTTGGGGAAGAGATCGCCGTGAAGGCCCGCATCGTCAACTTCCAAGGGCTCTCCTCCCATGCCGACCGGAACGGCCTGCTGCGATGGATCGGCGCCTTTGAGCCCAAGCCGAAAGAGGTCTTTGTGGTGCATGGCGACAAGGACGTCACGGAAATCTATGCCCAGACGCTGCGGGAGCGTGGCTTCTCGGCCCACTCGGCCAACTATGAGGAGGTCTACGATCTGCTGGCCGGGCGGACCGTGGCGCCCGGCATCGTGCCGGAGTCCAAGCCGGCCTATGCGGCAGACTCGGCCTCTCCGGCTTACCGCCGTCTGGAGGAGTCTGGCCGCCGCCTGATGGAGGTCATTGCCCACAACCGGGGCGGCGCCAACAAGGATCTGGCCAAATTTGCCGACCAGCTCCGCGCCCTCATCGACAAGTGGGACCGCTGAGCATATCCGAAAGAGCAGAAAGCCGGCCCCCGCTCCCTCAGGGAGCGGGGGCCGGCTTTGCACACTTATTCCTGGCCGGCTGCTTTGACCAAGAATGAGGAGACCTGGGCGGCGGTGTCCAGAGCCATGGCCTGTTCTGCGGTCCGGAGGGCATCCGGGCCGTTCCAGCCGGCGATCTGCTTGCGGGCGGACAGAATGGACGAGGGGCTGACGCTGAACTCGTCCAGGCCGAAAGCCAGCAGCAGCGGGATCATGCGGGGGTCGGCGGCGGCCTCTCCGCACATGCCCACCGGGATACCGGCGGCCTTCCCGGCGGCAATGACCGAGCGGATGCTGCGCAGGACCGCCGGATGGTAGCAGGTGTAGAGCCGTTCCACCTTGGCGTTGCCCCGGTCCACGGCGATGGTGTACTGGGTCAGGTCGTTGGTGCCGATGGAAAAGAAGTCGGCCTCCCGGGCCAGCAGGTCGGCGATCAGCGCGGCCGCGGGCGTCTCCACCATGATGCCCAGGGAAATGTGGGGATCAAACGCCAGTCCCTCGGCGGAGAGCTGGGCCTTGCACTCCTCCAGGAGCGCCCGGGCGCCCCGGACCTCCTCCACCCCGGAGACCAGGGGGAGCATGATCTTGATATTCCTGTGTTGTGCGCCGGCCCGGAGCAGGGCCCGCAGCTGCACCTGGTAGAGGTCGGGGCGGTCCAGACAGTAGCGGATGGCCCGATGGCCCAGGAAGGGATTCTCCTCCCGCTCCATCTCCAGATAGGCAATGCCCTTGTCGCCGCCCACATCCAGGGTGCGGATAATGACCTCTTTCCCCGCCATGAGATCGGAGACCTGGGCGTAGGCCCGGTACTGCTCCTCTTCGTCGGGCAGGGCGGAGCGGTCCATGAAGAGAAATTCCGTGCGGAAGAGGCCGACCCCCTCGGCGCCCACCTCGGCGGCCGCTCTGGCGTCGGCCACGCTGCCGATGTTGGCGTAGAGGTCCACGTGCCGGCCGTCGGCGGTCCGGGTGTCCCGGTCCCGGTAGATCTGGAGCAGGGAGCGCTCCTCCAGCCACTTGTCCCGGCGGGCCTGAAACGCGGCCAGAGAGGTCTCGTCCGGGCCCAGGAGCGCGGCGCCCTCCGTGCCGTCCACCGCCACCGTCATGCCGTCCTTGACGGCATCCAGCAGACCGGGCACGCCCAATACTGCGGGGACCTCCAGGGCCCGGGCCAGGATGGCCGAATGGCTGGTCTGCCCGCCCACTTCGGTGAGAATGGCGCACACATGCTCCTTGGAAAGGCTCACTGTCATAGAGGGGGTCAGATCGTGCGCCACCAGGACGCTGCCCTCGGGCAGGGCGGACAGGTCCACGCTCTCGGCGTGGAGCAGGATGCCCAGCATCCGGGTGCGGATGTCGCCGATATCGGCGGCGCGCTGGCGCATGAGCTCATCCTCCACCCCGGAAAACATCGCTATGAAGGTCTGGCAGACCGTGTCCAGAGCTTCCTCGGCACACTTGCCGGCGTCGATGGCCTCTTCCATCTGGGAGAGCATGAAGGGATCTTCCAGCATCATGATCTGACCGGTGAGGATGGCCGCCTCGGCCTCCCCCACCCGTTTGGTTATGTCATCGGCCATGGCCTGGGTGCGCTGGGTAAAGAGGTCTGCCGCCGCGCGCAGCCGGGCCTTTTCCTGCTCCGCCCCGGAAAAGGGAACGGAGGTATAGTCCAGATTCTGCTCCCGCACGCAGACCGCTGTGCCGATTCCAATACCAGCGGATGCGCCCACACCGTGTAACGTCATAGTCATGTTCCTTTCTTCTGCCTGGCCTGGCTCTTATTCACCCAGACCGGACTCCACCAGCGCAACGGCGGCCTTGAGGCAGTCGGCCTCGTTGGAGCCGTTGCAGCAGATCTCGATCTCCGTACCCTGCTTGATGCAGGCGGCCATCAGGTTCATAATGCTGCGGGCATTGATCTCCCGTCCGTTGGCGGTCACGGTGACGTCACAGCCAAAGGGGGTGATGGTCTTGACAAAGAGCTGCGCGGGACGCATATGCATGCCCATAGGGTTGACGACGGTGGTTTTTGCGGATACCATAATCAGATCGTCCTTTCTTGATAAAACACCGGTTGGTATGGATGGGAGTTCTTCTGTCCCCGGATACCCCGGGGACAGAAGAGACGGATTTACGCTTTTTTGCGCTTGAGGACGGCCAGCAGCAACATGCCGGCCAAAGAGCCCACAGCCAGGGCCGCAAAATAGCCCGGCACGTTGTGCATGACCGGGAACACGAACAGTCCGCCGTGGGGCGCGGGAGAGGCGCAGCCCAGAAGCATGGACAGCGCGCCGGCCACGCCGGAGCCCAGGATACAGGCGGGCAGGACCCGGAGCGGATCGCTGGCGGCAAAGGGAATCGCGCCCTCTGTAATAAAGCAGAGACCCATGATATAGTTGACCGGGCCGGACTTGCGCTCCTCCAGAGTAAAGCGGCTGCCGAAGAAGGTGGTGGCCAGGGCAATGGCGATGGGCGGGACCATGCCGCCGATCATCACGGCGGCCATGACGCCGGAACCTCCTGCGGCGATGTCCGCCGTGGCCAGGGTGGAGGTGCCGAAGAGGTAGGCGGCCTTGTTGAAGGGGCCGCCCATATCAATGGCCATCATGGCGGCCACCACAAAGCCGAGCACTACCCGGCTTCCCTCGTTCATGGAGGCCAGACCGGCATACAGGGCGTTGTTCAGCATGCCTACAAAGGGATTGACCACGCACATGAAAAGGCCGATGAGCAGCAGGCCCGCCACCGGATAGAGGAGGACGGGCTTAATGCCCTCCAGCGCCCGGGGAAGCCGGTCGCAGAGCCTGCGCAGTCCCAGCGTCAGATAGCCCGCGGCAAAACCGGCGATGAGAGCGCCCAGAAATCCGGCGGAAATGGAGCCGCCGCCGGGCTGAAGGAAGGTGGCGCCCGATACGGCCAGCGCGCCGCCCACGAAGCCCACCATCAGACCGGGCCGGTCGGCAATGGCCATGGCGATATAGCCGGCCAGAATAGGCAGCATGAAATTGAAGGCAACTCCGCCGATGTTTTTGAACCAGGCGGCCAGCGGGGTGTTCGTGCCGAAGTTGGCGTAGTCGATGGAGGGATCGTCCAGCAGGAAGGCGAGCGCGATGAGGATGCCGCCGCCGATGACAAAGGGCAGCATATGGGAGACGCCGTTCATGAGCTGCTTATAGAGCTTGCGGCCCAGGCCCTCCCGGACCTCCTCCTGGACGACGGCGCCGGTGTGGCGGTAGAGGGGGGCGCCGGGGGCCTTCCGGATCAGCTCTTCCGGGTGGCGGATGCCCTCAGCCACGGGCACCCGGAGGACGTGCTTGCCGTCAAAGCGGCTCAGGTCCACTTCTTTGTCGGCGGCAATGATGACTGCGTCCGCTCCGGCGATCTCGTCCTGCGTAAGGATGTTTTTGGCCCCGCCGGAACCCTGAGTCTCCGCCTTGAGGGGGATGCCCAGCTCGGCCCCCTTCTTCTCCAGCGCCTCGGCGGCCATATAGGTGTGCGCGATGCCGGTGGGACAGGCCGTGACCGCCACGATGCGGTATTCCGGGCCGTACTCCTGGGATGGAGCGGACACCTCATCCGGGTACTTCTCCGCCTCCTGGCGGTCGATGCAGGCGAGAAATTCCGTCGCATCCCCGGCAGACAGCAGGCGCTGACAAAATGTCTCGTCCATCAGCATGACCATCAGCCGGGAGAGGATCTCCAGATGGGTGTCTCCCCCGTCTTTGGGGGCCGCGATCATAAAGAAAAGAGTGGAGGGCTGGCCGTCCGGGGCGTCATAGTCCACACCGCCGGGAACGGTGATGGCGGCGAGACCGGGCCGCTTGACTGCGGCGCTCTTGGCGTGGGGAACGGCGATCCCGGAGCCGATGGCCGTGGTGCCCTGTTCTTCCCGGGCGAGAATGTCTTTTTTGTAGAGGGTCTGGTCAGTCAGATTGCCCGCCTTGCTGTGCAGGGCCACCAGAAGATCGACTGCGGCGGCCTTGTCAGCGGGCGATGCGTAGAGCTGAATGCTCTCGGCGCGCAGAAGGTCGGTGATGCGCATGACTCTCATCCTTTCAAATCAGATTTGGAATAGAAACGCTTAGAGCGTCCGGAGGACGGCCTCCACCGCGTCCCGGGTGGCAAGACCGTCAGAGAAGGCGGTGGCCCCGCCGGCGGCGGTCCCCAGGCGCAGGGCGGCATCATACCGGCCGAAATGGAGCCACCCGGCCAGAAAGCCGGCGACCATGGAGTCGCCCGCTCCCACGGAGTTGCGCACGGTTCCCCGGGCGGCCGGGGCCTGGTGGAAGCGGCCGGTCTCGTCCAGAAGAATGGCCCCATCCCCCGCCATGGAGACCAGCACGTTCCGGGCGCCCCGCTCCTGGAGGGTGGCGGCGCAGGCGCGGACCTCATCCAGTGTCTCCAGGGTCCGTCCGAACATGCCGCCCAGCTCCAGCCGGTTGGGTTTGATGAGGAAGGGCCGGTATCGGAGCACATTGGAGAGCAGGTCGCCCTCCGCATCCACGACGGCCCAGATGCCCCGGCCATCCAGCCGCTCCAAAATGCGCTCATAGATGCCGCTGGGCAGGGAGGCGGGAATGGAACCGGCCAGTACCAGAATATCCCCGCCGGTCAGAGCGTCCAGCCTGTGGAACAGTTCCTTCAGGGCCTCCGGAGGGATGGCGGGGCCCTGCCCGTTGAGCTCGGTCTCCTCCCCGGCCTTGATCTTGACGTTGATCCGGGTGAACCCCTCCGGCAGATGGATAAAATCAGTGCGCACCCCTGCGGCGGCGAGCCCCGCCTCAATGGCCCGGCCGGTAAATCCGGCCAAAAAACCCAGGGCGACGCTCTCGGTCCCCAGGTTGCCCAGAACGGTGGAGACATTGATGCCCTTGCCGCCAAACTGGATCAGCTCCTGCCTGGCGCGGTTGATGCTTCCCGGCTCCAGACGGTCCATGCGGACCACATAGTCGATGGCCGGATTAAAGGTGACGGTATAGATCATATGCGCGTTTCTCCTACTTCCTTGATGACAGCATGGGCGCGGAAGCTCTCGTCCGGCAGAGTGTCGGTGATGATGCAGACTTTGTTGAGGGGACGGACGGTCACCGCGGTCACCTTGCCGAATTTACTGGAGTCGGCCAGCACATAGGTGAGATAGGCCTGCTCCGCGGCTCGGGTCTTGACCGCAGCCTCCTCCGCGTCGGGAGTGGTGCATCCCTGCCGGAGCGCCAGGCCATTGATCCCCAGAAAGGCCTTGGTAAAATTGTAGCGCTCCAGCGCGGCGATGGCCTCCGCGCCCACAATGGCCTCAGTGCCCAGCTTGAGCCTGCCGCCCACCATATAGACTTTGCGGCCCAGCTCGCTCAGACGGCGGGCACAGGCAATGCTGGTGGTGACAAAGGTAGCGCCGGACTGCCCCAGACAGGCCGCCATGGCCAAAGTGGACGTGCCCGCGTCCAGAAAGACAAAGTCGTCGTCATACACCAGAGAGGCCGCATACCGTCCGATGCACGCCTTTTCCTCGATGTGGAGCAGAGACTTGGTGGAGAGATCCGGCTCTTCCGGGTCAAATTGTCCCCCTGATGCGACAGCCCCGCCGTGAACCTTGCTTACCTTTCCCTGCCGGTCAAGCAGGTTCAGGTCCCGCCGGATGGTGGCCTCGGAGGCGCCGGTGGCCTCGCAGAGCTGGGCCACCGTGGCGGCGCCCCGCTGCTCTACTGCGGCTACAATGGCGGCCAACCGCTCTTCCGCCAGCATAACAGACCCTCCTTTTTGATCTAAAATGACTTGTTGTTGCTGTTTGATGCTATTATAACACAATTACAATCAATTTCAATCTTAAACAATCAAAATCGATCGGGCGAAGCGCCAAAGATCAGCGGGCATTTTTGTGCAAAGCGGTGGTTCTTCTGCTATCATCCCCGAAAAGAGCCGCCTCCATGCCCGCAGAGCCATAAAACCAGACTCTTTTTCTCCGGAAGGCGGCGCGGCTGGGGAGCGGGAACAGCATACAAAAAAGGTCTCTGCACAAAACGGAAGTGCAGAGACCTTTTTAAAATGGTTTTGCCGGAAAACGGGACCGCCGGTCAGCGGGCGCGCAGCTGCCAGAAGGCCACTGCGCTGGCGGCCGCCACATTCAGGGAGTCCACCCCGTGCGCCATGGGGATACGGACGGTGTAGTCGCAGTGGGCAATGGTCTCGTGGGCCAGCCCATCCCCTTCGGCGCCCAGGATGATGGCCAGCCGGTCCTCTGCCATGAGGGCGGGGTCCTCAATGCTCACGGCCGTGCCGCTCAGGGCCATGGCGGCGGTGCGGAAGCCCAGCGCCTTCAGCCGCTCCAGGCCGGGATGGGGCCAGTGGGTGTGATCGCTTCCGATGTATGTCCATGGGATCTGGAAAACCGTCCCCATACTCACCCGGGCAGCCCGGCGGCAGAGGGGATCGCAGCAGGTGGGGGTGAGCAGCACGGCGTCCATGTGGAGCGCAGCGGCCGAGCGGAAGATAGCGCCAATGTTGGTGCTGTCCACAATGCCCTCCAGCACGGCGACACGGCGGGCACCGGCGCACAGCGCCTCTGCCTCCGCCTGCCGTGGGCGGCGCATGGCGCACAGGATTCCCCGGGTGAGAGCGTAGCCGGTCAGCTGGGCCAGGACCTCCCGGCCGGCGGTATACACCGGGACTTGGGGGCAGCGCTCCAGAAGCTCCTGCCCCTGTCCGGTGAGATGGCGGCGCTCCATAAGGAGGGCAAGGGGCTCACACCCGCTATCCAGGGCGCGCCGGATGACCTTGGGGCTCTCCGCGATGAAGATGCCCTGTTCCGGCTCCAGCCGGCTGCGGAGCTGGGCCTCGGTAAGGTGGGCAAAGACCGCCAGTTCCGGCGCGCTGAGATCGGCTACCTCGATGATATGGGACATAGGTACTCTCCTTCCCCGCTCCGCCGCCCGGACGGTAAAGCGATCAGATGTTGGGCATTTTCGCGGTGGGCATCATGAGCACTTTGCCGGTGCCGCGGTAGACATTGACCAGCCCCTCCCCGGAGGCGGCGGAACCGATCAGGCTCTTTCCGGAGCGCTCCACTGTAAAGTCGAGGCTGCCGCTCCAGGCGATGGCGTAGTTTCCGTCGATCTTGAGGACATCGTTCTGGAGCGTGATTTCAATAAGCTCCTCCTGAGGACATTCGGACTCGATGCAGAAGGTTCCGCTTCCGTTGAGGCTCAGGTTGAAGAGACCTTCCCCACCGGCCACCGCCGAGGAGAAGTTGGAGCGCATGACGGACTTGTGCTTGAGATTGCTGTCACAGGCCAGGAAGAGCCCGTCGTCCAGCACGATGCTGCCGCCCCAGTCGGCGCAGTCCAGCAGGATGAGATGTTTATAGGTGGGTTCCAGGACCAGAAGGCCGTCGCCGGTATACTCAGGCTTAATGGCAGATTCACCGCTGGCCTTACCGCGCATGGCCTTCCCCAGGAAATCGGTGACGCCCTTGATGCCCGTGGTGGCATTGACATTGCCCAGCATCCACTGCATGGCCCCGGCCTGGATGGTGACTTGGGCTTTGCTCAGATCACACACCAGCTGGCGCTTTTTCACATTCATCTGGGCGCAATAATAGGCCTGTATGGCGGAGTTGGGGGCGACGCTCAGGTCCCGCTGATACTCGATGACCTGGAAGGGACCCAGTGTAGAGAGGATGGAAATGTCGTCGTTATCCAGGAAATTAGAGATTTGATACATTGTAATGCCTCCGTTCGTCCGTGATGATGGGGGGTCGTTTCAATGGGGTCAGACCCATTATAGGCAAAGCTGCTGGATTGTGCAAGTAAAAGTGTAGGAAAGGAAACAGGACGGCGGCGGCGCGCTGTAATCATACGGAACACTTTTTTGCACGGATCAATAAAAAATCCGGTTTATGATAACACTTTCGGTAGGCCGGATATGATGCCATAATATCCGGACCGGGCAGCGGTTCCAGCATTTGTTCCAGCCGAAAACCGGCGGCCGAAAGGGCGTTGACGATCGCGGAAAAGGAGCGGTGGTATTTGATGACGCCATCCACGATCCAGGTTGTGGTCCGAATGCCCGGAATGCTGTAATCGCTCAGATTGTAGTGAAGGATGGTTCCGTTCTCGTCCTGGGACCAGCGCGGACCCGTCCGCAGAGCCGTTGTAAAGGGGTGCTCCTGGGAGAACAGGAAGATCCCATCCTCTGTCAGCAGCCGGTGGATCTGGGCGAGCAGCTGGTCAAAATCCTCCACATAATGTACGGCAAGGGAACTGAATACCACGTCAAACGTGCCGCCCAGTGCGGAGAGATCGCTCATACTCATGCGGACAAACGAGATCTGCTCAGAGCGGGCTTCCGTTTTTGCGATCTGAAGCATCTTTTCTGAAAGGTCCAGTCCCGTCACATGGGACGCCCCCAGGTTTAGAAACTCTCTGCAATTCTCCCCATAGCCGCAGCCCAGATCCAGGACCCGCTTGCCGGACAGATCCGGACAGAGGGAAAAGAGCGCCGGCTTTTCCACAAGATAATTGGCTGCGGATGGCTGATCCCGCAGTTTCTGGTATCCCTCAAAAAATATCTCATTATCATAGATGTTCTGATCATGCATGGCAGGAATCCTCTCCTTTCTGCAAGAGAAAAAAAGCCGGAGCAAACGACAAATGGTTTGCTCCGGACTGGCACCCCTGGCGCGACTCGAACGCACTACATTCCGCTTAGGAGGCGGACCCTCTATCCTGGTGAGGTACAGGGGCGGATCGATCGGGATCAGTCGATCACGATTTGTATTTTAACCGAAACGCGGGGACATGTCAACGGCGAAGCGCCCCGCCGGGTTGAGGGCGGTTCCCGCTCCGGGACAAAAAGCGCACGTATAGAATCCGGTTTTTGACACACGCATTGGGAAAATAGCTGAAAGAGGGTCCTAAACACAAAAAAAGTTGCTTTTCCACCGGGTATAGCCTATAATATTCTCTGCTGATTGGGCGGCGGTGCGGAGAAGACCCGAACGTGAGCGGTTGATCCGGTACTGCCGCAGCCGCCAGGCATGGCGCGGCCGCAGGAGCTCCCTCCCTGCGGAAAGCCGGGCTGTGCGCCGGAGCGGGCGGTCCGGCCCGGGCGGCGATAGGTCTCAGAGGGAGAGGTCATAAACCAACTTGTTTTAAGAGGTGCTTACCGTGCAGAATACCAAACTGAGAAACGTAGCCATCATCGCGCACGTCGACCATGGCAAGACCACCCTGGTGGACGAGATGCTCAAGCAGGGCGGCATTTACCGTGAAAACCAGGCCACGGTGGACCGCGTCATGGACTCCGGCGATCTGGAGCGCGAGCGCGGCATTACCATCCTGGCCAAGAACACCGCCGTCCACTATAAGGACGTGAAAATCAACATCGTGGATACCCCGGGCCACGCCGACTTCGGCGGCGAGGTAGAGCGGATCCTGAAGATGGTCAACGGCGTCATCCTGCTGGTGGACGCCGCCGAGGGCCCCATGCCCCAGACCCGCTTCGTGCTTTCCAAGGCCCTGGAACTGGGCCACAAGGTCATCGTGGTGGTCAATAAGATCGACCGTCCCGACCAGCGCATCCACGAGGTCATGGACGAGGTGCTGGAGCTGCTGCTGGACCTGAACGCCACCGATGAGCAGTTTGAGTCCCCCACCCTGTTCTGCTCCGGTCGTCAGGGCACCGCCTCCTACTCTCCCGATGTGCCCGGCACGGACCTGACCCCCCTCTTTGAGACCATTGTGGACTATATCCCCGCGCCCCAGGCCGATGTGGAGGCTCCCTTCCAGATGCTGGTGTCCTCCATCGACTACAACGAGTTTGTGGGCCGTATCGCCATCGGCCGCATCGAGCGGGGCGCCATCAGGCAGAATCAGGAGATCGCAGTGTGCAACTTCCACACCCCGGATGAGCCCGCCAAGAAGGCCAAGGCGGTTTCCCTCTATGAGTTTGACGGTCTGGGCAAGGTGCCGGTGACCGAGTCCTCCGCTGGCAACATCATTGCCATGAGCGGCATCGGCGACATCACCATCGGCGATACCATCTGCGCTACTGACGCGGTGGAACCCATGGAGTTCGTACAGATCTCCGCCCCCACCATTGAGATGACCTTCTCGGTCAACGACTCCCCCTTTGCCGGCCGTGAGGGCAAGTTCGTCACCTCCCGCCAGCTGCGGGAGCGCCTCTTCCGGGAGACCCTGAAGGACGTCTCCCTCCGGGTCACCGAGACCGAGAACACCGACGCCTTCAATGTGGCCGGCCGCGGCGAGATGTCCCTGTCCATCCTGATCGAGACCATGCGCCGGGAGGGCTATGAGTTCCAGGTCTCTCCCCCGCGCGTACTCTACCAGGAGATCGACGGCAAGAAGTGCGAGCCCATTGAGCGCCTGGTGGTGGATGTGCCCGCCGATTCTGTGGGCGCCGTCATGGAGAAGATTGGCTCCCGCAAGGGTGAGATCCTGGAGATGAATCCGGTGGGTGAGCGGATGAAGCTGGAGTTCCTGGTCCCGGCCCGGGGCCTGTTTGGCTACCGCAACGAGTTCCTCACCGACACCAAGGGCGAGGGTATCATGGCCTCGGTCTTTGAGTGCTACGCCCCCTACAAGGGCGACATCGCCCGCCGCGCCACCGGCTCCCTGGTGGCCTTTGAGACCGGCGAGGCGGTGACCTACGGCCTTTTCAACGCCCAGGAGCGCGGGGCTCTCTTCATCGGGCCGGGCACCCCGGTCTACGCCGGCATGGTGGTGGGCGAGACGCCCAAGCAGGAGGACATCTCGGTCAACATCTGCAAAAAGAAGCAGCTGACCAACATGCGCGCCTCCGGCTCGGATGAGGCCCTGCGTCTGACCACGCCCCGCCAGCTGTCTCTGGAGCAGTGCCTGGAGTTCCTCAGCGACGACGAGCTGCTGGAGGTCACGCCCGAGAACCTGCGCCTGCGCAAGCGCATCCTCAGCCATGCCGACCGCATGAAAGCGCTGAAGGGAAGCAAGTAAGTCTGTAACTATGGCATGGGGCGGCCCCTCCGGGCTGCCCCATATTTTCATGTCATATTTGAGTAATTATACATGATATATCCGATGTAAAATCGACTCCATTTTGGGACGCATAAAAAATGGAAGTCCATTCACAAAAGCGAAAGGAAGCGTTGCTGATGCATATTCATATTCGTACGGTCACCCCTGCCGATCTGGATGCGGTATGCCGGGTAGAGAACGCCGGCTTTCCGCCCGCGGAGGCGGCCACCCGCAGGGCCTTCCAATACCGGATCGCCGCATTTCCTGCGTGGTTTTTGGTGGCGGAGGAACATGGAACGGTGGTGGGATTGCTCAACGGCCCCGCCACACGGGAGCGTTTTATCTGTGATGCCATCTATGAGCCGGGCGGAGCGGACAGCGTGGGGGAAACGATGGCGATTTTGGGCCTGGCCGTCCTGCCGGAATACCGCCGGAAGGGGGTGGCCGCCCGGCTGATGGAGGAATATCTCGCCAAGGCCCGGCAGGCCGGAAAACGCCGTGTGGTGCTCACTTGCAAGGAAGAATTGATCCACTACTATGAGACCTTCGGGTTTTGCAGCTGCGGCGTCTCGCAGTCGGTCCACGGCGGGGCCGTATGGTATGATATGGAGTGTATCCTGGCCTGAGCCGGCTCAGACAGCACGAAAATGGAGCGTCCATTCCGGGCGCTCCATTTTTTATACCGGAGATTCTAGTACAAAATTTTTCTTGACATTTGGCTGTCCACTGTCTAAAATACGCTTAAATCATTTTAATTAAATTTTTTTAACTAAAATGCAAAAACAACAACAGGCGACCCTGTCGCAGAGGGAGTTTCTTTATGTTTGAAAAAGTGCGTGATATCATCGTTGCCAACCTGAGCTGTGATCCTGAGAGCGTGACCATGGAGGCCAGCCTGACCGAGGACTTGGAGCTGGATTCCCTGGACGCGGTGGATCTGAACGCCGCGCTGGAGGAGGAGCTGGGCGTGGCTATGCCTGACGAGGTCCTCAAGGACGTGCAGACCGTGGGCGACATTGTCCGCTACCTGGAAGAGCACGCCTAAGCCATGGACTTCAAGGAGATTTACGCGCTGATGGAGCGTTTTGAGGCCAGCTCCATTCAGCATTTCGAGCTGGAGCAGAAGGATGTTCGCCTCATGCTGGACAAGAGCCTGCCTGCGGCGCCTGCGGTTGTCCCCGCCTCTGCCTCTGTGCCGGGCGCGGTGGTCCAAGCCGCTCCGGAGCCTGCCGCCCCGGCCCCGGATACCGGGGCGGACTTCATCAAAGCCCCCCTGGTGGGAACCTTCTACGCCGCATCCTCCCCCGACGCCGCCCCCTTTGCCCCCGTGGGCACGGCGGTCAAAAAGGGGCAGACCGTGTGCATCCTGGAGGCCATGAAGATGATGAGCGAGGTCCCCGCCCCCGCCGACGGTATTATCGCCGAGGTGCTGGTGTCGGACGGAGAGCTGGTGGGCTTCGACCAGCCCCTCTTCCGCCTCAAGTAAGGAGAGAACCATGTTCAAGCGCGTTTTGATCGCCAACCGGGGCGAGATCGCGGTGCGGGTCATCCGCGCCTGCCAGGAGCTGGGGATAGAGACTGTGGCGGTGTACTCCACCGCCGATGCCGACTCCCTCCACGTCCAGCTGGCCACCCGCGCGGTCTGCGTGGGGCCGGCCCGGGCGGCGGAGAGCTATCTCAACCTCCCTGCCCTCCTCACCGCCGCCACCGAGAGCGGCTGCGATGCCGTGCACCCCGGATACGGCTTTTTGTCGGAGAATGCCGAGTTTGCCGACCTGTGCGCCAAGTGCGGACTGACCTTCATTGGGCCCAGCGGCGACATGATCCGGCAGATGGGCAACAAATCGGCCGCCCGGGCCCTGATGCGGGCCAACCGGGTCCCCGTGGTGCCCGGCTCGGACGGACCTCTGCCCCATGCCCGGGCCGCCCTGGACCTGGCCGGGACCATCGGTTATCCGGTGCTCCTCAAGGCCAGCGCGGGCGGCGGCGGCCGGGGGATGCGCCGGGTGGACGCCCCGGAGGATCTGGAGCGTCTCTTTCAGGAGGCCAGAAGCGAGGCCGAGGCCTGTTTCGGCAACGGCGAACTCTATCTGGAAAAGCTTATCCTCAACCCCCGCCACATTGAATTTCAGATCCTGGCCGATACCCAGGGCCATATCATCCACCTGGGGGAGCGGGACTGTTCCATCCAGCGCAAGAACCAGAAGCTGGTGGAGGAATCCCCCTCCAAGGCCCTGAGCCCGGAGCTCCGGGCGGCCATGGGCGCGGCCGCTGTGGCCGCGGCGAAAGCCGCCGGCTATGTAAACGCCGGGACCATCGAGTTTGTGCTGGATCAGGAGGGACACTTCTATTTCATTGAGATGAACACCCGCATCCAGGTGGAGCATCCGGTCACCGAGCTGGTCTCCGGCCTGGATCTGGTGAAGGAGCAGCTGCGCATCGCCGCGGGACTCCCCCTCTCAGTGGCACAGGACGAGGTGGTCCTCCGGGGGCACGCCATCGAGTGCCGCATCAACGCCGAGGATTTCCGCCACGGCTTCCGCCCCTGTCCGGGCCGGACCGGCTTTCTCCATCTGCCCGGGGGGCCCGGCGTGCGGGTGGACACCCTGCTCTATAACGGCTATGAGGTCAGTCCCTTCTATGACTCCCTGGTGGCCAAGCTCATCGTCCACGCCCCCACCCGGCTGGAGGCCATCCGCCGGATGCGCCGGGCGCTGGCCGAGCTGGTCATTGAGGGCTACCCCACCACCGCCGACTTTGCCCACCTGCTGCTCCACCACCCCGAGTTTGTCCGGGGCCAGTACGACACGGGATTTCTGGCCGGACACATGGATGAGATCCTCTCGTGGGACTGCGGCGGGGCATCCAACTAAGGTATAAGGAGGCGAGCAAGCCTTGAATCACCTCTTTCGCGCCCGCCGGGAACGGCTCATGCAGCTCCAGCAGCAGCGGGGACTGCGGGAAAAGGCGGCCGTCAAGCGCCCAGAAGCCGCAGTCTTTGAAAAATGTCCCGCCTGCGGGGCGGCCATCTCCAAGCGGGACCTGGTCCGGGCCCTGTATGTGTGCCCCCGGTGCGGCCATCACCACAAAATCGGTGCTTATCTGCGCCTGTCCATGCTCCTGGACCCCCACACCTTTCAGGAGCTGGACGAGCGCTTTTCCATGCCAAATCTGCTGAACTTTCCCGGCTATGACGAGAAGCTGGACCAGCTCCGGCGCACCACCGGCCTCACGGAGGCGGTGGTCACGGCCCGGGGCAAGGTCAACGGCCGCCCCATCATCGCCGCTGTGCTGGACAGCCGGTTCCTCATGGGAAGCATGGGAGTCGCGGTGGGCGAGAAGGTCACCCGGGCGGTGGAAGCGGCCCGAAAGCAGCGCCTTCCGCTGGTCATCTTTTCGGCCAGCGGCGGCGCCCGGATGCAGGAGGGGATCCTCTCCCTCATGCAGATGGCCAAGACCAGCGCCGCACTGGAGAAGTTTTCCCGGTCCGGCGGACTCTACATCTCGGTCTTTACCCACCCCACCACCGGCGGGGTGACGGCCTCTTTCGCCTCGCTGGGGGACTATACCCTGGCTGAGCCGGGGGCCCTCATCGGCTTTGCCGGCCCCCGGGTCATTGAACAGACCATCGGCCAGAAGCTCCCCCAGGGCTTCCAGCGGGCCGAATATCTGGAGGAACACGGTTTTGTGGACCAGATCGTCCCCCGTGCCCGGATGCGGGAGACCATCTCGCGCATCCTCACACTCCACGAGAAGGGAGGCAAGCTCCGTGATTAAAGAAGTGGAAGCCAAGCTGGCGGTCATGGACCGGGAGCTCACCGCCCTGGGGGATGCGGCGGACGCCGCGTCCCAGATCCGCCGCGCCCAGCTCCTGCGGGACGAAGAGGAGCTCCTCCAGGCCTGCCGGGACTGCACCCCCGAGGACCGGGTCTACCTGGCCCGCCACGCCGGACGCCCGGGGACCGCGGATTTCATCCAGGCTCTCTTTACCGACTTCTTTGAGTGCAAGGGGGACCGGCTGTGCCGGGAGGACCCCAGCATCCTGGGCGGCGTGGCCCTCTACCACGGACTTCCGGTCACGGTCCTGGGCCACCGGAAGGGCAAAAATCTGGAGGAGAACATGGCCTGCAACTTCGGCATGCCCTCCCCGGAGGGCTACCGAAAGGCCCAGCGTTTGATGAAGCAGGCGGAAAAGTTCGGCCGCCCCATCCTCACTTTTGTGGACACCCCCGGCGCCTATCCCGGGCTGGAGGCGGAGGCCCGCGGCCAGGGGGAGGCCATCGCCTCCAGCCTGGCCCTGATGTCCGCTCTGGAGGTGCCGGTGATCACCGTGGTCATCGGCGAGGGCGGGAGCGGCGGCGCCCTGGCGCTGGCCGTGGCCAACCGGGTGCTCATGCTGGAGAACGCGGTCTACTCCGTGCTCTCCCCCGAGGGCTTTGCCTCCATCCTCTGGAAGGACTCCGGCCGTGCGGGCGAGGCCGCCGGGCTCATGAAGCTCACCGCCGCCGATCTCCTCGCGCTGGGGGCAGCCGACCAGGTCATCCCTGAGCCTCTGGGCGGCGCCCATCGGGAGCCGGAGAGCGTCTACCGCGCGGTGGACCGGGCCGTCCACGCCCATCTCTCCCAGCTGCTCAAGCTGCGCTCTCCCGCCGCACACCGCTATCAGAAATTCCGTGAAATGGGCCTCAACGCCCGAAAGGAGGCCCTATGAGAGGACTGCGCTTTGTATCCATCGCCCGGTATGTGCCGGAGAAGGTGGTCACCAACGACGACCTCAGCCGCATCGTGGACACCAATGACGAGTGGATCCGCACCCGCACCGGTATCGGCGAGCGGCATTTTTCCGACGGGGAGACCTCGGTGGATCTCTGCGCCGGGGCGGCCCGCCTGGCTCTGGAGCGCGCCGGCATTGCGCCGGAGGAGCTGGCCGGATGCGTCGTGGCCACCTGCACCCCGGACCACGCCTCCCCCGCCAACGCCTGCCTGGTGCAGGCGGCGCTGGGACTGCCTGAGAACATTCCCTGCTTTGATGTGAGCGCCGGATGCACCGGCTTCCTCTACGGCCTGGAGAGCGTCCGGGGCATGCTGGCCCTGGAAGAGCAGAAAAAGTACGCCCTCCTCATCGGCTGCGACCAGCTCAGCCGGGTCATTGACATGACCGACCGGAGCACCTGCGTCCTCTTCGGCGACGGCGCGGGCGCGGCGGTGCTGGCGCTGGAGGACCGGCTCTGGCACGCCGACCTGGGCAGCCGGGGCAATGCCGAGGTGCTCTGGCTCAATGGGCCTGGACCCGAGACCACCTACATCCATATGGACGGCCCCGGCGTCTACCGCTTTGCGGTGGAGGCCCTGCCCTCCTGTGCCCGCACGCTGCTGGACAAGAGCGGCCTGACCCTGGAAGATATCAACTGGATCGTTCCCCACCAGGCCAACCGCCGCATCATTGAGACGGCGGCCAAGCGTCTCCATGCCCCGCTGGAGAAGTTTTATCAGAATATGGAGCGCTACGGCAACACCTCCGCCGCCTCCGTTCCCATCGCGCTGGACGAGATGGTGGAGCAGGGGCTGCTCAAGCGGGGACAGAAGGTATTGGCCGTGGCCTTTGGCGCGGGCCTCACCTGGGGCGGCGCCCTGTTCGAGTGGTAAGGCCGCCTCCTCCAACTCCGAAAGGAAGGTTTACATGAAACTCAACGAGATCCTGGGGACGGAGTTCCCCTTTATCCAGGGCGGTATGGCCAACATCGCCACCGGCGCCTTTGCCGCAGCCGTCTCCAACGCGGGCGCCCTGGGCCTCATCGGCGCGGGCGGCATGAGCCCGGAGTCCTTCCGGGAGAACATCCATCTGTGCCGCACCCTGACCGATCAGCCCTTTGGCGTGAACATCATGCTCATGCATCCCCAGGCCGGCGAGCTGGCCAAGATCGCCGCCGAGGAGAAGGTGGCGGTCGTCACCACCGGCGCGGGCAGCCCCGGCCCCTATGTCTCCCTGTGGAAGGAGGCGGGGGCCAAGGTCTTCCCCGTGGTCTCCGCGGTCTCTCTGGCCAAGATGATGGCCAAGGCCGGGGTGGACGGCGTCATCGCCGAGGGCACCGAGAGCGGCGGGCACGTGGGGGAGACCACCACCATGGCCCTGGTACCCCAGGTGTGCGACGCGGTGGACATCCCCGTCATTGCCGCCGGCGGCATTGCCGACGGCCGCCAGCTCCTGGCCGCCTATGCTCTGGGCGCCTGCGGCGCGCAGCTGGGCACCTGCCTGCTGGTGAGCGAGGAGTGCCCCATCCACGAGAACTATAAGCAGGCGGTCATCGCGGCCAAGGACCGCTCCACCGTGGTCACCGGCCGCTCGGTGGGCGCCCCGGTCCGGGTCATCAAGAACCAGATGACCAAGGACTACCTGGCCCGGGAGAAGTCCGGCGCCGACAAAATGGAGCTGGAGCGCTTTACCCTGGGAAGCCTCCGCCGGGCCGTCTTTGACGGCGACACCCGCACCGGCAGCCTCATGGCCGGACAGGTGGCCGGTATGGTCCACAGCATCCGCCCCCTGCGCGCTATCTTTGAGGAACTCCAGGCCCAGTCGGAGGCCTGCCTGCGGGCGCTGAACCAGTCCAGATAACCGGGACGGCATCCGTCCCAGATCATTGAACGAGGAGCACACGATGAAACTCGCCTTTTTATATGCCGGCCAGGGCGCCCAGCACGTGGGCATGGGCCGGGATTTCTACGAGCAGTTCCCCCTGTTCCGGGAAGTATTCGACGCCGCGCCCGTGGACTTTGACCTGAAAAAGCTCTGCTTTGAGGGGCCGGAGGAGCGGCTCTCCGATACCCGCTACACCCAGCCCTGCATGGTGGCCTTTGCCGCTGGTGTGACGGGGCTGCTCTATCAGGCGGGCATCCGCCCCGCCATGGCCGCCGGGCTGAGCCTGGGGGAGTATTCCGCGCTCACCGCCGCCGGCGTATTCGACCCCAAGACCGCCATCGAGCTGGCGGCCTTCCGGGGCAAGGCCATGGCGGAGGCTGTTGCCGGGCGCCCCTGCGGCATGGCCGCGGTGCTCCATCTGGAGCGGGAAAAGCTCCAGGCCGCCTGTGACGCCGCCTCCGGGCTGGGCGTGGCCGAGATCGCCAACTACAACTGCCCCGGACAGCTGGTCATCGCCGGGGACGCCGCGGCGGTGGAGAAGGCCGGGGAGCTGGCCAGGGAGGCGGGCGCCCGCCGGGTGGTCCCCCTGAAGGTAAGCGGGCCCTTCCACACCTCCCTCATGGCCCCCGCCGGAGACACCCTGCGGGAGAAGTTCCGCACGGTCTCCTTCCGGCCCATGTCCTTCCCCGTCCTCTTCAACTGCAAGGGGGATGTGCTGGGCGCGGGGGACACCATCCCGGGGCTGCTGGAGCGGCAGGTCCAGAGCAGCGTCTATCTGGAGGACACCATCCGCCGCATGGCCGAGCACGGGGTGGATATCTTCGTGGAGATCGGTCCGGGCAAGGCCCTCTCGGGCTTTGTCCGCAAGACGGTCAAGGATGTGGCCGCCTATTCCATTGACACCGTGGAGGACCTGAACGGGGTCCTTGCCGCCCTGAAAGGAGCATGACAATGAATCTCACCGGAAAGAACGCCCTTGTCACCGGCGGCAGCCGGGGCATCGGACGGGCCGTATGCCTGGAGCTGGCCCGTCAGGGGGCCAATGTGGCGGTCAACTACGCCGGAAACGCCCAGGCCGCCGAGGACGTGGCCGCCGCCTGCCGCGCGCTGGGGGTGGAGTCCTTTGCCGTCCGGGCCGATGTGGCGGACGCCGCCGCGGTGGACGCCATGGTGAAGCAGGTCATCGAGACCTTTGGCTCCCTCCACATCCTGGTCAACAACGCGGGCATCACGAGAGACAAGCTGGCCCTTCAGATGAAGGAGGAGGAGTTTGACGCCGTGGTGGACACCAACCTGAAGGGGGCCTTCCTCTGCATGAAGGCGGCTTACCGGCCCATGATGAAGCAGCGGTACGGGCGGATCATCAACCTCTCCAGCGTGGTGGGCCTGCGGGGCAATCCCGGCCAGGCCAACTATGCCGCCAGCAAGGCCGGGCTCATCGGCATGAGCAAGTCCATCGCCAAGGAGCTGGCCAGCCGCAATGTCACGGTCAATCTGGTGGCCCCCGGCTTCATCGACACCGACATGACCGCCGTGCTGCCCGAGGCCGCGCGGGAGGCTCTCCTCAAGTCCATCCCCATGGGCCGCCTGGGACAGAGCGAGGACGTGGCCCGGGCCGTCGCTTTTTTTGCCGCCGAGGAGGCGGGATACATCACCGGCCAGGTCCTCTGTGTGGACGGCGGCATGGCGGTGTAAGTCCTCTCCATCCCACAAAACTGTCTCTCCGAAAGGAAGGAACACTATGGAAAAACGACGCGTTGTCATCACCGGAATGGGCGCCGTCACGCCCATCGGCAAGACAGCCGAGGAGTCCTGGGCCGCCGCCAAAGCCGGCGTGTGCGGGATTGACAGCATCCGGCAGTACGATACCTCCAAGATGAAGGTCAAGCTGGCCGGCGAGGTCAAGGATTTTCAGGCGGAGGACTATCTGGAGCGCCGGGAGGCCCGGCGCATGGACCGCTTCACCCAGTTCGCCATGGCAGCCGCCGCTGAGGCGCTGGAGCAGAGCGGCCTTGACCTGGAGCGGGAGGACGCCGCCCGCTGCGGCGTGGCGGTCTCCAGCGGGATCGGCGGGATGAATACCATCCAGAACGAGTGCCTTAAGGGGGCGGAAAAGGGTTTTGACCGGATCTCCCCTTTCTTTATTCCCATGATCATCCCCAACATTGCCGCGGGGCAGATCGCCATCAAGTACGGTCTCCAGGGCATGTGCACCTGTCCGGTGGCCGCCTGCGCGGGGGGAAGCAACGCCGTGGGCGACGCCTTCCGTCACATCCGGGACGGCTATGCCGAGGTCATGGTCTGCGGCGGCGCCGAGTCCACCATCGCCGAGATGGGCCTGGGAGGATTCACCAGCCTCCACGCGGTCACCACCGTGTCTGACCCGGCCCGGGCCTCCATCCCCTTTGACGCTGAGCGCTCCGGCTTTGTCATGGGCGAGGGCGCCGGCATCCTGGTGCTGGAAGAACATGGGCACGCCAAGGCCCGGGGCGCCAAGATCCTGGGTGAGATCGTGGGCTACGGCGTCAACTGCGACGCCCACCACATCACCGCCCCCTGCCCCGACGGCGCGGGCGCGGCCGCCTGTATGAGGCTGGCCCTTCAGGACGCGGGCATCGCCCCGGAGGAAGTGGACTACATCAACGCCCACGGGACCTCCACGCCGCTCAACGACTCCGGCGAGACCCAGGCTGTCAAGTCCGCGTTCGGCGCGCACGCCTACAAGCTGATGATGAGTTCCACCAAGTCCATGACCGGCCATCTGCTGGGCGCCAGCGGCGCGGTGGCCTCCATTTTCTCGGTGCTGGCGCTGCGGGATCAGTTCGCGCCCCCGACCATTCACTATCAGGTCCCCGATCCCGCCTGTGATCTGGACATCGTGCCCAATGAGGGCCGCCCCGCGGCCATCCGGCACGCCATGGTCAACGCCTTTGGCTTCGGCGGACACAACGCCAGCCTTATCTTCAAGCGTCTGGAGGAGTAAGACATGGAACTGGACATCAAGGAGATCATGGAGCTCCTGCCACACCGCCCCCCCTTCCTGCTGGTGGACCGGATCGTGGAGTGCGAGCCGGGCAGGTCCGCCAAGGGCGTCAAATGCGTGAGCATGAACGAGCCCTTCTTCCCCGGCCACTTTCCCGGACAGCCCATCATGCCAGGCGTGCTCATCCTGGAGGCCCTGGCCCAGACCGGCGCGGTGGCCGCTTTGAGCCTGCCTGAAAACCGGGGCAGGCTGGCCGTATTCGGCGGGGTCAAGAACTGCCGCTTCAAAAAGCCGGTCACGCCCGGGGATGTGCTGGAGCTCTCCTGTGAGCTGGTGGAGCGGCGGGGGCCCATCGGCTACGGAAAGGCCGTGGCCCGGGTGGGCGGAAAAATCGCCGCCCAGGCCGAGCTGACCTTTGTGATTCAGTGACATCCGGTTGCCTCCGCGGCGGAATTTTGGTAAAATGAAGACAATCATGTGGAGAAGTGCGGAGGAAGGGCCTATGCTGGATCAGACATTCAACAGTGTGTATACCAAATTCAAGCTCCATTTTTATAAGGCGGTATTTTCCCGCTTTCAGGACCGGGAGGCCAGCCTCACCGCTGTGGAGACCTTCTGTATGGAGATCATCATGGCGCTGGGCCGGCCGACCATCAATGAGTTCGCCCGGTTTGTAAATATCTCGCCGCCCAACGCGGCCTATAAAGTCAACAGCCTGATCCAGAAGGGGTATGTCCGCAAGGAGCAGTCGCCGGAGGACAAGCGGGAGTACCACCTCTCTGTGACCCAGAAGTACATCGACTACTATAACATCAGCTACGGCTATCTGACCACGGTCATGGAGCGCATTAAGCGCCGCTTCCCCGCGGAAGACGCCAAGCGGCTGGAGGAGATGCTCCGCATCATCTCCGCCGAGCTGATGCCTGAGATCGCCCTTCCCGCCGAGCCCCACGCCCCCTGACCGGATCTTTGCGCCCGGCCGCCGGAATCCCCGGCGGCCGGGCGCTTTTCACGCACCGCCCCCTCCGTCCCGGCATATGGTGAGAATGGAATGAATTTACCGAAACGGAGGGTCTTTTCTATGGGTGCAACGCCACGGATCCAATTTTATCTGGGAGCCAATTCCCCACAGGGATTTTATTCTATCTATGACCAGCTCCTCGCCCCCGGACCGGCGGAGGACTATTTCCTTCTGAAGGGCGGGCCGGGCTGTGGAAAATCCACTCTGATGCGGCGGGTGGGCCGGGCCATGGAGGAGCGCGGCCTGCGTGTGGAGTACATCCAGTGCTCCGGCGATCCCGACTCCCTGGACGCCGTACATATTCCAGAGCTCCACGCCGCGGTGGTGGACGCCACGGCGCCCCACGTCATTGAGCCCACCTGCCCCGGCGCGGTGGACCGGTATGTGAACCTGGGGGAGTGTTACGATGTTCCCGCCCTCAAGGCCATCCGGGAGGAGCTGACCGGATGCATGGAGGGCTATCCGGAGTGTTACCGCCGGGCTTACCGCTGCCTGGCCGCCGCGGCCCAGATCGAGGCCGACCGCCGCGCCCTGCTCCTTACTCCGGCGGTGGAGGAGCGGATGGTAAAGCGGGCCAGGGGCATCCTCTCCCGGGAGTGCAGGCGGACCGGCAAGGAGCCCGGTCAGGCCAGATCCCGCTTCCTGGACGCCATCTCCTGCCGGGGGGTGCTGTGCAACTTTGAGACCGCCGAGGGGCTGTGCCGCCGCCTCTACGAGCTGTGCGACAACTGGGGGCTGGCCCATCCCCTCCTGTCCTGTCTGGCGGCGGGGGCCCGGGCGGCGGGATACGACGTCATCCTCTGCCCCGACCCCATGGACCCGGAGCGGCTGCGCCATGTGCTCATCCCGGCGCTGTCCCTGGGGTTCGTCTCCAGCACCTCCGCCCTGCCCTGCCCGGGCAAGCGGCCCTACCGCCGCCTGCGCATCGACGCCATGGCGGACCAGGAGCAGCTGCGGCGGAACAAGGGCCGCCTGCGCTTCTCCCGCAAGATGTCCGCCGCTCTGGTGGACGAGGCGGTGGAGGCGATGGCCCAGGCCAAAGCCATGCACGATGCGCTGGAGGCCCTCTATAATCCCCATGTGGACTTTGACCGGGTCCACGCCCAGGCGGACGCCATCGCCGCGGAGCTGCTGGCACGGGCCTGAACGGGGCAAAAGACCGTACGGAGCGCTGACCTCCGTACGGTCTTTTGCATCAGGAGTGAAGGCGGCCGGTATACCAGCCGGTGACGCCCGCCTTCTTGGCCAGATAGCCCCGGGAGGTGGCGCGCACGATGGAGAGCGCGTCCCCCGGCTCCACCGGGAGGCGGTAGTCGGTGGAATCCTCGCACCGGGTCACGCCACCCTTTTCATAGAGGTACTCGGTGAGGATGTCCAGCACCCGGCCGCTGGCCAGGTGGCGGCAGCGGGAGAACTCTTCCCCCCGCTCCAGCACCTCCACCGGGTTTTCGTGCCAGCGGATGTTGATGGAGTCCGTGGAGGCATCCTGGCGGTCCAGGGCCACGGCGGTGGGAAGGCCGTCGTAGCTCTGCCAGGAGAAGTCCTCCGACGCCCCGTCCGGGAGGATGAGGGCGTTGAGCTGCCCGTCCCATTTGAGCTGACAGCCCCCGTCGATGCTGATGATGTGCCGCTCGGGCAGGATGATGGGGGCCGCCGAGGGGATGCTGGGGTCGTAGAGGGTGACCGGCCAGTGCCCCACCACCACCCAGCGGTGGAAGGAGAGGCCGAGTCCCAGGAAATTGTCGTTTTTCATGCACCGCCAGGCGGAGAGCTCCTCCAGCCGGTCCTCCCGGTACACCCCGCCGTGGACGAAGAGAAAGCGCTCGCTGAGCAGAATGGTGGGCAGGGCGCGGAGGAAGGCCAGCTCGGGCGCGAAGCGCTCCCGGATGACGGCGCGCAGGCGGGGGAAGTCCGCCGGGCTCTCCAGCGGCACCCCCGCCTCCCGGGCCATCTGGGTGAGGACGCACTTCTCCCCCCAGCCAAAGACGTAGCTGTCGTAGAATTCCGGCGGGATGTCGGGGGTCTGGTCCACAAAGTGAAAGGTCAGGTTGTCGCAGTTGCCGCAGAGCATATGGATCTCACAGCGCTCGCGCAGGGCCATGACATAGCGCAGGGTGGCCAGACTGTCCACCCCCTTCTCCAGCACGTCCCCCAGGAGGATGAGAATGTCGTCCGCGCAGAAGCCCACCTGCCGGAGCAGGGCTTCAAAAAAGGCGAGATTGCCGTGTATGTCGCTGATGACCAGCACCCGGCGGCCCGCCGGGAGCCGGATGGGTTCTACCTTAGCCAGTTCCATGGTGTTTCCTCGTCTGAATCGTTGAAATGAAAGCGTTTTATTTATTCTAGCACAGTTTCCGCCCGGTGCAAAGCGGGGCGCCGGAGAAGAAAATGAAGAAAAATACAAAAAAGGTGTCTCAAAACGGCCGGCTCGTCCGTTATAATACTAGGGAGAATATCCGCGTTCTGCACTGCGCAGGTTAGAATGCGGCGAGGAGAGGATAATATGCTGTCCCTTTGCCTGTCGCTGCTGGAGAGCGATGGGGACCGGGCGCTCTTCCGGGAGTTCCACCGCCGGTATGAGCGCAAACTCTACACCGTGGCCCTGGGTCTGCTGCGGGACCCGCGGCGGGCGGAGGAGGCCGTGCAGGAGGCCATGGTCCACATTGCCGGGCACTTTGACCAGTTCAAAAAAATTTTTGCAGAAGACTGTCTCAAAATCGGCCCCTGGGCCGTTATTATCGTGAAACACGCCGCGCTGGACCTGCTGCGGGCGGACGAGCGGCTCACCGCCCTGCCGGAGCACTGGGAGGCCCCGGCCGCCGAGACCGCCGAGAGCGCGGACGGCTACCGCCGCCTGGTGGAGCTCATCCGCGCCATGCCGGAGCGGGACCGGGAGGTGCTGGAGCTGCGCTTCGTGCGGGAGTGGGAGATCCGGGACATCGCCCGCCGCCTGTCCATCAGCGAGACCGCCGCCCGCAAGCGGGTGGACCGGGCCCGCGCCCGGCTGGTGGCGGTGCTGCGGAGGGAGGGATATGATGAGTATGGAAACTGAGCGGGATGCGCGGCTGCGGGATGCTCTGCTGGAGGCGGCCCGGCTGGACGGGGAGGCAGCCCTGGCCGCCCTGCCGGGGGAGCCGGAGTTCTCCCGGGACTACCTGCGGGCGCGTGAATGCCTTCTGCGCGCTCCGTTCCGCTATGCCAGGCGGCGCGCCATGCCCCGGCGGCAGAGCGCGCTGCGATATGCGGCCTGCGCGCTGGTGGCGCTGGTCCTGTCCGCCGCGCTGGTCCTGGCCGCGAACCCGGCGGCCCGGGCCTGGGTGGTGCGGATGTGGAACACCTGGCACCCGGAATACACCGAGTATCAGTTTCAGGGGGACGGCGGGGAACCCGCCCCGCTGGGGGTCTGGCGGCCCACCTATGTGCCGGAGGGGTATGTGGAATGGGATAGACACGAAACAGATACTCTGCGTTCCATCTATTATGTCAACAAAGAGAAATATCTTCTTTCTTTGACTTATAGACCCCTCTCAAATAGTGGGAGCATGTTACTTGATAATGAACATAGTATATTCCGACAGGGAATGGTTCACGACATACCCGCCGATCTATATATAGGGATTGAGCAGGACGATGTGAGCACGGTAATTTGGGTAGATGAAAGCAAAGATGTTATTTTTTCAGTGGATGGTGTTTTAGATGAGGCAGAACTTCTGCGTGTAGCGGAGAGTGTTGCGCTTATGTCCTGAGTTTTCTTCTGGTCTCCCGATGCGGGGCCGGAACCTTTTTTAAAAATTTTCAAAAAAACTGAAAAAAGGTGTCTCAAATCACGGAGCTGGTACGTTAATAGAATAGAGGCTTGAAGGCCGGAAAAAGCAGGTATCCCGGAAAAGGTGATACATCTAGAAAAGTGCGTAATTTTAATAAAAATAAATAAAAATAAAATAAAATATAACAAAAAAGTTTACAAAAATGAAAAAGAGTGTATAATGAGTGACAGGGAAGATATCCTGAATCTGTAAGAAAGAGGCGATTCCAATGAAGATGATGAAACGAGTGTGCTCCCTGGCCCTGGCCCTGGCGCTGATGATGTTGTGTTCAGCGGGGGCGCTGGCGGCGGAGGTCCGGTGGAATAGTGGGGCACGTGTCTATCCAGACCTTTCACGGAGTGGAACATCACTGACTTGTCAACTACAAGTGAGAGCACAGTCTGTGACAGATGAGATTTCCGCCAACATCTCTTTGGCGAAGCAGCGTGCCAACGGCGGCTGGGAGGTACTGGACTACTGGACCGGAGAAGAGGGCACCGGAACACTGAACTTCCGGGAGACCTATACAAGCTCCGAAGTGACCGGCGGCACCTACCGGCTGAGCTACACCGTCACCGTCACCAGTTCCAAGGGGAGCGACGTGATTGAAGGGGAGAAAGAATGTAAACTATAAAGATTAAGAAAAGAGGTAGGAAGATGAAGAAGCAAAAAATGTTTAGTTGCATACTGATAGCTATGCTTCTTGTATCCTGTATTCCGACAGCCTATGCTCAAGCATATATACCTGATGATCCCATTGAACATGTAGATGCGGGTCCAGCATATAAACTGGAGTCAAAGCCTGTTGATCCTATAGCTGCTATGTTTTCAACATATGCAAAAGGGGATCTTTTATATGAGAATGGTGTGAGTGTTGAAGGACAGGTTGCTAAAATTAAGGTTTATGATAATGGGTATTCAAAATGGTATGAATCTTTTGTAAGATATTTAACAGCTACTTGGTCAAAAGCATCTGACTATTCATATAGTGAAATGCAAACTGTAAGTTGGCAGACTGAAGGAAATATTTCTGTGGATATTCTTGAAGAAATAACAGCCACTCTTGGATTTTCTAAGTCGATATCCCAAAGCTTTTCTGTATCTGTAACAATCCCGGCAGATGAAACACGGTATTCTAAATTGGGATTAGCAAGTGATTTTTATCATCAATTTTTCTTAAAAAAGACATACTTGAACGGGAATTTAATAGACGAATCTGAGGGAAGTGCGATGTATCCGACAGATATGTATCTGAAAGTATATTACAAAGCATAAAAGCGTTTTAAAATTATGATAGAAGCAGATAATAGGTGATAAAATGAGAATAAAAGGATTTCCTATTATGTTAGCGCTGCTCTTTACCCTATCAGGATGCCACGCCAGAACCAAGCAAGATGCTGAATCATTTTTTGTTTGGATGGACGGGTACATTGCGCAGCGCACAAACCAACCATATCAGCTGCTTCTTACTTATTATTGTGAAAAAGGGTATAAAGGGGGGATTTGTTCCGAGCAGATTGCGGAGGTCTGGTCTAAGGACCATCCCAATCTGACCATTTTATTGGACGGAGTTGAGGAATTCACAACAGATTACAGTGATAGGTATGATTGTTACAGTGTGTGTCTTTCTGTCACCTTTGACCAAGAGGGGATATATTATATTGACAATTTGACCTTTTCCCTAGGAGAGGGTGAGACTATTCGGCTCCCCATTGGAGCCTGGACCTTTGAGGTTATAGATGGGGGACAGGATGAGATACACATTTACAATGATATTGTTGCGACCACCTCGCCGAATGTATACTCTTTTTCTACCTCCTCCCTGCCGCCGGATACCCAGCTGAAGGAACTCTACTATGGAGAAGATCAGTCGGTCCAGTTTTTAAAGAACAGCATGGACACGGGGAAGATCGAGATGGAGGACGTCAACGCCCCGCTCTATATGGTGCGCCCGAAAATCACCGCGCTAGTGGATGGAGTGGAGACCATTCTGCTTGGAACCCAGTGTACCCGCGGCGCCATGGAAGTGGACGAGCAGGATATCCAGCGTTCGAAGGAATACACCTACCAACAATTGCAGGAAATGAAATAAAGGGAAAAGAGAAGTCCACTTAGTAAATATACTAGGCGGACTTCCTCTTAAAGATGGAGGACCAGGTGGACCAGTTTATCGCCCTGCTGGACCAGAAGCAGATGACCTTTGAAACGATGTGGGAGAATGTAATCGTCGTCCTGCCCGAGCGGGCCAATAATTTGAACGAGGAGATCGCGTTTGTCCGCAGTGCGTGGGAGGCATAGCAGGGTGCACAATGCCCGGAGGTGAGGAGGGATTTTCGTGTTCTGCGATATGCTTTCCAGAGTGAAACTGAATGTGGAGCGGAACGAAAAAGAATGTGGGGTCCCGCCGTTTGGCGCGGGTGGGTGCTTCTGGCCGTGGGACTTCTTCTGGCGGGCGCGCTGGTGTTCGGGCTGGTGCGCTGGAAACAGGACCGGGAGAAGGCGATCTTTTTCAATTCCTCCTATGAGCAGGTCGTTCCCCTGACCTGGGAACCGGTGGAGGAGTGAGCGTGTGAAAGGAAAGCGATGGGGCAAATGGGCCCTTCCGCTGGTCCTGGCGGCCGGAATCCTGCTGGGCGCAGTTCTGTCCCCCGGCTGGGCCAAATGGGAGCAGACGGAGGAGAGCCTGCGGGCCAAATTCCACCAGGAGCTGCGGTATGCCGCCCTTTCCGGCGGGCAGCTGACGGAGGATACCGCTCCCGCGGAGCGAGCGGAGTTGCTGAGGGACACACAGCGGCATGTGCAGGCGCTGCTGCTGCTCTGGGAGCTGACGCCGTGGACGCCCTATGAGACCCTGAAACGCGCAGAAGAGCGGGAACTGGGCAGAGAGGAGTTCGGCACGGTCACCGCATTTCTATGGAACTATAACCTGCTGCTGGACCGTGTGCTGGAGGCGGAGGAGCCGGAAGCGGAACGGGAGAGGCTGGCGCTGGAAGGGGCCGGGGCCCTCGGCAAGGCCGTGGATACCGGCGGCACAGCCCATATCGACTGGCTCTACGACGCGGTCATGGAGGAGAAGCTTGCCGTCCGTTTAGAAAAGGAATTAAGTGAATGAAACGAGCCGCCCGGCATTGCCGGGCGGCTCTTCTGTCCATAAATATCTTATTTTCCCAGACGCTCCGCAATGACCCGGGCCACCTTGACGCCGGAGGCGCCGGCCTGGGCCAGACCGCGGGTGACGCCCGCGCCGTCGCCGATGGCGAAGAAGCGGGGCAGCGCGGTCTCCAGCTCGCCGGAGAGGGCCAGACGGGAGGAGTAGAACTTGACCTCCGCGCCGTAGAGGAGGGTGTCATAGTTGGCGGTGCCGGGGGCGATCTTGTCCAGCTGGTAGATCATCTCGATGATGTCGTCCAGCTGACGCTTGGGCAGGGCCAGGCTCAGGTCGCCGGGGACGGCGGCGGTGAGGGTGGGCCGGACAAAGGACTTGCCCAGGCGGTGCTCGTTGGTGCGGATGCCCCCCACCAGGTCCCCGAAGCGCTGCACCAGCACGCCGCCGGCCAGCATATTGGAGAGGGAGGCGATGTGCTTGCCGTAGCGGTAGGGCTCGTTGAAGGGCTGGGTAAAGCGGTTGGAGACCAGCAGGGCGAAGTTGGTGTTCTCGCTGCGCAGCTGGGGGTCGGAGTAGGAGTGGCCGTTGACGGTGTTGATGCCCTCCACGTTTTCGGCTACCACATGGCCGTAGGGATTCATGCAGAAGGTGCGCACCTGGTCGCCGTACTGCTTGGTGCGGTAGACCAGCTTGGACTCATACACCACGTCGGTGATGTGCTCAAAGACCTTGGCGGGGAGCTCCACCCGCACGCCGATGTCCACCTGGTTGTTGATGAGCTCGATGCCCAGACCCTTGCACTGGTTGGCGAACCACTCCGCGCCGGAGCGGCCGGGGGCGGCGATGAGCCAGGTGCAGTCCACCTCGTCCCCCCTGTCGGTGATGAGACGGTAGCCCTCCTCCCCCCGGTTCTCAATGGTGGTGACGGCGGTGTGGAAGCGGTATTCCACATGCTCCTTCACGGTCTCATAGATGCTCTGAAGGATCTTCAGGTTGTTCTCGGTGCCCAGGTGCTTGCAGCGGGCCTGGAGGAGATGGAGGTCATGCTCCAGGGCGCGCTTCTCCAGCGCCCGGGCCTCGGGGGTGGAGGTGGAAAAGACCTCGGTGGTGGCGCCGTGCTGGACATTGATGGTATCCACATAGTCGATGAGGTCCATGACCTCTTTCCCGTCCATGAAGTCGGTGAGCCAGCCGCCGAAAGCGGTGGTAAAGTTATACTTGCCGTCGGAGAAGGCGCCCGCGCCGCCAAAACCGCACATGGTATCGCAGATCTTGCAGTGAATGCACTCCTTTACCTTGCCCGCCACAATGGGACAGCTGCGGGTGTAGATATCGGCACCCTGATCCAGGGTGACCACCTTGAGCGCGGGATGGCGGCGCATCAGCTCGTACCCGGCGAAGATCCCGGCCTCGCCGCAGCCGATGATGGCTACATCGTATCTTGTGTTCATGTGCGTTCGTTCCCTTTTCTCAAATTTCAGGAGAGCTATACATACTCCCCCAATTTGCTATTATAGCAAACAAGCGGAGGGCTGACAAGATGGAACGCGGCGGCGGCGCGGGTTACGCCGGGGCCTGTGTGGTCAGTTCGATGCCGGTGTAGTACCAGGTCAGGATCTCCTCGTAGGTCTTTCCCTCCTTGGCCAGGGCGTTGGCTCCATACTGGCTCATGCCCACACCGTGGCCGTAGCCGGTCACCGAGAAGAGGACGGTATCCGCCGTTGTGGAGACGGTAAAGCTGGTGGAGCGCAGGGCAAAGAGGGTGCGCATCTCAGTCCCCGGGACGGAGACCCCGCCCACGGCGATGGAGTCCACCCCGCCGGCCGAGTTGAGCTGGGGCGCGCCGAACCAGGAGGACGGGTCCCCCTCCAGCACGGCCTCCGGGTGGGCGGCGAGGAATTTTGTCTTGAAGTCGGCGGCGCGCACCTCCACGGCGGAGTGGTAGTTGGGCACCTCCTCCCCCTCGGGGGATTCCACGCTGGTGAGGTAGGGGACGGAATTGCCCCATACCTCCACGGCGTCCACGGTTTTTCCGGCGGCGGAGGAGAAGAAGACCGCGTCGATGAGCTGCCCGTTATACTGGGCTACCACGCCGTCTGTCCCGGCCACGGCGGCGCGGATCTTGGCGGTGTAGACGTCGGCGTTCGCGCCCCAGTTGGAGGCGGCCTGTTCCGGCTCGATATAGGCCTGACAGCAGGTGTGGTCGGTACACACATCGGCGTCCGGATGGGCCTGGGAGGGGCGGGCCATCTTCCGCATGGCATAAGTGCGGGCCGCCACAGCCTGGGCCTTGAGGGCCTCCAGCTCAAAGGAGGCCGGCATCTCGGCGGCCACGACATTCCAGAGGTAGTCCCCCATGGACATGGTGCTCACCGTCCCGTCGGAGAGCTGGACCTGGATCTGTGTCCCGGTGTCCAGCTCCCCGGAGGGGACGGGCGATACCACCGTATGGTTCAGGGGGAGAGAGCCGTCCTCCTCCTGGGGCTGGAGCGGGTCCCCCCGGAGCAGCAGAAGAGGAAGCAGGAAAAAGAGCAGGAGCAGGATGAGGGCTGTGGCCGCCACTTGTTTCATAGGTAGACCTCCGTCGCAGTTAGGCAGTGTGGAAATGCGTTGACCGTCTTACTTTAGTGTGGTAAAATAAACAAACATACTTGCGCAAAGGAGCATGGAACCATGGAGGGAAAAAAGGACAATGGCATGGACTTTGTTACCAGTCTATGCGAGGAATACCGGGCCCATAACTACATTGACCCGTCCTACTATGAGCGCTGGGGGGTCAAGCGGGGCCTGCGCAACGCCGACGGCACCGGCGTTCTGGCGGGCGTGACCCAGATTGGCAATGTTCTGGGCTACTATGTGCAGGATGGCGAGCGCTATCCCATGGACGGGAAGCTGATCTACCGGGGCATCAATGTGGAGGAGCTCATTGACGGCTTTATGCGGGAGGGCCGTTTCGGGTTTGAGGAGACGGCCTACCTCCTCCTGTTCGGGGCGCTGCCCGACCGGGGGCGGCTGGAGGAATTCAAGCAGGTCCTGAGCGACAGCCATACCCTGCCCAGGATGTTTACCGAGGACATGATCCTCAAGGCGCCCAGCCCCGACGTGATGAATAAGCTGGCCCGCTCGGTGCTGGCGCTCTATTCCTACGACGACAATCCCGACGATCTCTCCCTGGCGAATCAGCTGCGGCAGGCCATTCAGCTCATCGCCCGGGTACCGGTCATTGTGGCCCACGCCTTTGCCGTGAAGCGGCACTACTACAATGAGGAGAGCCTCTACCTCCACCGGCCCCAGCCGGGGCTGAGCGTGGCGGAGAACTTCCTCTATTCGGTGCGCCATGACAACCGCTTTACCGAGCAGGAGGCCCGTCTGCTGGACCTGTGCATGGTGCTCCATGCCGAGCACGGCGGCGGAAACAACTCGGCCTTTGCCTGCCGGGTGCTCTCCTCCTCCGGGACCGACCTCTACTCGGCGGTGGCGGCGGCGGTGGGCTCCCTGAAGGGGCCCCGCCACGGCGGCGCCAACAAGAAGGTCATGGAGATGTTCCGTCACATCGAGTCCGATGTGACCGACTGGAAGGATGACGAGGCGGTCAAGGATTACCTGGGAAAGATCCTGCGCAAAGAGGCGGGGGACCGCTCCGGCCTCATCTACGGCATGGGACACGCCATCTACACCCTGTCGGATCCCCGCGCCGTCCTCCTCAAGAAATTCGCCCGGGAGCTGGCCGCGACCAAGGGCATGCTGGAGGAGTTTCAGCTCTTTGAGGCAGTGGAGCGCCTGACCCCGTCGGTGCTGGCCGACGTGAAGGGGGACAAAAAAGTGGTGTGCGCCAATATCGACCTCTACTCCGGCTTTGTCTACAAGATGATGGGCATTCCGGAAGAGCTCTACACCCCCCTCTTTGCCATGGCGCGCGTGGTAGGCTGGTGCGCCCACCGTCTGGAAGAGGTGGGCGGCAGCGCAAACCGGATCATCCGCCCCGCCTACAAGGCGGTGGCGCCCCTGCACCCCTTTGTGCCGCTGGACCAGCGGTGATCCGGGGGCTGTAAAAAGTAAAAGTCGTTCTCATCCGCTGAGCGGCGGGCCATTCGGCCCGCCGCTCAGCGTGTCGAAAAACTTCGACACGCTTTTCAAAAATGCAAGCATTTTTTCGAGGGGATGCAGGCCGCTGCGCGCACTTCGTCGGGTCAAAGTCCGCACCGTTCGCCCCGGCCTGACGGCCAGGGTTC
>JAHAEW010000023.1 GCA_018374635.1 Clostridiales bacterium
CACCAGGATCTTGTCCACCCGACCCCGCCGGCAGTCCGCCAGCAGCCGTTGGAAGTCGTCCCGCTTTTCCGCCGAGGTGCCGGTGATACCCTTGTCCGCGTACACGTCCACGAACTCCCACTCCGGGTTGTCGGTGATGAGCTCCGTGTAGTGGGCGTTCTGGGCGGCAAACGAGTTGAGCTGATCCTCCGAGCTGGAGCTCACTCGGGCATAGGCTGCCACACGGAGTTTCCGATCCCGGACAGGATCGCTGGGCGGGATGGTAATCACCCGGGGCGCACCGTTCAGCGCCAGGGAACCCCTGTTTTTCTTCTGCTCGTCCATGTTGACACCCCCTTGTCAGCAACACACAATACCAGCACATTCGCGAAATATCCATATCCAACCCCAACAAAAATTAGGGGAAAAATATGACGTCTGCCCCGGTCTCCGCACGGAGCCGGGCGGCGATCCTCCCGGCCTCCTCCCGACTGACAAGGCCGGCAGTCTGGAGGTGGCGGAGGAGGTTTACCATCCCGATGTAGTTGATATTCTGGTTCATAACCAACCCTCGTTTCAGGAGGAGGCCGCTCCCAAATGGGCAGGGAGCGGCCTCCGCTTCCTATTTTCTGAAATCTTGGATTTCCAAAAAGCAATCATTCCACACCTGTATTCGACACTACTCCCCCAGGCGGCAGGGCGGCAGCAGACGGACTGCGCTGGCGCGCATCACGGGAATCTCACCCCTCCGAGGATCTCTCCGAGCTGCCCCCATTGCTTGATCCCGGTTTCACCCGGGGCTGTGGCTGGACAGGAGTATCATTACTAGATTGCTGACGAGGGTCGGACCGGGCAAACCAGCCTCAATGCGAAACAGCCCGCCACAGGCTGCTTTGTGGACGGATGGGCACCGCTCTGCACCTTCTTTGGCCGTCTTTGATGCGGGCTCACGGCCCGCACAGGTGGTCTTGGCGCATCCTCCAGCGTCGCTCCAGCCCCCCTTCCAGAGGGCTACTCGTCAGCGGACGTATCCCGCTGTCGGATATTCTATTTGCAAGGGTCAGGACGGAAATCGGTAGATCACCGATACTCCCAATACAGAGCAAATTGGGCCAAGATAGCATTTATGATCTGTAGGTCTTCTCCAACCAAATGTTGTCGAAGCCTCAGCAATAAAGCGGTCTGCTTTGGTGATAGCTTCTGGCCTTCGAGATAGAACCAATCCGCTAGTTGAATTCCGCCACCATAGCGGCCCCGTATCACTTGAATTGGATAATAACAAGAGAGGATTACCAAATCAGCACGGATTGTACGCTCAGAAACGCAGAATTCCTTTGCAAGGTTTGCAGTTGTTTCGTGCCTCCGTTTACAAAGAATCCTTAAGATTGCGCTTCGCCGCTCCGAAGGGGTCATCTCTCTCACCACCTTGCCCTGCTCTGTGTCTTGAGTATAGAGGTTAAAGCGGAAGGTTCATTTCCACTTTAAAAAAGTTTCTGGCTTGATCACATAAATTCAGCATTATGCTTCATTTAGGAGGGATATTTGTTGCACAATAGACAAAAGCAGGACAATGAGAGGATGATAAAAAGCCCGAGCTACTGTGGCCTAGGGCTACAGTAACACGGACTCTTTATCATAGGGCTTTGAAACTATTTTACTTGGGCGGACAGTCTGCTACTTTTCCTACAGATATCCGTCTTCCCTGCCTAAGCAATAATCAACTCAAGAGAGTAGCGTGAAAGTAAGTACCGGTCCAGCGCAGAGCCCGAACGGGCGCACGAAAACGCCCCTGCAAACAACTTGTTTTGCAAGGTTGAAGTTATATTCAATCAACGCTAAGCAACCGTTAATCCCTGCTTTTCGAGGAAGCGAGTAGCCTGTTTAATAGCCTTGGTCAGCTGTTGCTCTTTCAGATGTTCAGGCATATCGATTTTGAAAAGATCGACAGGATTCCAAACCTCGCCGGTGCAGAGCATCGAATAGGTTGCCGTAAGAATCATTCTGGCAATGGCAATGATCGCCCGTTTTTTACCTCTGCGTTTGGCAATGCGCTCATACTTCAACGCATAGTAGGAATTCGCTTTGTCCTTCACAGCGGCGTGAGCGACCTGAACCAGCGCGGGTTTGAGATAAACACCGGCTCTGGAAATACGGACAGACTTCTTCTTTCCGGCAGATTCGTTGTTGCCGGGAGTCAATCCAGCCCAACAGCAGAGGCGCTTGGAAGAACCAAACTGGCTCATATCCGTGCCGATTTCAGAAATGATGGTGATTGCGGAATTGCGGTCAACACCCGGAATGGTGCAAAGAAGGTTGATCGCGCCCTCATATTTTGCCACCATCTCATCGACACGGGTATCTACCTTGGCAATCAGTTTCTCAATGAAATCGTAATGTTCGCGAATGATTTTAATGCGAGCCTTCTGCTCGTTGGTGATGGAGAACCCTTCGATGGACTCCAGTACCTGCTCCGCCTTCTTTTTCAGGGAACGCTGTAACAGGGAAACGCAATGGTAAGGATCAAAGGATTCGTCGGATGTAAGGTAATCCGTAATGGCAACTGCGGATTTACCAAACATATCGGACACAACGGAATCCAATGCCACATTACAGACCGTGAACGCATTCTGAAAACGGTTCTTCTCGCTGCTTCTCACGGATGTGAGCTTGTAGCGGTAGCGGGTAAACTCTCGCAGGATGCGGATGTCCAGGTCTGGGATGAAGCTGCTTTTCACAAGGCCAAGACGAAACAGGTCACCGATCCACTTGGAATCTTTTGTATCATCCTTGTTTCCCTTTACAGCCTTTACCCATTTAGGATTGGCAACAACGACCCGGATTCCTCGCTTTTCCAGGATGTTGAATACAGGGACCCAATACTTTCCGGTGGATTCCATGCAGACATCCAGACAGTCGCGTTCCAGGAGCCAGGAGGCAAAACGGTTCAAATCCGAGTTAAAGGTACTGAATCGCTTTTTCTGATAGTGCGGCTGCAAGCTGTTTGCGGGAGTGGTGATGATGGTAGCCACCACAAATGTCTTATGAACATCTACACCGCAGCAGGTTGGGAATACGACTTTCACAGCAAAACCTCCTCGACAAATAATGGTGAGGAGAATGCAGGGACTGAACCGCCAAGCAATTAACAGGTGTTAAAACAATCCTTAGCGTACGGGCTCAAAACGCCACTTATTTGTGCTTGAAAAGGCAGTTCCGGCACTGATTAAGATACTGTTTTGAGTTTTGATACAATCTACGACTCCTCTTACCGTGCGTTGTAGTGTGCAACTCCTCAACACAATTTTACAAGAAAGGCGGTCGTTTGTCTGCACTCTTTCATCTCTATTTGTGCGGGCGCATAGCGGCCGAATGGTTGATTAAGATGCGCAATGAAGATAGTAGTTTTGATTCGTACTTTGGTAGAAGTAATCTTTTTGCTGATGTCCCGTTATTTTTTATATCGTCCAGATCCAACCACAAATTAATAGGATACACAGAATGCTATAATTGCACATGGGGAGGAGTTTTCATTCGATACAAATTCTAGATGCCACCATGTTTAATACTTCCTGGTGCGTTTGGTCAAACAAATGTGTATAGATTCGCCCAGTAATTGTAATATCTTTATGCCCCAGCGCTTTTCCGATATCGACCAACGGAACCTTTGCGCTATTCGCCACGCTGGCAAAAGTATGCCGGAGTCCGTGAATCGTAATATGCGGCAATCCATGGAGCTGAATAAATTGACGAAATATATTGGTGACTTGATTCGGTTGACAAGGGCTTCCATCCTTTTTTACCACTACATAGCCGCTATCCCAATATGCCTTACCGAGTTGTTTCTTCTGTTGTAATTGGTTAAAACGTTCTTCTCTTAATAGATCGACCAAGTCACTTATACCGGCAATTCCCAACTTTCTAATAGAACTTTCTGACTTCGGTTGTTTCTCAACTACTTTACCCCCCGCTGTAGTCCGTACACATTGGATTTGAATAACTCCATTTTCTAAATCAACATCTTCCCATCTCAAGCCGCAAATCTCACTTCTGCGCAGCCCAAGGTATCCAGCCAGCTTAACAACAATCTCAAGCCAGTCCCCTTCTACGGCCCGGAACAGCTTATTTAGTTGCTTTGGATTATAGTAAGACTGACTGGGCAACTGCTGGTGGGGAGCCTCCACTAGGTCGATCGGATTTTCTGGCAATAATTTTTGTCTATGTGCCATTTTCAGTGCTGTATGCAGAAGAATATGGTGTTTATACACTGTATTTGAGCTTAGTCCCTTTTCCCTCATAATTTGATTGTAATACGCTTGAATTTGATATGGTGTAAGCTGTTGAATCTTTACCTTTCCTAATATAGGGATAATGTGATTAGTAATTATGCTATGGTAACAGTAATAGGTGGTATCCTCCCGGTTAGGCCGTATTACATCTTCAAGCCAATATGATAGCCAATGTTCTAAGGTCATCTGCGTCGGAGGTGTCAGTCTATTTTGTAAACGCCTGATCTCAAAACGGCACAGCGCTTCCTTTGCCATCTCCTTCTGTGAAAATGTTTTGGTTTTCCTCATACGTCTACCAAATGCATCCCGGCCATAATCAAAGTAAACATAAAATAGTCTTTTCCCATCGTCATACGCCAAATTTTTTTCAATTCTCTTACGTGACATAGTTCTCTCCTTACTGAATTTTTATTCATCTTTCGAAGTTTATGTGTTAATTCTGTCAGCATTTTCTACTCATGTCAAGGCTACCAACGGGCTACCAAAGATCTACTAAATAATGCCCTATACTCCGCCTTTTATACCCAAAAAACGGGAGGTTTCCTCTTCTTTCGCGGACGAATAAAAATAAGGAGGAAATCCGAATGAGAAACCTCAAGCGGGCTCTCAGCCTGGCTCTGGCAGCTATCATGCTCATTGGTATGATGGTTGTCTCCGCCTCCGCTGCGGGCTACAACGATCTCACCGACAAGGATGAGATTGTGAACAAGGATGCGGTTTCCATGCTCACGACGCTGGGCATCATCGAGGGCAAGCCCGATGGTTCCTTTGCGCCTACTGAGGGTGTGGATCGCGCGCAGATGGCGAAGATGATCTCCGTCATCATGAACCAGGGGGCTGACAACAGCGCTCTGTATGAGAACAGCCCCTCTGGCCTGACTGACATCAGCAGCCACTGGGCCAAGGGCCACATCAACTATTGCTACACCACCGGCATCATCGCTGGTCGTGGCAATGGCAAGTTTGACCCTGATGCGGGTGTAACCGGCTCCGAGGCAGCCAAGATGCTGCTGGTTGCCGCCGGCTACGATCCCAAGATCGAGGGCCTCACTGGCGCGGACTGGGAGATCAACACCAACGCCCTGGCCTCCAAGCTGGGCATCTTCCGTAATCTCACCGCTTCCGTGTCCGAGCCCCTGACCCGCGACAACGCGGCCCTGCTGATCTACAACGCCCTGGACATCGAGATGATTGAGAAGTACGAGAACGGCTACGCCATCGGCTTCAAGGATTACCGCACCATCCTGTCCACCATGTACGGCGTGTATAAGCTGGAGGGTGTGGTTGTCGGTAACGAGTGGGCTCAGCTCATGAACACCGACGTGGATGACGCTCTGGCCACTGGCAAGACCCGCCTGGAGGATGTGATGCTCTTTGACTCCAACACTCTGAGCACCAACACCGGCATGAGCGGCACTGCCCAGCCCGACGTCACTATGAATGTCACCACCCCTGTGGAGTACATGGGCAAGACCGTGACCATGTACATCCGCAAGACCACAGTTCTGGCCGACTCTGAGGTTCTGGGCGTGGTTCTGAAGGATGACGCCAATGTTGTTAAGGTTGTGAACAACAACAACGAAACCAACAAGGACATCCTGAAGGGTTCCGGCCTGAGCTTCGACAACAACACCCAGTTCTATGTGAACTATGGCTATCAGAAGACCCAGTCTGCTGCTCTGAACGAGCTGGGCGTGACTGGCCTGAAGGATCTGAAGGCCTATCAGAACGTCAACGGCGTTGAGATGGAGATCATCGACAACGACAACGACGGCATCGTGGACTATGTCCTGTACACCAAGGAGGATCTGACTGTCGTTTCCGGCACCAGCAGCTCCAAGGAGACCACCACTCTGATCGGCTTTAACAAGAACAAGGCCATCGACAACGATGACATTGTGACCGAGCTGGATCTGGAGATTGATGACGTGGTTCTGGCCATCACCTATGGCGGCCGCTACTATGTCACCGCTCCTCAGGTTGTTACCGGCGAGATGGAGGCCTATTCCTCCAGCAAGCTGGAGAACCAGTACATCGAGGTGGGCGGCACCGAGTATAAGCCTTCCTACATTGGCAAGCTGACCGAGACCGAGACCTCTGCCAACGGCGTGGGCGAGATCATCGACTTCGATATCGAGCTCTGCGAGAAGCTGACCGGTGTTCAGTTCAAGACCTCCTATGAGTTCTTCCTGGATTCCAATGGCTATGTCCGTGCTTTCCGTCCCGCTGAGGAGAGTGCCCCCAACTACGCCCTGGTTCTGAATTCCGGTTATGACCCCGGCGTGTACAGCTCCGATGCTTCCGGCAAGCTGACTGTGCTTCTGGCCGACGGTACCGAGGGCACCTATTCCATCAACTTCTCCGCCTCTGCTTCCAACCTGGGTGAGCAGCTGTATGGCGACAATGCCACCAAGAATCAGGGTATCACTGAGCTGAAGGGCTTCATGGGCACCGACTACACCGATCAGTCCGATACCCGCCCCTGGCTGGCTGTGGACAGCAGCTATGTCTTTGCTCATAAGAGTGCTACTGCTGTGGATTACAAGGCTGGCCAGGCTGCTGGCAGCGTGATCTGCTACACCAAGAACGACGATGACGTGCTGACCATTAAGTACGTGATCGGTGCCATCAACGGTTATGCAGTGAACGAGGATAAGGTGACCAACGCTGATCTGAGCGGCACCCACACTCCCACTTTGAGCACCCTCACTGAGGAGCTGAGCAAGGCCTATGGCACCGGTGACGCCCGCGTGTACTACGGCGTCAACGATACTGTGGCCGTCGACAAGAATACTGTGGCCTTCTACTACGAGGACAAGGATAACTATGGCGTGGCCATTGGCTATGACAAGATGGCCAATGTGTCCGAGGGCCAGAACTTCCTGGCTTCCACCGTGGTTTCCACCAGCTACAACTCCGCTAAGAAGGAGTACGAGTACAAGAGCACCAACCTGGCGGATGTGATCCTCTTTGACGAGGCCAACATCATCAACGCCCGCGACTATGCTTACGTTCTGAGTGCGAACCGCACCGCCAACGACGACAAGGTCACCCTGAATGTTCTGTTTGAGAACGGCGATGCCGGCACTCTGACCGTGAAGAAGGATCACTTTGACTCCATCTTCAAGAACAGCACCGACTTCAACCGCGCCTATGCCTACACCATCGACGGCAAGGAGATCGCCACCCTGACCAAGACCACCAATAGCATGGTGTCCGGCGTCGGCTACCGCCTGAAGGCTGGTACCGTTGCCCTGAACACCGGCGCTGGCCGTGAGCAGTACTATGCTTACGACAAGGATAAGGTCAACATCTGGGACGTGACCGACGCCCGCAAGGGTGAGGACGGTGTGAAGGTTGCCGACTTCAACACCAAGAATTGGAACATGGTTCTGATCCTGGACAGCAACAGCAAGGTTCGCACTGCTTTCGTGTGGGAGTATGACGGCACCACTCCCGGTGTCGGCGACGGCTTCGATTTCGACTGGAACCTTGATAACCACGGCGAGTTCGTGACCCTGTACGGTTACCACACCGCCCGGGACATCTACGAGGCCTTTGACGAGGGCAAGAACGTTCTGATCCGCGATGACTACGATCTGGCCGACTTCAACTCCAACCGCCTGACTATTCCCGAGGGCCGCATCCTCTTTGTGGACGGCGACCTGACTGACAGCTCTGCTGGTAACAAGCTCCCTGTGGTCGGTAACGGCACCCTGTGGGTCAGCGGCAACTATACCAACGAGCAGGCCAAGATGACCGTCGACACTCAGATCGGCGGCAACCTGGTTCTGAACGCCAACACCGAGATTGACTCCACGGTTGCCGTTGAGGGTAACATTGTGGAGAAGAGCGGTGCCAAGACCCTGACTGTGGCCGCGGGTAACAAGGTGTACGCCGAGGGCAACGTGGTTCTCGATACTCTGACCGTCTATGGTCATATTGAGGCGGAGAACTTCGACTGCAACAACATCAATGACTACTCTGACAACTCCCTGGTTGCCCGGGGCAACATTGATGTGGCGACCGCTCTGTCTATCGGCAAGTCTGGCTCCGCCGGTTCCGTGACCGTGGGCGGTAAGCTCACCGGCAACACTGTGACCGTCGTGAACGGCACCCTGGCGATGGCCGCTGGCAACACCGGCGTTGACGTTGCCAAGGTTGACGTGAAGGCCGACGGCAAGGTAGTTGCGAACGACGTGACCGCTACCGACGTTCTTGTGGCTGCGGGCGGCAAGCTGACCGCCGATAAGGTGGATGGCACTCTGGATGCTGAGGCCGGCGCCGACGTAGAGATCAAGGATGCTGACTCCGAGGTTAAGGTTGACGACAAGCTGACCGGCGACTTCGCGGGCGATGTGACCCTGACTAAGGCTGCCTCTGTGGAGGCGGGCGAGTCCGTTGTCATCAACGGCAAGCTGACTGCTGGTAGCTACATTCTGACTGTCAATGGTACTCTGACCCTGAACGGCGCGGACACTGACCTGTCTAAGCTGTCCGGCGCGGCTGGCGCGAAGGTTATCTTCGGCGCGAACGCCACTGTGCTTGCCGCGAACGAGAACTTCGTCTACAGTGACGAGAGCACCCAGGTTCAGCCCAAGGACATCGCTGGCCTGACCTTCACCTATGATGAGACCGCCAGCAAGTTTGTGGCGAATGAGAAGGCCCCCGTGGGACCCACCGAGCCTGAGAAGGCCACTCTGAGCGTGTCTGGTACCTATGAGATCGACCAGGACACCAAGACCATTAAGGTGACTACGGATGATACTAACATCGAGCTCGAGGTTGAGCAGGGCGCTAAGAACGTCACCTTCACCGTGAAGCCCGCTGCTGGTGTGAACTACACCAAGGGTGCCGACACTCTGAGCACCAGCAAGTCCGGCGATACCTTTACCATCGGCAACGTAAAGAATGGCGGTTACGTCAAGTTCACCGCCAAGGGTGCCGATCTGGAGACTCAGACTTATACTGTCACCCTGAAGATCAAGGACGAGTAACCACGCTCTTCGAGATTTTCTCCTAACAATAGTCCGCCCCCGAGCCGTCTGGCTCGGGGGCGGACTTCTTATTACTCGCCTGCCCAAATGGCTAGGTAGCGGTAGGTGTAGCCCTGGGTGTTAGTGCCGCACTCCGCTCCACTAGTGACGGTGAAGCCATTTTCCGTCAAGCATAGGGCCGTATTGGACGAGTGGGACAGGCCTCCGCCACGCACCGCCAGCCCGCCGTACATGTAGTAGTCTACGGCCGGCCGCTTACCAAAGCTGATCTCCAGCAATACCACCAATGGATGAAAACCCAGCCGTATCTCCCGTATGGCCGCGCCGTCACCAGTATAGGAGCCGGCCACTGCGGAGCACTTTTCCCCTGCCAGGGCCCTGACCTGCGCTAACGACCGGTCGATTTTCTGAAAATCCGAATTGAAATCCGTCCGCAGAAACGCATCTCTGGGCTCCCACTGGTGCAGTTGATAGTTTGACGTGTATGTTGCCATAAAACATCCCTCCCAATGGCAGGGGGCCGATTGCTTTTGCAATACCCGCAAACGCGGGGCGGCGGTACTGGTTCCCATAGACGTCGACCAACAAATGTGCTATAATGACCTCATACTTTTCTTGGAGGACTGTGCCATGCACCGGGTTCTTTTTACTGCATCGACATACTCCCATATTGTAAACTTCCACCGTCCTTATTTGCAGGAGTTCAAACGCCGGGGATGGGGCGTGGATGTTGGATGCGGCGGCCGCCCAATGGAAATCCCGGAAGCAGATCGGGTCATACATATCCCGTTTGAGAAAAAGATGACCTCCTCCCAGAATGTGCGGGCTACCCGTTTGCTCCGCGGCCTTATCCGGGCGAACCGGTATACGCTAGTCAGTTGCCATACCGCTCTGGCCTCCTTTTTTACGCGTGCGGCAATTCTGGGGCTTCGCCGACGGCCAGCTGTGGCCTGTACGGTTCATGGATACCTCTTTGGTGAGCATAGCACTCCGAAGGAGGAACTTCTGCTGGGGACGGCAGAGAGACTCACTGCCCCGGTGACCGACCTTTTGATGACAATGAATCACTGGGATACCGCTTATGCCAAAGCCCACTGTTACGGTAGGCGGATCATCGAAATTCCAGGGATGGGGGTAGATCCCAGCCATCTTCCGCAGGTATCTCTCCAGGAGGCCGCTTTCTTCCGAACACAGCTTGGATTCCGCCAGGATCAATTTCTCCTTCTCTTCGGCGCGGAGTTTTCTCCACGAAAAAACCAAGCGGAGTTACTCCGGGCCCTCAGCCTTCTGCCCGAGCAGGTTGGGCTACTGTTGCCCGGCGATGGAGCCCTCCGGGATATGTGCATTCAACTGGCCAGGACATTGGGTGTAGAACAGCGGGTCGCCTTTCCAGGTCATGTGGACGATATGCCCCTGTGGTACGCTATGGCAGACTGCGTTGTGTCCCCCAGCCAGAGCGAGGGACTACCATTCCATTTGATGGAGGCGATGTATTATGGTCTCCCCATCGTCGCCAGCGATATTAAGGGCCATGCCGATTTGCTGGGTAGTAGTCATGCTGGTCTTCTCTTTTCACCTCACGGGATGGCAGAGGGGTGCGCTGCACAGGTGCAGCGCCTGCTGGCCGAGCCGGGCCTGGCCCGCCGCCTCGGCCAGGCAGGGCAAGAGGCCATCATCCCCTACACTCTGCCTCAGGTGCTACCCCAGATTATGGAGCTCTATCATCAGGTAGTTCCCCTGGATGAGCCGGAGAAGGTATATTCACTGGAACAGATCTCATAATGTAAAATTACTTATTTTGAGAGCATGTACTGGAAGCCGCATATGGCCGGCTCCAGTACATGCTCTTTTTCTACCTTTTCAACCGATTCGGCTGATAGCATCGGCCTTACGAAAATTTTTTAGGTGTAACCCCTCAAGATGGAGTTCTTTTGCCAAGGGACCACATGAAAAAGACTGTCCGCAGAACCTTCCGCTCCGCAGACAGTCTTTTTCTCTTTTAGGACTCTGCCCACGCAATAAGGGCTGTTTCATCCTCTGTTAGAGTGATCGTTCCCATATTTACCGTATTCCAATCCTGAAGCATTTGAGCCAAGTGAAGTATTCCCTCCCGGTATTCCTGGGTATCCTCCTGATACGTTCGCAACATTTGAAATGCGGAATGCCAGGTTTCCGGGTTGGCCGCCACGTAGGAGACATATTTTTGGAGCATCTGCATCCCGCTCACAGGCTGTTCCATGGTGAAGTAGTAGTCCGCTAAGTAGAGGGGGATGATGTTGGAGTCTACTTGGGATAGCCGTGCGGCGTAAGTCTCCGCCTGCTGGAGGATATCCTCGTTAAAACTATCCAGAGATTGGGCGCTGTAGACGTATGAGAGCATGTAATCCGCCCACTCAAACCGATCTAGCCGGATAGCCTTCTCTAGACTGTCAAATGTAGGCGATCTATTCACAAGCGCCTGGGCGCGCATGTTGCTCCCCAAAAGAACCGCAAAGGCTGCCAGTAGAGCCGCCAATAGCACACTGAACCACTTGCTAACCACCTCACGTGTTGGGTGCAGGCGTAGGGACGCACCACAGCACAAGCTAATGAGGGACAATACCCCTAATGCAATAGGGAGGTAGGCGTGAGCTGAGAATATGACCTCTACAGAGGCGTGGCCTGCCATGAACACCAAGGCTGCCCCCAAGGCCGCTGTCATTGGATGGGACTCGTCCTTGGGGCGCCGCCAGCTTGATAACACCGCCAATCCTGATGTCACTAAAACCGCCAAAAAAAGGAGCAATCCAAGAACTCCTGTCTCTACTAAAGATTGGACATAGTGGTTATGGGCATATTTTGTCTCATAAAAGAAGGACTGCACACTGGCAATACCATTCTCAAAGGCACCCATACCCAAGCCGACCACCGGGCTCCGTCGGAAAAGCTTCATGCCATCCTCAAAGAATACCAACCGCTGAATGGCATTCTGGTTGGCAAAGAGCCCCTGGAGGCGATTCGCTATAAAATCAGGCAGAAGCTTGTACTCCAAGGGCAACTTCCCATTGCCTCCCGTCCCCTCATATGTGACCTCCTCCAAATAGAGCGGTCCACCTGAGAGGTTAAAATAAACCACCATGCTATCCGCTGGTACAGTAAACGATGCCTCCGCTGCTGAACCTTGGTAAAGTATTGTGCTGGTGTGCATCATAGTATCCTGTCGGTTCTGGCTCTCAATGGTGACCTGTGGGTTGCCATTACTGCGAATAGAAAGTGTATAGGTTCCGGCATCAGGATAGGCCGACCGCCGCAGGGTTTCCCCCTCCTGAATCGTTGCCGGTCCAGTCAGCTGAAGTGCCAACAGGACAAATACCGCCATCAATGCAACTAAAGCGCCAATCAATAGCGGAATCATTTTCCCATGTTGTCCCAATAGCTGTCCCACATGCTGTCCTAATAGCTGATCCAGCAGACAAAGCAAACCTGAGCCAGCAACAGCGCAGAGCAATGGAATGGGCTGTATCCCCGTCCATTCGGTCAGGGATGAGTAAGAAACGAGGAAGGCCGCGATCATGGACACTATCAGCGTCTCTACCATTAATACAAGCAACTTCCCCCGACGTTCTCCCCGTTCCAAGAGCAAATATACCAAGAAGGCCAACATAATCATACCGCTGGCACCCATGCTGAAGGCTAAGATAAAGCCCATCGCGTTAAGGAACAGGCAAACCAAATGGAATCGCCGCGATCCGACTCTTTCGCTGGATACTGCTAGTCCGAGCGAAAGAATTACTCCTAGTCCAACACACCCTGCAAAGATGTTCGGGTTTCCCAATAAAGAGTTCATACGGATACCGACCTCCACTGGAATGAGGTTGGCATAGTCGTCCGAAAATAGTTCTAGAAGCCCAAGCACCGGAGTACTTAACAGGCGGGTGGAGAGCAAATCGATGCTAATAAGAGCCACTAGGGCTATACCACCCTCCAGCATAGTAGCTGCACCACGCCCCAGAGATTGTCCACTGCCATTTGAGAAGGAGAGAATTAGGACAGCACCGCAGAATGAAATCAAGACTTTAAGAAATTCAGAAAGAGCAAATTTACCTGACGTAGCGTAAAGTGTGGAGATTCCATTCATCAAAACCCAGGCGAATAGTATCAAAAATGGGATTGTTATACGACTGCAAAACTGCGAGAAGCGAAAAAAGATTGCAAAAATTGCCGCCACTATCCCTGTTATAGCCACCACTTTGATCGTAGATGGCGCAGTAAAACATAGGCTTAGAAAAAATAAGAGGGCACACATTGCCCCTATCCCCAATCGCTTATAGTCAATCCGTACACTCTGTATCACAGCTACCGATTCCTGTGCAGACACCTCATCCAACTCTGGAAGGATTGGTGTGGATGTCGGTAGGGGCTTTTGCCCCTGCTTCTTATATTTTTTCGACATGGCTTGCCTCCGGTACCATCATTTTCCCGCATTAGCCATCCCAAAGGTCAGGAAGCATCTGCAGATAATATTTGGTGTTATATTTTGTGTAATATTATACCACATTTTAGCGGCTAAGTCCACGCAGAAATCTATACTATTCGACGGAATTAACGTTTTCCTTTTTCATTCCATCTATATCCCAAAGCAAGACTTCAATTGACAGAATTTGTAGTCTAGTATAAAATTATACTATCTTCTGTATATATAAGTTCCGTTCTATTCACCTTAACACCAGCCAAGACACCAACTAGAGCCCCCCGAATATAATCACAAGACCCAATTTGGTGAACCCATTCGTAATGGTGCAACCCCAAGTACGTCCTAGTATCATTGGTTGGATCCTGGTCAACATCCTACAGGGAATGCTCCTATTAAGGCCCTATTGAGCACTGGGTAGATAGGCTAAGATTAGTCCTATCCCTTACTCTAATTAAGAGTATTGCGAATCACAAGCAACTATCTTAAACAAAACATAATATAGATGATGATAATTGCTATGAGTTATCACTATTCCCCTCAATATACCGCGCTCTATCTGCGTCGAGAGAGTTTTGCCCGCTATTCGAGCTGCAATTTGGGGCTTCCGTCCGAATGGAAGCCAAGACTTTTCTCTGGCGCTCTGGTTTTGGCTGGATAACCCCAATGCGCGACTGCTGGATGGTATGGATGCACTCTCGCTGGATTTAATGGATGACCGACTGGTGTTCTGGCTCAAAGGCTACACAGACCTGATCTGTTACGTTGACCGATATCCTATCCTCCGCCATGAATGGAACCATGTAGCCATCACCTACAACAACCAAGGACAGATATTCTTCTATATCAACGGAATGCAGACCCAAGTATATTCTGTCTTTCAAAAAACACCAGCAAGGCTATGGGGAGATATCCTGTTCTGCCCTGGGATGGAGGGCTACTTAAGGGGAGTGCAGTTCTTTGACAAGCAGCTTTCCGAAGTGGAGGTAGATCAGGTTAAGCGAGGCAGCGTTGGCGCGCCCACACCCATCCGCTGGTTTGACTTTGAGACTTCCGCTCCAGGAAAATCATTCAACATGACATAATACCCTATACAACGCCGCTACCATCTCCAGATCCGCCCCAGGATAGATATCCACCGTTGCCTGCCTTACTCGGACACCTATCTTTGCACCCGAGTCCTCCTCCATTTTCGCTGGGATGAGCTGCGCAAATTCTGCCTTTGCCTCCGGGAGCCTGTTTTCTCCTGCCATCTTCAGCACTTCTCGTTCCCACCGATAATAGGTCTACCGCTCTATCCCCTGCTCCTCACACTACATTGTGACCGACATCCTACTGCTCCGGCACTCCCGTACTCGTTTTGCCCATCCCACCAACGCCGCCTGCCGTTTCATTTCCCACGCACCCATCCAGATGGCTTCCTTACGACAAAATAGTCTTGAGAAATCCTGAGTTTTCTCAGGATTTCTTAAGACTATTTTATCCTATCTGTATACCCGGCCGCTTGTTTTACGCTTACAATAAGAGATTCTTGGTAATGTTTAGAGCAAGAACAAGGGGGCGGATATTGGGACGAGTTGCACTAAAGATGTTGCGCAAGAAAATTTCTGTGTTTGCATAAAAACACCTTTCATAAATATTTCCATAATATTACAAGATTGGGTGGGTAGACGGCAAGGGACAAAACTTCCTTGGTTTCCCATACCGAGGTACTATGATTCCTATTTACGCAAGTAAAAGCGGACCTGCCATTGGCAAGCCCGCTTGTCCCTGCTCAGGAATCATAGGGCTTCTGGCTCAACTCCTGTTGCACTCAGTTCGACAATCCACTATGCCTGCAACAGTTGCTTGAGGATTACGCATTGATCGCAGCCGTCGTATCCGTCATCCAGCGCCTTTTGATATAGCTCCATGGCCTTGTCAGTCATGGGTAGTTGGGCGCCGTAATCGTGGGCAAAGTGCTGGGCCAGGGTCAGGTCCTTGCACATCATCTTCATACCGGTGGGGTTTTCAAAGTTCAGGGGCTGGATGTGGCCTTTGTAGGTTACCTCCAGCACCTTGCTGTAGCCGTAGGAGGTCATGAGGCAGTCGTACAGTTTGTCCTCGTCCAGCCCTGCCCGCTTGGCCAGGGCCGCCGCCTCGCAGATGACGGCGTGATTCACCCAGGTAAGGATCTGGTTGATGAGCTTGAACTGCTGGGCGGATCCGTTGGGCCCCACGTGGACGATGTTGCGGCCCATAACCTGGTACACCGGCAGGATCTCCTCCATTTGGGCCTGGTCACCTCCCACCATGATGGTGAGGGTGCCGTCTCTGGCCCCCTGAGGTCCGCCGCTCACCGGGGAATCAAAATACCACACCCCCCGCTCCAGTAGGTCGGCCCCCAGCTGCCTGGCGGCGGTGACGTCGATGGTGCTGCAATCCACCACCCAGCGGACCCGGGTGTTTCCGGTAAGGGCGCCCCCCTCACCCAGCATCATCTCCCGCACCACCCCGTCGGTGGGTAGGCAGAGTACCAGCACCTCACACTGCTCCCCCACCGCCTTCAGGCTTTTAGCGGGCAGGCCTCCGGCCTGGAGCAGAGGTGCCTCCTTCTCCCGTGTGCGGTTGAAGCCCATCACCTCAAAGCCGGCTTTCCGCAGGTTGAGTGCCATGCTCAGGCCCATGGAGCCCAGGCCGATGAATCCGATCCTCTTCATCCCTTTCCCTCCTCCAGCACGCCGTTGGCGTCGCGGTAGCGGTTGATCTCCTTGATCTCATACACCATGTCCAGCACCGGATCCCTGGCATACAGGCAGCGGCGGTAGCCGTTCTCCTGGTCCTCGTCCTCATAGCCGAAGAACAGGTTGTGACCCAGGGCCCGGAAGTGCTCCTGCCAGTGGTCAAAGTCGTGGACCTTGAAGCAGATGTGGTTGATGCCTCTGCCTCCGGCCTGGATGTAGTCCCAGTGGTAGCCCCCCTCGGTCACCGGCTCCAGAAATTCCAGCTTGCAGGAGTGGTCGGCCAGGGTGACCATGGCGCACTTGCACTGCTGGGGGTGGTCCACGCCCCTGGTCCAGGCGTGCTGGAGGTAGGGCGACATGCGCACCACGCTTTTGACGCCGTATTGTTCCTCCACATGGCGCACCGCCTCCTCCAGGTCGGGCACGATGAAGCCCACGTGATCAATGCCGTATTCATTCAGCGGTTTCATGTTCCATTCCTCCTGTCTCTCCGGGGATAAGGATGCCGCCCCGGTCGGCAGAGCTGACCATGGCCGCGTAGCGGGCCAGATAGCCTATCAGCCTGGGAGGCTGATAACGCCACGCCGCCCGGCGGCGGGCCATCTCCTCCTCGCTGACATGGAGCTCCAGGGTCTTCTGTTCCACGTCGATGGTGATCTCGTCTCCGTCCTCCACCAGCGCCAGAGGTCCGCCGGCGGCGGCCTCCGGGGAGATGTGCCCTACAAAGCAGCCGTTGTTGGTGCCCGAGAAGCGTCCGTCGGTGATGACGGCGGTGGACCGGGCCAAGCCCTGGCCGTAGAGGGTCTTCATGGGCTTGTACAGCTCCTTCATGCCCGGTCCTCCCCTGGGGCCCTCGTAGCGGATGACCACCACATGGCCGGGGTGGACCCTCCGGGCCTCAATGGCCTCCACGCAGGCGTCCTCCGAGTCAAAGCAGATGGCCTTGCCGGTAAAGCGGCGCACGTCCGGATGGATGGCGGCAGGCTTGGATACGCCGGTGTCCGGGGCCAGATTGCCCCGGAGGATGGCCAGCCCGCCCAGGGTGCTGTGGGGCCGGTCCAGAGGACGGATCAGCTCATCGTTGGGCAGATAGGGACTGCGATAGGCGTCCACCTCCTCCCCGATGGTGCGCCCGGTAACGGTGAGGGCCTCCCGGTGGAGTTTTTCTCCCAACTGCCGCAGCACCTGGGTCACCCCGCCGGCATAGTAGAAGTCCACCGCGTCGTACCGGTGGGTGGCGGGGTTAATCTTCACCAGCAGGGGGATGGTCTCGCTGAACCGGTCAAAGGCGTCCAGCACGTCCTTTGTGTCAAAGCCCAGCTCGTGGGCTAGGGCGCAGCTGTGGATGACGGTGTTGCTGGAGCCCCCCACCGCCATCATCAGCATGATGGCGTTCTCCAGAGCCTCCCAGGTCATGATCTTCCGGGGTGTGATGCCCCGGTGCACCATGTCCACGATCTGCTGGCCGCTGCGCAGGGCGCAGCGCAGCCGCTCATTGAACACGGCAGGGATCGCCGCTCCGCCCGGCAAGGTCATGCCCAGAGCCTCGGCCAGGCAGCACATGCTGTTGGCGGTGCCCATGAACTGGCAGGAGCCGCAGGTGGGGGCGCACACATGGCCCAGCCGCCGCACCCCCGCCTCGTCCATCTCCCCCACCTGGAGCCGTCCCATGGCCTCGCTGACGCTGGTGGTGTCCGAGGTCTCCTGATCGGCGTAGCCGGGGCCGGAGAACATGCTACCACCGGGCACGAAGATGCAGGGCAGGTCCAGCCGGGCGGCGGCCATCAGCATGCCGGGCACGATCTTGTCACAGCTGCCCAGCAGCACCAGGCCGTCCAGCCGGTGGGCCCGGGCAATGATCTCAATGCTGTCGGCGATGTTGTCACGGGAAGGCAGCACATAGTTGTTGCCGCTGTGGCCGCCCGCCAGTCCGTCGCAACAGGCGATGGTGCCAAACTCCGCCGGCGTGCCTCCCGCCCGGTAGATGCCGTACTTTACCTGCCGGGCCACCTGGTCCAGAACGGTATGGCCGGGCACCATATCGGACATGGCGTTGGCGATGCCGATGATGGGCCGGTCCATGTCGTCATCGCTGTAGCCGCACCCCTTCCAGATCACCTGGTTGGAGATCCGGTCCAGGCTGGTCAGCGGGGGTATGGGGTCTTTCATCGTGATCCCCTCCTTAAACTTAAATGGGCATATTCGCCCATTCATGCAAACACAAATGGGCAGAACTGAATATTTACATCCGGTGTTTTTCTCCGCCGGCCGCAAGACAGGCGGGTTTTCGGGCATGCTGGGAGTTGGCACTGAATTTGCAGTGATACAATAAGAACCTGACAGACGCCACAGAAACAAGGAGGAAGCGCGGTATGGATAAATCCCAATTTGACCGGCTGGTGGAGAGCGGCGTGCTGGACCAGATCCTGGACACCTCCTACGACGGCTTCACATATACCGATGAGACGGGAACCATCGCCTATGTGAATCGGGCCTACTGCGAGATGACCGGATTCTCTGAAGAGAGTATTTTGGGCCGAAACATTTTTGAATTGATCCAAATTGGCCGTCCTCTTGCCCGGATGTCCATCAAAGTGTTCGAGACAAGGCAACCCATCACAGAGCTGGTGCGCTACCGGGCGGACACCAATCAGGAGATCATGGTCACGGTCCTCCCCTTCTACGAAAAGGGGACGGACACCTTCCGGGGCATCGTGGCCAACCTGCGGGACATGACCGACCTGACCGAGCTGCGGCGGGAACTGGAGCTGAGCTACCTGCGCTACGACGAGGTGGTCAAGCAGCACGAGGAGGCCAGCCAGAAGCTCCACCAGCGTCTGGAGGAGCTGCAGGTGATGTTGAAAGATTGCGACATTGTGGGGGAAAGCCGACAGATGCGGGGGCTGGCGGAGCTGGCCTACCGCATCGGCAGCGTCCAGTCCACCGTCCTCATCACCGGTGAGTCGGGGGTGGGCAAGGACGTGTTCTGCCGCATGGTTCACAAGTTCTCCGGCCCGGACAAACCCTTTATAAAGATCTCCTGCGGAGCCATCCCGGACAATCTGCTGGAGTCGGAACTCTTCGGCTACGAGGCGGGAGCCTTCACCGGAGCCAACAAGCACGGCAAGCCGGGCATCTTTGAGCTGGGCGACGGGGGCACCGTGTTCCTGGACGAGATCGGAGAGCTTCCCCTTCAGCTCCAGGTAAAGCTGCTTACCGTGCTCCAGGACCGGACCTTCTTCCGGCTGGGGGGCGTCAAGGCGCTGCCCATGAACGCCCGCATCATCGCCGCCACCAACCGGGATCTGAAGGAGGAGGTGGCCGCTGGCCGCTTCCGTCAGGACCTGTACTACCGGCTCAACGTGATCCCGGTGCACATCCCGCCCCTGCGGGAGCGGAAGGAGGACATCATTCCCCTGGCGGCCCACGCTTTGGAGCGGCTGGCTCACACCAACGGGGGGCGCAAGGTGCTGGACGTACGGGTACAGCGCCTCTTTACCAACTACGCCTGGCCGGGCAATGTACGGGAGCTGAACAACGTGGTGGAGCGGATGTATGTCTTTTGTCCCGGAGACGTGCTCACCGTGGACTATCTGCCCCGGGAGCTGGCCGGAGCGTCCGAGCCGACGGTGAACCTGGACAGCGCCCACACCCTGAAGGAGACCATGGAGCGGCTGGAGGCCAGTGTGCTGCTCAGCCATCTGGACGAGGAGCGCACCCTCAGCGAGATCGCCGCCGGGCTGGGCATCAGCGTGTCCACCCTCATCCGCAAGCTGAGCCGGTACCATCTCCCCCGCCGCTACCGCAGGAGCGACCGGGAGGACGGAACCTGAGCGGGGGCCTGCCGCCTGCCTTGGCGGCAGGTCCTTTTTTGTCTCTATCAGCCGCCGGTGAGGGCGCAGCCGATGGGATAGCCGATGAATCCGATGACAATGGAGGTAATGACGATCATCAGGATGCCGAACAGGTAGATCTTGTTGCGGCTGCTGTACTCATGGCCGTGGAGCATGGCAATGGTGGCAAAGGAAGAGGGCAGCAGGTAGGCGCAGGAGCCGCACATGGTGGTCACCAGGGCGATACCCACCGGGCTGATGGCCCCGCCGCTGCTCATGGCCAGAGCCACGCCCACGCCGGTCATCACCGTGATGGTGGACACATTGGAGGCAAAGTTGGTCATGATGATGGATACGGCGGCGATGAGGAAGACTACCACGATGGGGGCCACGCTCTGGGTCAGGGGGGTGATGTTCTGCTGGATGGCCGCCACGATACCGGTAGACTCGGCGCTCATGGCGCTGCCCAGATAGACGCCGATGCTGATGAAGAGCAGGATACCCCAGTTGATGCTCTGGTTGACCACGGTCTTCACGTCCAGCAGGGGCTTGCCGTTGATCTGGACCACCGCCATCACCACTACGGAGAGAATGGCCCAGAAGGTGATGCCCAGGCTGTTAAAGGTAGCGATCCAGGCCGCGTCGCTGATCATGGTCAGGATGCCGGGCAGGATCCACATAATGACGGTGACAAAGAAGATGACGGCGGTGATGCCCTCCCGCAGGCTCATGGGGCCCTGCTTCTTGAGCACGTTCTCCACCTTAAAATCCTTAAATTTGGACATATCGGGATGAGAGAGCAGCCGCACCACAATGCACAGCAGCACAAACAGGATCAGGCCGGTGGGTACGCCGAAGGCCAGATAGCTGAACAGGCTCAGGGTATTGCCGGTGGCTCCTTCATAGATGCCGATGCCCAGAATGGCCAGGGAGTGGGAGATGGGGGGTCATGGCCCCGCCGACGTTGACGCCGAACACCGTGAGGATATTGGCCACATGGGGGTAGGAGTCCTTGCCTGTGTAGCCAAGTTCCTTGTAGATGCGGGAGACAAAGGCCAGCATGAAGGCGGTGGCGGGCACTTGATCCATAAAGCAGCCCAGCAGCATACCCAGCACGCCCAGAGAGATGGTAAAGATCCAGGGGCTTTTACTGACCAGTTTCATACTCATGAACTTGGCCACCAGCCGGTCGGTGAAGCCCGACTCGTTGAGGGCGTGGGTCATGATGAAACTCATGAGCACAAAATAGATGATCCAGTTGCCGATGGAGCCGGAAATGGCCTCATTGATGGTGCATACGCCGCTCTGGCCCAGCAACACCACGGCCAGCATGGCGGGCCACACCGTGTCCACCAGGGAGAGCAATAGGATCACGCCGATAAATACGCCAATGACCCGCATGCCGATTTCGGTCAGGGGGGCCACCGGCGGGGCGAACCAGAAGGCGGCGATGACTGCCGCGCATACCAGGATCTTGATCAATACCGACGGCTGCATGTAAAATCGTTGCTTTTCCATCTGTAGATCCTCCTCTTCAACGTTTGCAGTGAGACCGGTCTGCATATCCCTGTTCACCGGGAACTGCCATTGTCTTATTGCAAACGTGATGCCAGTTTTCCGACAATGGGCTGTAACCCCTGATATCCGGCTCAAAAAAGATTTTTCACCCCTGTGACCCAGGGTGCTGTATCTTTATTTTAGGTTCAAAATGCGTATTTTCGGGCATTTTATTGAGCAGAATGGGCAGAACCGCCTGTTCCTTGGGACTCAACACTTTCTCCCCAGACCAACCGTTACCACTCCGGACATTTGCGCATAAATGCGCATTTGATCCTTCCCTGCGTTGAGATAAAAAGACTTTCCCATGCTGGGAAGATCCTTGCTGTGATGCGATTTGTCCGATCAGCTCTCCGTGGCGAAGAGGGTTATGAGCAACTGAGCCTATTGTTTAACGAGGCGGAGGCATGGCGGGCCACGGAGAAAAGGGCACAGGCAACAACCACTGTGGCTCTGCCCATACCCGGCAGAAACGTTCCTCTCGGCTGGAGGAGGTCTTGCCGGAAGATGTGCCGGTGGAGGTGGTGGAGCACCGTTTGCCGGCGGAGGAATTGGTATGTCCTACCTGTGGAACGGAAATGAGCGAGATTGGTAAGGAAGTGCGGCGCAGTCTGGTAATGACCCCGGCACAAATAAAGATCCGGGAAGATTGGTACTATACATACGCCTGCAAGCGCTGTAAGGAAGAAGAGATAAAGACGCCGGTAGTGAAAACTGAGAAGGCAACTCCCGTTATCTCCGGCAGTCACGCCTCAGCGGAGGCCATTGCCCATATTATGGTGCAGAAGTTTGTAATGGGCTCCCCTTTGTACCGACAGGAGCAGGAATGGAACCGACAGGGGGTAAAACTCTCTCGACAGACCATGTCTAATTGGATCCTGCGGGCAGCGGAGGACTGACTGCTACCGGTGTATGAGGAGTTGCACCGGAAACTGGTGTAGCGGGATATACTCCATGCGGATGAGACGGCGCTGCAGGTTCTGCGGGAACCGGGGAAATCCGCTCAGAGTAAGAGTTATATGTGGCTGTACAGAACAGGCTGGGATGTGGAACCCCCGATTGTGCTGTATGAGTACAGCCCCAACCGGAAACCGAGGAATGCGGAGACGTTTTTGGAAGGGTTTACCGGGCGGCTCCATGCGGACGGTTACACCGGTTACCACAGCCTGCCGGAGCGGATCCGGGTGGTGGGATGCTGGGCGCATGCGAGGCGAAAATTTGACGAGGCGGTGAAGTCTCTGCCCAAACAGGAGCAAGCGGAGAGTACGGCGCTGGAGGGCCAGCGGTACTGCAATGCCCTGTTCGCCCTGGAGAAAGAATTTTCCAATTTAACTGTGGAAGAGCGGTACCAGCAACGGCATGAACGGGCCAAGCCCCTTCTTGAAGCATTGTTGGCATGGGCGGAAACGAAGAAGGCAGCGCCAAAGTCTGCTCTCGGCAAAGCACTGCACTATCTGCGGGAGCAGTGGCCATACCTGAGGCGGTATCTGGAGGACGGGAGGCTGGAAATCTCCAATAACCGGGCTGAGCGCAGCATAAAGCCTTTCGTAATGGACCGGAAGAACTTCCAGTTTGCCAATACGCCCAACGGGGCACAGGGCAGCGCTGTGATCTTCAGTATGATTGAGACGGCAAAGGAGAGCAGGCTGGACCCGTACCGCTATCTGGTGTGGGTGCTGCAGAGCTTGCCGACAATGGCGGCCTCCGGACCCGGATGGGCGGAGCAACTGCTGCCGGAGAAAGCGCCGGAGGTGTGCCGGATATCTTGATCTGCCATTTGTTCATACTGAGGATGAGGGGCGCTATGTTCTTCTGTGACCGCTGCGGCCAGCACCTGGGTTGGAAAGGTTGCAAAAAAGCAAGAAAAATCTATCCTGGACAGCGTGACATAGTATGCATCTAAATCCTTTTGAAACACAGAGGCGAGGGTTTCCCTCGCCTCTGTGTTTTTATTTCATTTTTACGCTTACGCTAGACCTGCTTTGGCTGAATAGTTACTATACACTACAGTAAAAGCAAGTGACTGATATTTTGAATCGGTCACTTGCTTTTTTACTGCATTACTTGTTCTCGCGATAAGCAGAATTTTTCATGGGCAGATAGGGATAGATTTCTGGGATGATCGTGTATAACATTTCACTAGTAGAGCAGGGGGCTCCGTCCCTGTGTCCTTCACCGGTCAATGTTAATAATTTTGGATACTGCTATAATATCAGGCCAACGCCAAATTTGCCTGTTCCCAATCCGACGGGGGCTCAGGCAAAGCTGCCACAGTTTTAGCCAAATGTTCTTCAATAATTAGCTGGATTGGAGGTTTGACCTCGTCCTTCTTCAGAATCAGTTCGGCGATGGTAAACACAAACGCGAGCAGCATGATTCCCAAGCCAACGCCTGGAATCACGGACGCAATCTGTGCAGAAGCTGTGATAATTCCAATGCGAATCCCCATATCCGCCAACTCCAGCACAAAAGATACAGCCAGCAATATGGTATTGATAACCGAAACCGCACGCAAAGCTTCGGAATAATCGTACTTAAACAACTCTGCTAGAGACAGGGTTGACATAATAAACGCATACCCCAACAGCAACACATTCATCACCCGAAACGAAATCTCAAGACAAACGAAAACCTTGGAACAGAAGGAGAGCTTTACCTTCACACCCGACGAATCATGGATCTCCAGGGAATACTGCTTTGACGCGGAATTCAGCCGTTGGGACAGATCATAGGGGTTGGCAGGGTCTTGGGGGATCACGTTCTTGATGGCCTCAAGGTCTGTGCCTCCGTATTTCAGACAGTAGGCCGCCTGGGTCCGTACGTCAGGGGGGGTGCTGGGGTCAACCAGTTGGGAGACCGATCTCCAGGTGACCGCCTCCCGCGCCACACCTACAATGCAAAAGATACAGGAAAGAATGCCTTCAGCTTTCTCAGCATCCGTCAGGCTGTCCCACTGTGTAAAGACTGAACTGAAAGAGGCGCCAATCATCGCGTACATGGCACAGAATGTAATCTTGCCGAACACATTTGTTGCCGCACCGTATTTGACAATAGAGCTTACCAGGTCCGCTGTGAGCATGGAGAAGTTCAGATACTCCTCCAACTGGCAAAGCTGATCGACAATAAAGATATCCCGGTCAATCTCAAGGATCTTTTGCAGCTCTTTGAACACATCTTCCGGGATATCGGAGGGCTGGCCGCCAGTGATTTTGTCATACAGGTCACCGAACACGATCTCCATAATTTTAAAAAAATTTGCCTCGCTATCCGGCCCCTGAAAGCTGTTGCCCACCTCAGACAGCGACATATTGAACAGTTGGGCATAAAGAGCCGCGCCATAAGGCATTTCTACATTTTTGCCATCGTCGTCCTTAACCGGATCACCGTGCTGTGACTGCCTTAAAACATGCTTCCGGCTGTCCAGGATCGACAGCATTTTTGCAAGGTGAGTGCCGCGGTTGCTGCCGCCGATGGTTTGTAGCTGAAGCATGACCAGTCGGTCCAGCGCGGCGTAATAGAGATCTTCCGCCCATTGCTCGGACTGTTCCCCATAATAATCTTTGAGACGAGGAACCAGGCTCATATAGACATAGCGGTCGATAATACTCATGGCCACCTGATAGCCCTTTTCATGCTGCATCGCGCCCGGATGATTATTGGCCATATAGTATTGACAGCGTTCTACCGGCTTGGTCACCTTCGCAAACCCTTTTTGGATATATTTGTTGCTGGAACTGGCGTAGGAACTGGACAAGATAATATCTGAAAACATCTTGAGGAATTCTACTACATATTTCCTGCCCTTCTCATCTACTTCTGCTTCAATCTCCGTAATAATGGCAGGACTGACCTGGATGATCTGAGTTTTGGCATAGTCTTTGGTATATCCGTAGAGGTCAGCGTAGGTCAGCTGTTTGTCGCTGCTCTCCACACCGGCAGTATAGTAGGCGGCCAGGCAGCTTAACAGTTCGGTGGACTTTTGATGCACGTGCTGCTGACCATCCACCGTCAGATATTGGCCTGGGTTGTCTGGATCCTCAATCTGCATCTGTGGAGGGGCAGACAGGGTAAATAAATCGTCCACGGAAAGAGGGGCCGTATCAAACCCGTTCGCAAGACAGTTTTCCTTCAGGCGGGCAACAGCCAGCTTGTCCACACAAAAACGCCGGTCCCGATTTTGTAGTGCTTGGGGGAGCCTGATATGGCCTGTGGCGGAATATTTGACGATCTGCGACACTTTTTCATATACAAAGGCAGGGCGCAGGGAATCCTCCCATACGGTTAGAGAATCGGCGTAGCAGCCGCTTTCAAAAGAGGAAAGGCCTTTCGCGGAGAGCTTCCATTTCCCCGCAAGTATTTCGCAGGAAAAGATATCCTGAGCCAGTTTTGCCTCGTCGGTAGAGGGGATGGCAACAATCTGGGTCTGCCCATAATCTACACTGCCGTAGTAGTGATCACCGCCATTCTTCTTCAGGCTGTCAACCGTAATAGTAATGGTGTGCTCCCCCAAGTCGAACTTGCTGTTGTATTTCATCCGCAGTTTGCCCTTCAGGGTAGGAGAAACCTGCTGCATCTCCCACAGGTCCAAGTTGGCCTGGCACTGTTCCACCTTGATCTCGCCCTCTGTGACCGTGGTATTGCAGGTGTTATAGGTGGCGTCAAACACCATGTCCAACTGGGAAATTGGGAACCCGGCTGTCATATCCTTGTAGCCGCTGGAGTCAATCACAATATGGAGCAGGCCTTGCTCGGTGACATCCACCGACATAATGCGCTGGTTGATCTTCTCCCTGTCCGTTTTGGGTACGCAAATGATTTCCTTACCATTATAGATTACTCCACAGTAGTAATGGGACCTTTGGCTGGTATCGAAACAAATGCCAAAGCAGACCTCCACCACAGCATCGGCGGACTTTCCCTGCTGACGGTAGCTGATGGTGTAATGCTGCTCGGTGGAGGCGTTATGTATTTCCCGTACTCCGTCTTTTTGGAGAACTACTTGGGCCATCAGCCCATGATGGTACAGATAGAGAGCTCCGCGCTCCTTTTCTGCCTCCCAATAGAACATATTTTTGGAAAAATAGCTCTGTACCGGAGTGCCGTCCAGATAGAGCAGCCCTCCGTAGAGGGAAAATTCCCGGTTGGCCGTGTGAATTTTAAAGCAGTTCATCGAAATCGTCTTTAAACTTTTCATATGCACACTCCTCAAAATAAGCTGTTAATCCGTTTGGAAGCAACTCGTCAAAAAGGTCCCGTTCTGTTTGAAACAGCGTGAGAAAGCGGCGGCGGCGCCCGGCCTCCATCCCCTCAAGGGCCCGCATCAGCCGCGCCAGTGTAATGTCGGGATAATTCAGCAGCACCAACAGTCCGTTGGCGTAGTAGGATTTCTCTCCACTGATAAAATGCAGGTCATATCCCGTAAAATTTTCCTCTGGTTTCGCTTGTGCCACTGTAATTTTCTCTACCCGCACAGTCCCCTCCAGTGTAAATACCTGGTCGCCCCGACGCAGCAGAGTTACATTATAATAGGAGTTGATCTGGTTGGATTGTTCGGGGGCAAGACTTTTCCAGCCCTCAGTAGTCATCACCGCATGCTCCGGCGACATAAATGGCTCTAACTCGTTGATCCCGTACAGGGTTCTCAGCCGGCGGTTTACAATAAACTCATCCGAAAGCACAGAAATACCACCTGCGCTGCGTACTTTCATACCCGAGCGCAGACTGATGATGGGCTTCGTCATGCCATCGGACATCGTAATCAGAGTTTGGGCAGTTACACAGCCTGTTCCGGTATTTTCCCTTTGGCTCTCACAGTTATGGATGTGGTTATTCAAGGTATATTCACTGCGCAGATTGTACTGACACACAATATTACTGTTCAGCCACTTCAGCACAGCTTCGCCCACATCGTATTCGTGATGTGTTTCAGTAATGGCAGGTACGGTGTAGGCCTCTCCGGCGCAAAAATACCCATGGGACTCCTGTCGGATAGTATAGTCTCGAATGTTAGTTTGCCGTTTGATCGCAGTGGACACATCGTCCTTAATATCAAGATAAAGCCTGTCATCGCTGGCGTAGCTGTTAAAATAGGGAGTTTGAGCGAGTGCCTCGATCAGGTTTTGTTTTTCGGAAGGGAATGCAGAATAGAATTCCTTATATCTTGACGGCATGTAGGTTTTTACAAATCTAAACAACAGGACTGCCTTTTCCCGGCTACCTGATTCGATTTCAAGGATAGTCCCTAACACATAATGACTTGTTGTAATGATGGTAAAAATTTCAGCTTTAAAGTCGTCTGTCAAATCACTGGGGCTTATCATTTTGTCGATAAAGCGTCTCAGTACCCATTTACCCAGCGCATCGTTTCCGTAAAGCAGCGTTCCGATTACAGTGGGATAGGATATCCCGTTGATGCACTTGTTAAAGCCATAGTCTGTAATCTTTGTGACGGTATAGCAGACAAGCTTGACCGCAAGTTCACTGCAGCTATCAGGACAGGGGAGTGTTTCATTTTTGGGGAAAAATGTGCTTTTCAATGCTTCGTCGCATCCCTTGACCGCTTTTATCAGTTCGTGGTGTTCAAAGATGTTGTAGCTCTTGCTTTCTTCCGCAAATGCGGCTATAAACTCTGCCGCGGTCATACTTTCACCTCCAGAATTACTCGCTTTTTGTTGTTTCCATGGTAACATGACCCTTTTATGATTTCAATTATTTTTCTGAAACGATGGTACTCTGAAATACGAATATACCTGTAAAAGGCGGTGAGGCGATGGAGCGGGAACAGACATGGATCAGGGCTATCCAGCGGCGAAACTCCCGGGAGGCAGCGGAACAGCTGATTCAATCCTACTATGCCGAGATCTACCGCTTTGTCTACCGCCAGACCGGAAGCAAGGAAGACGCTATGGACCTGCCCCAGTCCATCTTCATCGCAGTCCTGCACTCTCTGCCTAGCTATCGGGCGGAGCGGGCATCTTTCCGTACCTGGCTATACCGCATTGCCGCCAACAAGGTAATCTATCCGGGCAACCGAGAAGTGCAGAGCTAAATTAAAACACAAGGGCGGAACAATACCAGCCCTTGTGTTTTTTCCTTTATTTTACGCTTACAAAGAAAAGGCGAGGCCCTCAAACTCCAAACGGAATACTAAGGGGCATACTTTTATTGGCGAACACCAGCGAGGTGCTGCATGTGTTGAATAAAGGTCATATTCTGGTCTACCAGGGTAATCTGTTCCATTCTTCCATCATTGTATTGCTGGAGCATATCATAAAACATAAGCACTTGCTGGGCATACCATGCGGCATTTTCCGCTTCCTCGCCAGGGAAGAAGCCCTCATAGAGGAAGAAGATCTCCTGCCAGGCACTTGCACGAGAGGCCGCCTGGGAGATCCCCTCACGGGTGGCCGCAAAGAACTGATCCCATTGACCCAAGGTGCTGTAGAAATAAGCAGATAGGCTATAATTGATCGAATAGATTCCCAATTCCCGAACTTGGATGGCATATGTGGCAGCAGTCTCAGCAAACTCCGGGACTTCAGAGTCACAGGCGTTTACGGCCATGTCCAGCTTGTATTGGGCCCAATTATAGTGATCCTTGCGTGCCAGCTGCGTCATGGTGTACGGCGTTTGCTGACGGGTACCCGCCTTCACTTGGCTGTATTCCAACTCCGCGGAGAGATTGCCGCCCAAAAACCAGGCGAATATGAGTGTAACGCCCCAGAGCAGCAGGGAGAAGATCCACGCAATTCCCTTTCCGGTCAGCTTGGCGACAGGCTGACCATAGACGACACACAGGAGCGCCAGGACGGATAGGGCAAAGGTTTGATAGACGCTGATTGACCAGACCGCCTCAGCCGCCGCGTGGAGGGACATCATGGCCAGACAGGCGGCCAGAGCGGCGAGGAGGGGGTCGCCCTCACCCTCCCGACGGCGTTTGAGCAGCGTTACTGCCGCTGCGCCGATGACAGCGAGGAAACAGAGCAGCCCAGGAAGCCCCATCTCAGCCAGGAGCTGAATATAGTGATTGTGGACGTAGCGGCTTTCATAGTAGAACTGCTGGACACTGGTCACCAGTCCTTCTACGCTGCCCAGGCCATTGCCAATGACGGGACTCTTCTGCCAAATGCGCAGACCGTCTCGGAAAAATTCCGTGCGCTGGATGGCGTTTTGATTCGCCCAAAGGCCCTGAATCCGGTTTGCAGCAAAGCCGGGAAGGAAACGGTATCCCAGCTTTACCTGCTCGCCGCCTGACAGTGACACCTGGTCCAGAACTGCCCCCTGCAGACTGATAAAATTGAGGTAGACCACTTTGCTGTCCTCTGGAACGGTAAACACCGCCTCGGCCAGCCCCCCCTGATAGAGCATGGTGCTGGTATGCATGATGGTTTGCGAATCATTCTGGCTTTCCACAGTCACCATGACCTCGCCGGACCAGTCACCTTCCAGGCGGTACTCGCCGCCGCTGGGATAGACCGAGCGGCGCAGGATCTCACCAGGCTGGAGCTGATAGGGGCCGGTTACATTGAAGGCCAGGAGAACGTAACCCACTGCCAGGAGTACAACGCCAACGGCGGCACCCAGGGCGAGGCGGGGCCGCTGGTTCAGCGCCTCGCCGAGCCGCACTCCGAGCCAGCCATGAAGCAGCCAAAGAAGGACGCCGCCCAGCGGTCCGGCCAGGACGGGAAGCCAGGCCGCTCCGCCGCTGCTACCCAGCCCCGCGAAAGAGGGAAAGGCTATCACCACGCCGATTATTGCGGTCTCAAGCATCAAAACTAGCAGGGGTAACCGGCGATCACGTGCCTCAAAAATCAAGTAGATGGCCACGGAGACGAGGAACATGCCGATTGCACCCATGCTGAAGGCCAGCAGGAAACCTAGCGCGTTGACCTCCAACAGCAGGGCGCAACCCAGAAGTCCGCGTCGGCTTTTGGCCGTCAGGACCAGATAGAGGCCCAGGAATACACCGAAGGCCAAAATCCCGGCCAGCACATTGGGGTTTCCAAATATACCAGTAATGCGGATGCCCGCCTCGTAGCCGGTGCTCATGGAGCCATAGCTACAGCCCAGCGCGTCCAGAATACGGATATAGACACCGCTCAACAGCTTGAGGGAGGCAGCATCAATACTGATCAGGGAGAAGGCGGCAGTGAGGGTGGCTAGGACCGCGGCGACTTGACGGCCACAGCCCTGCTTTACCCGAAACAAAAGAATGGCGAAGATGCAGAAGGAGGCCAAGATCTTGCCGAACTCGGGGGCCGCAAAGCTTCCAAATTTGCTGTACAGACCAGCGGCGGCGTTCAGCAGTAGGTAGGCGCACACCACCAGCGCGGGGATGGAAAGCCGTTGGGCGATATTGGCGATGGGAGTTTTCCCCATAGAGCAGGCTACGAGAGCTATCGCAGCCACGATTGCCAGCACACGGTCATCCCCTCCCCCCTGGAAGGCCAGGAAAAGGAAGAGCAGAACGGCTGGGATGAGGCACCACAACAGGGCCTTGCGGTCAAGCGCGGGAGATGGGGCTTGAGGCGACTGGCGCACTGGGATGGTCGGCTGCGGAGCGGCAGCCTCCGAAATCGGCCGCTGCTCCGCACCGCCCTGGCGGCCAACGGCTGCCTGCTCTTTTCTGCGGGCGGCTTTGCTTTGCTTCTTACTCATGTCGTTCCACCTTTACGTCAATCTTTCGCTGTTGATCAGTGCTTTGAACAGGGTCATAAACAAAATTCGGATATCGAATCCCAGTGTCCAATGCTCAATATAGAAAATATCGTGCTCGACACGCGCCTTAATTGAGGTGTCCCCGCGCAGCCCATTGACCTGTGCCCAGCCAGTGATGCCAGGGCGCACCTGGTGCTTCACCATGTAAAGGGGAATCTCATCCTTGAACTGCTCCACATAGTAGGGTACCTCCGGGCGCGGCCCCACGAGACTCATGTCGCCCTTAAGTACATTGAAAAACTGCGGAAGCTCGTCGATGGAGCACTTTCGGATAAAGGCACCGAATTTGGTTTTGCGGTCATCCCGGTCGCGGCTCCAGCCGGTATCTTGCCGGTCATTGACCCTCATGGAGCGGAATTTATACATTCGGAAGGGCTTCTTATTCCGACCAATCCGCTCCTGAGTGAAGATCACCGGTCCGGGCGAGGAGAGCTTGACTCCGACCGCGGCGATGAGCATCAGTGGGGAGGAGAAGATGATCAGTACCAGCGAACCCACAACATCCAAAAGACGCTTCAAAAACGCGTTCACCCAGTTGTCCAGCGGAATGCGGCGGATATTCATCAGAGGAATTCCGTCCAGATCGTCAAACTGTGGATTGGAGGGCATATATTCCGCATAGAAGGGAATTATGGAGAGCTTTACGCCGGCCTTCTCACAGGCCTCGATGAGGACGGGGGTGTAGCGGAAGTCCTCAGGCGACAGCGCACCCACCACCTCGTCCGGCTGGCACCGCTCCAGCACCCGCTCCAGTGCACCGATACCACCGTAGTACTTAATTCTGTGAAGCGAAGCGCGGTTGGCCACATATCCGTCCACCAGATAGCCCAGCTCCCGGTCACTCTGCACGGTCTCCAGATATCGCTTGGCCATAACGCCGTCTCCCACCAGAACGACGTGCTTCTGGTTGAAGCCGCGCTGGCGGTAGTATCGCAAAAGCGTCCGGAGCACATATCTCTTCCCAGAAAGCCCCACAAAGGACAGGACAAAGAAGATTGCCAGCGTACCGCGGGAGAAGTGAACTCCCTTCGCCAGAAACAGGGCGGTCTGAAGCAGCACCATATCCAGCGCACAGGCCCAGAAGAGCCGTCCAAGCTCCTGATAAAGGCGCTTCTTTCTGAAGGACTCGTACAGGCTGAAGGCGGCAAAGGTAAACAGATAGACCGGGGTCAGAATTGCGGCGAGCCAGAGATAGGAGGCAAACGGGACTGTAATTACGCCTCCGCGCAACACGAAGAACCGAATGACAAACGATACTGGCATGGCAAAAAACAGAATCAGGCCGTCCAGCAATACATTGAGGTAGTTCAGCATCCGCTGATTCTCTTTGATCATGCCTCTTGGCACCCTTTCCGATAATATAACGCTTTATTTTACTCCCAGACGGCCTGTTCTGTCAAACAAAGGATTCCTCCCTGGGCGTGCTGCGGCGGATTCGCCTCAATAGTACGTTCCGGAAGGCGTGAACCGGGAAACCGGTGGCCGATGCGAAGTCCGACGCCAGTGCTTGAAGCTGGGGAATCAACTCATCCGGGAGCGCTTCAGCCTCTTCCGGATTCAGCAAATTAATGAATTCAAAAAGATTGCGCAAATCCTCCGGGAGGTAGGCATCCTGCGCTGCGTTTGAGGCGCGGACACGTTCGCTAAGACTGCGGATGACCTTGGGCAGGGACTCAAGGCTGAGGTCACCTATGAGAAAGCCGCGTTCAGCCTCCTTGAGGGTAGCTTCAAGCTCGTCGAGCAGGCGGAGGAGCGCTTTGATTTCTGCGACGGTTGTCCACATACACGCCAATTCACACCGGACATCATCATAGCCAGAAAACCCGTTCTCCGCAAGAATCGCCTCCGCACTGTGAGCAAGACGTTCCAGCCCGTCTGCCCCATGGAGCGGCTCTGGTATACGCTCAAGCCATGGCTCAATCAACCGGGTATTCTGCAGAAAGCGATCTAGGATCTTGTAGAAATCCTTCTCTGCGGAGACGATCTCTATCATGCGGAAAAAGCGTTTTGAGTCCTTTTCCTCCATTCCGTAATCCAGCACCCGAGTGAACGGGGTGCCGAACTGGTAGAGATAATTCTGCGCAAAAGAGACGGCAAGCTGATGAGATCTTTGAGGCAGCCCCGTCAGTAGCCCAATTCCACCAGCGCTGTCGTAGGTAGATGTGAATGCGTCGACAAAGGGGACTACCCCGGAGGCGCTTACCAGATAGTGCTTGCTCAAGGCGGAGAAGTCAAAAAGCTGGAAGAGCATATCGGCGCCCCAGCGCTCCTCCCGCACCTGCTCCCATCCGAATTGAAGCAGAGTATCCAGAAGATTTCTGCCATCAAAAAGTTTAGGGTAGGACTCCACCACAGCGTTTATGATTTCAACCCATTGCGCCGCTATAACGTCCATGTTGCGTTCCCGTACGGCATTGAACCACGCCTCCTCCTGCGAGGTGAATCCATCCATGATTTCGGGCAGGCTCTGTGGACTGCGGAGCAGGATGCGGAGGAAGCGGCGTCCTTTTTCCTGGCGGTAATCGCGGTAAGGCAGTAACCTCTCCTTCGGGAGTAAGCTTTCACGCATCAGTTCAGCAAGGAAGGGCCTCGGCTCCTCATCACTGCACTCGGAAAGCTCATCCAGATAGATGCTGGCATCCCCTTGCACCAGTGTGTCGAACTCTTGGGGGAAACACGCCTCAAGATAGGACAGGAAAAAGAGGCTCTCCCCCAGCGGGATTGTGATAAAATAGCAGTCCAATTGATCAGCCGGAACCCTATGATAGATCTCCTGAAGCTGTGTCGCCCAATTTCGATAGGCTTCACAGACTTTTATTACCGAACGCGGCCGGAACATGGATTCATCAAGCTTTTCCACACATTTAGATAAATATGTGCTTTTCTTGCTTTGCTCTGCCCACCCCGCCCCCTCTGCTACGTCCTCTGCATGTTTTAGGCACTCCTCTGAACGACGGGTCAATATACTCCTAATTCGCTGGTAAATAACAGATAAAGGCTCAACCTTCTCCCAGTGGCTTTTGGCATCCTGGCCGCTTTCCTGGACGCGTATTACATCAAGTGGGGAAATCGGCGCAAGATTGAGCCGGTAATTGAAGAACTTGTCATAAAAGTCCGGTGATGCGTCGGAAGCCCCCCCCCCCCCGGTCGGGTTTGGAAGATGCTCATAATCCGTCAGAAAGACCGCGATACAGCAGCGCATGACCGCAAACTCTTTGATGAAGAAGAGAAATTCCAGTGCCTTTTTCGGCGCACACCGCTCAATATCGTCCACCACGATGATGAGCTTGTCATCTTTAAAGACCTCACATATCAGCTGCTCTAGCTGGTCATGCTGGCTGCGGTAATCCTCTGCAGTGTGGAAAAGCTTCCATTCAAGCAGAGAGGTGATGCGCTCATTTGTAATCAAGCCACCCGCCGAGGCCAGTAGCTTTTGACACTCACTCCCGGCTCCGACATAGGCTCCGCGCTCTTTCAGCATAGCCTTAATCCGACCGAACACATAGGTAAACAGGGCAGTCAGCGTATCCAACTCCAGCGCACGGATAAAGAGGACTTCATTACTTCGCGAGTCTCCCTCACAGCGCAGCTTGTCCAACGCGCCCAACATCAACGAAGTCTTTCCGCACCCCCACGGCCCGGAGACGCAAATTGAGGTGCCACTGGAATTTTGGCTACGGATAATATTGACCAATTTGTCGGCCTGCGCCTGCCGAAGCGGCAAAAGCCCGTCATAAGCGGCAACAGGGTCAAACAGATTCTTCGTTGTTGGCAAGCCGACGGGGGGCGGACGCAGTGCGGCCAGCTCCAACCAAGCAAAAATCACGCCCACCAGCAGAAACCACGGAACATTGTACCAGACGAGCGGAATCTGACCGACCAGGAGAGTCGAGAACACAGAGAGAAAAATAAGAAGCCGAGTCACGAAGTTGATGGGTTGGAGATATTCGTACCGACTTCCATGAAGTACCCTGGCATACAGTGCCGCCAGTAGTACTCCGATAGCCTGCAACGGCTCCAGTCTCAAATAGAGGTCTGCGGCCCAATCCAGGAAGTCCAGCGATTGCAGTAGGCCTGTCTGCGGTATGCCAGCCAGAAGCAGTAATGCATAGGCAGCTACTGTAGCCGACGCGCGGATTCGCTTCCCGTACGGAAGTCTTTTCCACACCCCCTTCATTTGCACAACTCCGCTGCTCTCAAACGCATCCCAATAGAAGCAATAAAGGAGCGGGAATGCCAGCAACAGTAAGAGGAGTGATAGTTTTATTCCGGGCAGATGTCCCCAGGTAAAGAATACACTTTGCGTGTAACTTGTCATATGCAGGCACCTCCTGAGATAAAATTCCATATTCTCTTTCTATTATATCAGATCGTAGGTGTAGCTGCATAGGTACAATAAGGGATAAAAACACACCCCCGCGCCGAAGCGCGGGGGTGAAATCAGAGCTAACCTCTAGTTACGTCTATGTATCTTGCCGGATTAGCCGCGCTCAATGAAGACGTACTGAGCGGTGGTGGTGTTATCCTCATCCACCAGGATGGAGATGGTATCCTGAGCGCCACCCTCGGTGATGATGCTGTCCACGCTAGCGGAGGTATTTACATCATCCTTACCGCCACCGGTGATCAGGATAAACACGGTGTTCTCATCGTAGAAGTAGCCAGTACCGTTATTGATGGCCAGCACGCCATCGCCAGCGGTGGTAGCTTTACCGGAGGCAACAATGAGAGCGCCGCTGGTGCTCGCGCTGTTGGCCTTGTCGCCCTTCAGAGTGACCTTGTTCAGGCCAGCGGCGCTAAACACGGAGGCAGAAGTACCCTCAATGGTGGTCACCTCGCCGTTACGAATGACAGTGTAGGTGTAAACGTCGTTCTTGCCGTCACTGGTGACATAGGGGGTCTTGTTCAGGACGTACATGTAGTTGTCTGCGTTCTCGGCACCAGTGCCGCCGTAGGCAAAGAGGACCTTAGCGACCTTATTGGTACCCACAACTGCAAACACGGAGGTGTCCTCCTTGCTGGACACGTTATTGATACCAGTGTAGGCGCTGTAACCATCCTCGTCACCCAAGATGAACTTGGTAGCGTTGTTGGCGGTAATCTGACCGGACACAACGGTGGGGTTACCCTTAGTAATGTCAACGGCATCCTGAGTTCCAACAACAGTAGTCTCAGTGGTCAGGTTATAGGTATTGTCGGAGGTCTTGGTGTAGGAGTAAACCTTAGCAGTGGTGTTGCGACCGATCTTCTGATTGTCCAGCAGGCCCTGGACATTGGAAGCATTAGTGCTATTGTTGACAGTGGTGGTGTCCAGCTTGTTGACCTCGATCTCACCGGTGGTGCCATCCTCAAAGACAACGCGGGCGGTTACGCTATCCTTGTAACTGCTCAGGGCGGTGGCAGTAACCATCAGGTAAGAACTGCTGGTCTCGGCATCGGTCACGTAGACCACGCTGTTGGCCGCATCCAGATAGAGGACAGCCTCCTCGCCCAGAGTCACGGCACTAACCAAGGTGGCCTGAGCACCGGTCTCAGCAGAGAGGTCGGTAGTGCTGGCCAGGTCGGAGGTGCCGTACTCAGTATCGCCGGCATAGATGCTGTCACCCTTGGTCGCGGTAATGTCCTCGGTTACAGACTTGGCGGCCTCGACGTAGCACATGCCACCGTTGACCTCATAGTAGAAGACATAGTCATTCTTGGCCACGCCCAGGTTGGCAAAGTCATAGACATCCTCGTTGGCGTCGGTGGTGGACAGACCAGCACCGCTAGTGAGGCCGTCAGCACCGTACTTACCCAGCTTGGAGATGCTCAGGCTACCGTCCTTAGCGTCGGAGTAGACAGTGACCTTACCAAAAGCCTTGATGACCTTCACAACCACATCTACAATGCCGTCACCGTTGTTGTCAATGTACTGGGCCTCAACACCCTTGGTGTTCAACAGGGATGCCAGATCGCTAGTAGCAGGGTTGCTCAGAGTGCTGTCAGCATAGTTGGTATACAGAGTGACATCGTTGGCGTTATCAAACTTCAGGCCCTCGGCCTTCAGGGTCTTGGTAATGTCGTTGGACTTACTGGAGTTGTCAACCAGAGCCTTGGCAGTGGTGTAGACCGTATTGTTGCTGTTGATGATGGCGGAGCCCACAACAGTCGCCTTGGAGGCGGCATTGGTGTTCTTGGCGGGCTTCACATACAGGGTCACGCTCTTGCCGACCACATCGGCGCCAGAGGTGACGGCAAAGGTCTGAGTGCCGTTGGCAAAGACGCTCTGCTCACCCTTCGTGCTACCAGCATCGCCGTTGGTGACGGTCATTGTGGTCTTGCCCTTCAGCGCAGAGCCCTCGGTGAACTCATTCTCAGTAACAACACCCTCGACCTTGACCACACCGAACTTCTCGCTCATCATGGTCTTGGTCTCGGACAGCTTGTAGCTGTAAGAGACCTCGCCGTTGGACAGAACCTTGTCAAAGGTCTTCTCCATGATGTAGGCGTCCAGAGTATTGTAGATCATCTGGGCGGCGTTGTCACGGGTCAGAGCATCGGAGGTGGTAACGCTGGCAGGCAGGCCCTCATACAGCTTGGCGTTGTTGGCCTGCACGTCGGTGTTCACCTGCCAGTCGGAACCGGTCAGGCCGAACACGGCAGCATCGTACCCTAGGGCAGTCAGCAACATTTTGGCCGCCTCGGCCACAGTCACAGTAGCAGCCGGGTCAAACTTGCCGTTGCCGCGACCGGAAATGATGCCCACGCTGGTGCAGTACTCAATGTAGGACTCAGCCCAATGGCCCTTGATGTCGGAGTAGCTCGGGTTGGTCTTGGTGCCCAGAACGGGCTCCTCGCCGCCGTGCAGAGCCACGGTGATCATCTTCGCCATCTCGGCGCGGGTCACGATCCCGGTGGGATCAAAGTAGCTGCCGTCTTCCTTGCCGTTGATGACGTTCAGAGTCGTCAGAACGGAGACGGCCTCGGTGTTGACGATCTCATCCGCGTCGGTGAAATCGCTGGCGCTCACAGCACTGGCACCGATGGTCATCATGCCGATCAGCATGGCCATGGCCATTACCAGGCTGAGAGCCCTCTTGAGGTTTCTCATTTTGGATTTCCTCCTCATTTTTATTAGTTCGTGAGAGGAGGAAACCTCCCCTTCGCGAACTTACGTGTATAATATACACGAGCCTGGGCCCCCCGTCAAGGGATGCTCTCTCTTTGTAACGAAAGCGTAATATTGCAACCGATTCTTTTCTTTCATTGGAAATTCGTGATATAATAATATAAAATTGATTGGCACTATGTAGCACTGGAGGAATACTATGCCCTCGTTTTCGGATGCAGCACCCAATCTGCCGGGCTCCCTAAGCTCCGATGCCCTGTCTTCCCTGCTGTCTTTGGCCGGCCATTACCGAATTGACCGTCTTCAGCAGCCGGTCGTGGAGGATTTGCGTCAACGTCTGTCCCGACGTGGCGTCAGCCTTGCGGCGTTTCGCCGGGACTATCTCCCCATTCTCCACGCATTTGTAGCCTACGGTGTCTCCTTGGGTAGCCCAAAGGTCGCCCCAGATTTATTTGGATATCAGCTTCCTCCTCTGCAATTGGCGGAAGTTGTTCCACAATGGCTCTCTTCGTTTTCCGAGCAAAACGAACCAGCCACCGTCCGCCGTTACTACTCCATTTTGGAGCGGTCGCTTCTCCCCTATTTCGGACAGACAGATCTTCAGCTTCTGGATGGGGTTATGCTGGAGCAATACCGGGTATACTATTTAGAGAAGGGTGGGGCTCCCTCCAGCTTTCAGTTTCATCCCCGTATTCTTTATGGTATTTTAGACTTTTACGTCGGCAGGGCGATTGATGCCTCCGGCCTGTTTGAAGATCTACCCAAGCCTCTCCTGCTAAAAGAGCTCGCTCCCCTCTGGCTATCCAGTATAGAAGGCCATACCCCTCCGGATCAGATGGAGCGTTATCGCTCCTACCTTATAAAAGACCTCTTGCCTCAGCTTGGCTTTTCCGATGTGCGTAAATTCAATCAGCGCCGTGTACAAGACTATCAGCGCGCGCTGCGGCACAGTCACCGTAGCCTCAAGAACTTTCCAGAACACATTGCCCTTCTAAACCAAATACGCCAATTTGCTGTTAGTTCCGGTTTCATGGAATCCGCTCCGCCCCTTATGCTGCCTGAAAAATTCCGCCCAATCGCCGCTAGTCGTCCCACTTCGGAGCTTATGTCTCACTTGCTCCATATGGAGCGCTATCCAGATGTGTTGATTATTCGCTTGGCGTGGCAACTCGGCCTGCATTATAAGGAAATCCGCTTACTACAATGGAAGCATGTCGACCTCATCTCCAGGACTGCGCATGTCTCCGGCCGTTCGATTCCTATTCCCGAAGATCTGGCCGCTTACCTGTCAGAGCGGGTCGAATTCCCGGATGCCTATGTCGTACACACCACTCAGAAACAGGGTCCACTCTCTGTTCCCTATTTGTTTTATTTGACTCGGAACCTATTGCGGCCGCTTCACATGAATCATCTGAGCTTGACTGACTTCCGGCACGACTATGCAATCCGCCTGTTGGAGGCAGGACATCCCGCCGAAGAAGTGGCTGGCCTCTGCGGTTATCAAGACCTTTCCGAGGTACTATACCTCTATGCGGATTTTATTGCTCATGAGCCATAAAATACTTTATCTTTGAAATACGCCTACGAAGAACGGATCTGCTGACAAAGCTGTGCTCTTAAAGCAAGACTTTGTCAGCAGATCCTAAATTCTATGGCGGTGGAGTGGCAGTGTCGATAGCGGGCAAAGGTACCTTGCTGCCCACAGAGCTCCTGTGATATCCTCTACGCGCCGGACGGAGACATCGGCCAAATATATCTACAAACTTTTCTGGCGGTGCTACTGTCCAATGACGTGGGGTCTGCCTGAGGGTAACTTATCAAGAAGTGATAGTGAGGTTTCGGCTGTGATGGCTGCCACAGTAATTCTGGCACTGTTAATTGGGCTCGTACCGGATATCCTGTATCAACTTTTCCCCTTCGGCCTCTAGTAGCAGCTCGCTTCGCTCGATGCTTGAAGATAAGGTACAATAATTTTCGCAAATTGAAAAGCAAACAAAAGAAGACATGGTTTGCAGCCCTCTGGTAGAATGAAGTCGCGACACACCATTCTGAAA
>JAHAEW010000024.1 GCA_018374635.1 Clostridiales bacterium
CTGGCAGCCGCGAAACTCTCAATTCCATCTGCGTCAAGTACGCTTAATTACGATTGGTAAGGAGACAACTATGGAAAAGTATTACATCATTGCAGACTTGAAGCGTAACCCAGCCGCCGGGGAGGATGTCCCTCCCGTTCCGGGTGCCCAGGTATATGTGGGGAGAATGAAAGCCATAATCGAGGCTGAGACCTGGGAAACAGCCATGAAGCAAGGTCAGGAGCTGATCCTGGGCTGCCTGAAAAAGCACATCGTGCCGTATCAGTGGGCCTGGATGTCCGTCAAGGACGCCGAGAAGATGGGGGACACCTCCATATATGATAGATACCCCACCGCAACCAGGCTGACCTATGAACGGGTCAAAGCCGGTCTGACGCAGAAGCAGTTGGCCGAGCGCTCCGGTGTCAATATCCGCCAAATCCAGCGGGTCGAGCTGGGAGAGGCCGAGGCCGGAAACCTCACCGCCAAAAATCTATTAGCAATCGCTGACGCGCTTGGCGTGGAGTTGAGGAGGCTGCTCTGATGGCTGTTGTTGTAAAGCCCCGTGTTTGCCGGCAGTGCGGGTCGGTATTTGATGGCGGCCCACGGGCCTGGTACTGTCCCAGCTGCAGACGTGAGCGGGGAAAAGAGGCAACCCGCCGGTATCGAGCCAAGGGCTGCATTGCAGATCGCCCCCTTGGGAGCACTGACAAGTGCATCCGCTGCGGGAAGGAATACACCGTGGACTCTGCCCGGCAGAAATACTGTCCCGACTGCGCCTATGAGGCCGTCCGAGCGGTGGATCGCCCAGCCTCACGGGCCTGGAACCAGGCCAACAAGGAGACTTACTACCCATCCAGGAATGAAAAGCGCCGAAAAGAACGCGCGGAGAATCCAGAGCTGGTTCGGGCAAAAGAACGAGCTACCCGTGCCAAACGAAAATCTAAAACATAACCATCCTGCCGCCCCTTCGGGGGCGGTTTTATTTACTTTCCTCCTCCGGGCCACGCCATTTCCAGTAGTTTCCTGTAACGAACTCTTGTGCCGCATATTCTTTGCAGTGCCAGCAAGGGGAGGTGTCATCAGGTAAACTCCTGTCATATTTGCAATAATCGCAATCTCCGAAAACTGCTTTGATACAAATATCAAGCTCCCGCTTCACCTGCTCCAGCTCGGCCTCTTGCTCTTGTAATAGCAAGTGCCTCCTATCAAGTTCTTTCGCCTGTTGAAATACTAAATCCACCTTGCTTTTTAGCTCGGCCCGCAACTTCTCGTTTTCATCTTTCAATGATTGATTTTCTTCATGAGTAAGGTTCAATTCTTCTTGCATGGGTCTATATACATTCCCATTTCTTACAGCCTTATCAAGACCAGCCCACTTGTTTTCTGCTTTAATCCATTTCCCGTTGGTTTCCACATATTTCTTTTTCCAGTTATCAACCGCAGCCCGCAGCTTCTCGTTTTCGGCCTGGAGCGTACGGACGAGTTCAACCGCCTCTTTTGCTCGTTCTTCTCCGCATACAGGGGTAAAATTGCAAAGGATACCAAAGCATACTGCGTTTATATCCAGCTTCTCAAGGTCCATTGTTGCCCTCCTCCGCTGGCTGCTGGAGCCACGCCAGCCACCCATAAACCTCTGCACAGGCTCCTCCACCCTCGTATTCAAGCCATCTTGCCAAATCTGCGTCGCTCATGGCTCGGATGCGGTCGGCGTTGGACAAAATTCGTCCCGGTTTGTACTGAGGGCACCAAGAAATTCTGGCCGTTGTACCGGCGTTATTGCAGTCATTTTTGCAAGTAATGCAAATCGTTTTCATGCGTTCTCCTTCCTCTCCGGCGGCCCATCAAAGGCCGTCCAGTATTGTCCGTACAGTTCCAGGCTAAACGGTTTGATATGCTTGCAGTATAGGCACCCGTCCTTTACCCCCTCTGCAATCTCCAGGCCGCCCCATTGGAGCTGGGCTATCCCTGCTCCCTCAATGTATATTGCGGTCTCCTGGGTGATGGATTCTAGCTCTACGCGGGTGTATTGGTGTCTCATGGCGATACCTCAATCTCCCTTCCCATCGTTCAGCGCAGGCAATCTCTCCATCACCATCTCCACGGCCTTGTCCGTATGAAGGCACCCACAATTTCGGCAGAAGTTTCCACTGCCAATATTCTCAAAGCCGCATTCTGGGCACTTATACGTTGGTGCGTATAACTCGTCATACCCTCCCTCAACGGGCTCTTTTTTCATCTTCTCCACCTGCTCCCGGCTGACGGGGTGGAGGGCGGTAAGCGCCATTCTGTGCGCCTCTTGGCATTTCTCTGTGTAGCATTCGTTGTCCGTGTACTGGCTCAAAAACACAATCGCTTCTTCCAACGTCATGCTCATGGCTGGGCCTCCTTCACTTTCTCATTTTCGTAGTCTCACGGGAATACTCCGGCCCTCTGCCGGGCGCCCGGCTCAGGCCGGACACCCGCAAAGCAAAAGGAGGCGGGTGGGGCGGGTAATCTCCACCCGGCAGAGGGCCGGAGCCTCACTGCTAGCCATAAAGCAGTTTTTCTAACCGCTCCAACTCGGCTATGCAGCGGGAGACTGTTGCATGGGCTTTTGTCCACTCCACAAGCCCCTGCAAAGTCTTGTCTCCTTGAGTCAGGGAGCTTAGTTTCTTTATTGCTGCATCGTACCGTTTGTTGACCCTCTCCAGACGCAGCTCGTAGATATATGTGCGCGCAGCGGTGTGATCTGCCCGCAGCGGTTCCCCTTCCACATACTGCACATAGCGGATCAGCTCCGTTTTCGTGAAATTCCGCAGTTCTTTAAGGCTGGTCTTTTTCATTCTTTTGCCTCCGCTTTGGCTCGGGCTTTCTGAACTACCGATTTTAGATTTTCGATCGTGTAGCTATCCCAGCCTGCCACCCAGACCAAAAAGCCGATTTCTCGCTCCGTCAGCTCGACACCCTGGAACACGTCCTCAAATTCTGCAGGTACTTTCATTCTCGCGCCTCCATCTCCGGCTCCTTAGTTGCCCATACTGATTAACTGTTCGATGGCATCGTCCCGCTCCCACGCCCGAGCTGTTGGGGAGTTGATGATCTCCAGCAGTTCCTCCATGTCCTTGAGCTTGCAGAGCGCCCCGTACACCCTGGGCGGCAGGGAGGCCAGATCCACACCGGGGATACCCCACTCGCCGCTGGGTGTGGTTTGGATTATCCGCTTACTCATGGGCTGACACCCCCTCCTTGGCCGCCTGCATCTCAGCCAGCAGAGCCTCCTGCTCGTAGAGGTAATGCACCTCCATGCCAGTAACAGCCTGGGCCTTCTGGCGGAGCTTCTCCAGTGCATATTCCTCGTCCACCTCAGCCCGCATCCGCTCCAGCTCGTCCGTGTTGTCTTGGAGAGCGGAGAAAAACTTTTGCAGTTGCTTTGGCCCGAAGCCGTAGGCGTCGGCGATGGAGCATACCATCAACCACATGGCCCGCTGGGTATGGGTATCCGCCTCTACCTGCACCGTGGCGTCCCTGGCGGCCTGCTCCAGCCCCTTCCGGACGGCCGCCTTGTGGGCCAGCATCTGGGCATAGGTCGCGCCCTGGGGCTTGCCCGGCCCGGGGCGGCGGTGTGGTTTCTTATTTTTCGCCATTTTGTACCTCCTGTCTCTCCCAGCTCATACTATCTGGTAACTGGGGGCACTTCATCCAAAGGGTCACGGTTGGGGACATCCGGAAGGCCATGGCCGGGTGCTCCCATTGCTCCTCCTCGGCATCCCACCAGTAGAGACTACCACCGTGGGACATAGGGCCCGTGATGCACCAGTACAAGCCGCTCTCCTGCGGCTGCTCTGGCCACCAGTGCCAAGGGCCGTCCGTCTCCAGATCTGTAGCCGTGGACAGGGCCGCCGGCGTCAACTGATCCGTGACGCCCAACAGGTAGTCCGTGGAGCACCCCAGCTCCTCGGCAAGCCTGGCAGGGTCGCTGATATCTCTGGGACTCAGGGTGCGGGGATACAGCCTATCATCTGCCTCGAACTGGCCCGCGGCCCATTCTCGCAGTTTTCCCGCCGTCATGCTCCGGCCATAATCTGAGATGTAGATGGGGGAATAATCGTCCAACCCAGCGGCATCGGCGGCTGCGGCAAGCCTCTTGGCCCGGAGCTGCACATTTTTCTGGATTTCAGCCTGGATCTTCGCCTCGCGCTTGGCTTCCCTGGCCTCCTCCTCGTCCCGCTGCGCCTTCCGGGCGGCCTTGGCCTTGGCGCAGGCCCGCTCACAGGCATCGTACCGGGCGGTGCCCCGATGACATTTGAGGCAGCAGGTTTCGCCCTTGCACAATTCGCCGTAGAAGCAGTCCAAATCATGCCGGAGGAACGCGTCTCCCCGCTTGCAGGGGCTGCCGTCGGGGCAGGAGAAGGCTGGCCGCCAGTCTGTACCGGCCTTGGCCAGCTCCAGCAGTTCCTCCGCCCGGCCCCCGGTGGGCAGGTTCGGCAGCATGTTCGCCAGCCGCTCCTGGAGCGCGGTCTCCATCCGTGCCAAAGCGTAAGCAGTTTGTTCTGAGAGCACATTCCGGTCGAAGTGCTCCAAATAAATCGGGATCAGGTGCTCCCGGATGACCTTGAGCCGGGCCAGCTTGGGGGCGGACACCTGGCAGGCCGCCGCCACCTGGTCGCGCATTCGGCCGGGAAACTCATAGCCCTGCTCCTTGAGCTGGTAGAGCAGCAACTCCACCCGCTGGGCCTGTTTGGATACCTCCGCTGGGGAGAGCACCCGGGTGGAGCTGTTGGCCAGGATCAGCCGCAGCTCCCGGAGCTCCTGGGATGCCTCGTCCCGCTCCACGATGCAGGGGATGCTGGCCCATCGGTCCCCGCTCCCCGCTGGGCTGCGCAGGAGCTTGAGTGCCGACCATCGCCGGTGACCGGAGACGATGACGTACCGCCCGTCCTCCGTCGGCCGTACCCGGATGGGCTGCTGGAGCCCGCAAAGCTCAATGTTGGCCGCTAGGTCCTCCAGGCCGGTCAGGCTGTAAAAATTGCCCGGGTCAGCCTCCAGTTTGTCCAGGCTGATGTACTCGATAACCTCCCGCGATGTGTCCAACTTGGACACATTTCCGGCGGTACCCACGGCGGCCTGAAAGGCGGCCGTGATGTCAAACTTGGCCATCACTTGGCCTCCTCTCCTATGAACTCCGCCACAAAGGCCCGGTAGTCCTGGGCCGCCGCGGAGCGGGGCGACCAGCTCACCACCGGCTCCCCCGTCCAGGTGGACTCGTCCACCTTGGGGCTGCGCCGGATGTGGCTGGCAAAGACATGGACCGGGGCCTGCTCCTGGAGCAGCCGCTCCCCCTGCTCCACCGTGTCCGAGCGGTACCACATGGTGGGCAGGCAGCCCGCCACATGCACGTCCGGATAGATGCTCCGCAGGCGGTCAATCTGGGCGGTCAGCTCATTCATTCCTCGGACCGAGTAAGCGTCTACCTTGATGGGGATGACCACGTCGGTGGAGGCGGCGATGGCCGCCGCGCAGGCCGGGGACAGCGCGGGTGGGCAGTCAATCACGATGCAGTCGTAGGCGTCATCCTCCGCCACCGCGTCCCGCAGGTCACGGATGGCCCGCAGGTTGGGCCGCTCCCCCTGGAGCAGGTCCACATCCAGGTTGCGCAGCTCGTCGTCCGCCGGCAGTACGTCCAGTCCCCGGATGCTGCTGTGATACAGCAGGTCGTCGTAGTAGGCGTCCGGGATGGTCAGCAGCCCGGCCAGGGTGTTATATTCCCCCGGCGGGAGCAGGGACTGGGTGGCGTTGGCCTGGGGGTCTGCGTCAATGAGCAGCACCCGCTGGCCGTACTCGGTGGCCAGGATGGCGGCCACATTGACGGCGGTGACGGTCTTTCCGACGCCGCCCTTCAGGTTTACAATGGCGATTGTCTTCACGTTTATTGTCCTTTCTCTGGCTTAAAATTTGAAGCTCTCCCGCAGGATTCCCCGCCCGGTGTCCACCCGGACGGTGAAGTAGCGGTGGGCCCGGTTGATGTACTCAATATGCCCGGTCACCCGCCGGGGGATGGTTTTCGTGTCCTTGCCCCCAATTTCCGCGCCGAAGGCGGCGGGGACAAAGGTGTAAGCCTCACCGATACGCATATGGGCTCCTCCTTCCCGAGACAGCGCAGCGCCCAGGCCAGGGCCTCCGCCACCTCCTCATGCTCGACCCGGCGGGCCGCGTCCACCCGGGCCAGGGCGGCATGCCGGCGGCACTCCGCCTCAATCAGCTCCAGCCGCCGCTTCTCCATCTGCGCGCCCTCCTTCCGCTTACGGGAACGGGTCCTCTCCGCCCTCCGGCAAATCCACAACTGCCTGACGCCCGCTCAGCGCCCAGCCGTACACCTTGTCCGGGTTGCCCGTCCCCGACTTGTAAAACCGCTTGCTTCTTCGCTCGAAGTTCAGGCCAATGCTCCGGCCCCGCTCCCCGAAAAAGCGGTTTTTGAGGATCGTAAGCACCGAATCCTGCTGGCGGTCCTCCCGCTCCTCCTTCTCCAGGACGTAGACGTTGTCCGCCAGATTGGTCACGTCCCCGATGCCGGCCACCTCGTCGGAATCTGAGATGCGGTCAGTTTTGCGCGGGTGGGCGACCAGATGGACGTGGACGTTGTTATCATGGGCAAAGGAGGCCAGCTCCGCAACAAACTCCGATTGCGCCCGGTAGAAGTCCCGGTCGTTCCCCCGGAAGCGGGCGGTCATGAGGTTGTCCACCAGGTAGACCTTGGCCCCATAGCGCCGGTGGGCGTAGCGGAACACCCGCAGGATATTGGCGGCGTCGTGGTAGGTGCTGGTGCCGATGTCGTAGAGCAGGAACCGCCCCCGCCACCACTCGTCGATCATCTGCTGAGCGAAGGGGGTCGGGTGCGGAATCTCCCGGCCGCTCAACTGGTCTTTGCGGATCTGGAGGTTTTTGGGGCCCGCCGCCTGGAGAGACGCCCAGTATTTGAATTTCCAGGCGGGGAGCTCACCGGAGTAAGCGCACACCGGCTGCCCCTGGTCGATGGCCTCCAGCAGAAATTGGTCCAGCAGGGTGCTCTTGCCCTCGCCCCGCTTGCCCGTCCAGACGGACAGCTCCCCCATGACGGCCCCGCCCGTGGCCCGGTCCAGGTTGGAGATGCCGAAGAGCACCTTGTCCAGCTTGGACACGTCCGGCGCGCGTACGTCCGCCAGGTCCAGGAGGCCGTAGGCCGGGATCTCCACCGCCTCCAGGAGCATCCGCTCCACCGCCCGCAGTCCGCAGGTGGCCCGGAGATCCCGCACGGATTTGCACCGGCAGAAGCCCTTGTCCTCCACGGCCAGCAGGATGACGTTGGGCAGACGCTGGCGCAGCTCCCGCACCATGACCGCCCGCTTCTCCGGGTCCCCGCAGACCACCAGCACGTAGCAAAATTGGAGGAAAAACCGCTCGTGGCGGCTCAATGCCTCCCAACCCGCCGACGCCCGCAGGCATCCGGCGTTGATCTGGACGGCCAGCACGTCCTCCGGGTCCGCACAGAACCAGAACCCGGTGGGCAGCTCGGGGTTCAGGTAGCCGGGGTCGTAGAGCAGCACGTCGCTGAGCTCCGGGGTGTTATTCGACATATCGTTTTGGCTCCTTTCTCGTTGGGGCCTGTCCGCCTTTCAGCGGGAAAATGCCCTTCCAACTGTTGGTCACGGACTGCTCCAGGATCTGGAGCTTTACTTCCCGCGAATTGTCTGACAGACGGTTCAGCCGGTTGAGCAGAGTGGTCACCGCCCGGGTGGAGTCCACCGCCTTTTTCGCCGCCCGGATCTCCATAAGGGCATCCAGGGCCTCGGCCAGCTCCGTGTCTCCGGCAGCGTACTCCGCCAGCAGGGACTTGACTGCCCCATCCAGCTCTGCACTTCCCCTCCGGCCCCCTTTGGGGGGCTTAGGGGGATCTATCTGGTAAGTAACTGTTTCCTTATTACATTTCACCGTTTCGTGAAATGGCTGTCCCCGATCGGTGAAATGCATTTCACCGTTTCGTGAAATGGGCGGCGCACTCTCCCCGTAGACCTCCAGGATGCAATCAGCCAGGGCATACCAGCGGGTGCGGTCGGTCCTGTCCTCGCTGAAATTTCCAGCCAGGAGGGCCCCGGCCTCCTTGAGCCCGTTTATGATGCGTTCCAACTGGCGGCGGGACCAAAAGGGGAACAGCTTGGATAGGGCCTCCAGTGTGTTATAGGTCCAATAACGCCCCTCATGGTAGTGCCGCCCGTTGGCACGGTTCTTAGCCACCCAGAACGCCATGCAGTGGAGGAAAATCGCTCCATCCACGCCGTACTGCTTGGCCAGCTCTGCGTTGAAGTGAAACTCCATCAAGGCGCACCACCCCCTTGTGCAAATCAAAATTGTGTGCTATAATACAGATGTCTTCACGTTAGGCTCTAGTCACTGTGTCCGAGTGGCTGGGGCTTTCTTTTTTATCCTCGTCCTCCGGCAAGCGGACCCATAGGAGGTCATAGTGCTTGCGCATTTTTGCCGGCGACAAGGTATGGCCTCTCCCGTACATCCAGGTGCGCCCGGCCACTACCTCCAGCCGCCCGACGACATACCTCTCACTGCGGGCCGAGGTCTTGGGGACCATGTGCAGGGCAATCAGCTCCCCATCATACGGGCCCAGCTCGCCCCGCCGCCGCAGGTCCAGCGATCTCCAACGCTCCATCAGCATGATGCTGCCTCCTTCTGTTTTTGCAGGCGTTCCAGCACGGCCCGCCTGCGCCGGGCGAGGCGCCTATGGCGGTACTGTTCCAGGTCCAGCCGGGCCAGCTTGGCCCCATAAGCCTGGTCCCCTGTCCGGGCGCAAAACTGGTGCAGACGCCCCAGCTCGTCCGCGGCGTGTTCCCAGTCCAGGGCGCTTTCCAGCAGGGCCTCCGTGATGGTGTTATAGTCCTGCATGCTCAATACGAGACAAACCTTTCCCATGGCTTCCCCTTCCTTACTCAAGGTCAGTCTCTGCCCGCATAGCCTGCTCCATGGCGGTGTGGAGAGGGCCACAGACAAACACGACCACGCGCTCGCCTGATGGGGTCACAGCCTCCACACGCCAGCCCTTGCCATACCGCTGGGCGTTGATCACCCGGTTCACAAAATCACCTCCACCAGCCCCTGGACGGCCCAGGGTGACACGAACAGGATAGACAGCATGGTGAGCCCTTCAATGATGCTCTTGCGCCGCAGGCGGCGCTCGTTTCTGGTGCGTTGCATTTGAAATCCTCCTTTGTGTACTCCGGCGGGCCGGCGTGGCCCGCTGTGTTTACCAGATGCCCATGTCCACCATGACCTGGGCCGCTACACGCTTGATTTGGGCCAGGTTGGCCGCCCTCTCCTCCGCGGTGGGCTCCACGGCCGGGTGCGGTGTGTAGCATAGGGTGGTTCCGTACCTGGGGCCGCTGTCCATCACGGCGGACTCGTCCACCAGGACGCGCTCGCCCTTCCGGTCGGTAATCCAGTGCAGGCCCTTCCGCCGGGTCATATTGGTGTGGAGCAGCATGTTTCCGATCTGCTCGTCGAAGGATTCGACGGTGACCACCAGCTCCCCAACAGGCTCAATGTCCATCTCCAGCTCCATCTGCGCGCCGCTCGTGTATGTACTGGCCGGATTATTTTTCCGCTTTCCCATGGTGCTCCACCTCCTTTCAGACCCTATTCAAGGCTTAGGCTGTCCTATACCCGCCGGATCGGATGGACCAGACTCATATTGCTTTTTTCTCAATTTTTCATCCGCCGAGCTGGCCGTTGGCCCTTGTCCTCCCTCCGCTACCGTGGTAGAATGTGGGCGGAGAAGGGAGGTGATTTCATGGATCAAATCACAATTCCCGTTGACGAGCTTGCACTCAAGATAAATGAGATGCAATATGACGGAATGAAATTTGTCACACTTACATTATTCGAGCCCGATGCAGACAGTTCTCTCGCTTGGGTTGGATTGCAGGCAAGTTCTCCTAATTTGCCTTTTAGTGTTGACTACGAAGACATTGAGGCTGTTGAAGTCTAGGTGTCATGCCCTGTCTAGTGGTAATTCACTGGGCGGGGCACTTTTTGTTGTCCTCCCTTCCTTGCTGTGGTAGAATGTAGCCGATAGAAGGGAGGTGAAAACATGAATTTCGTACAACAAATCCATTTTTTTGGCCCTATCAATGTCTCCACTGCGGAAATGTTTCGGAATATGCTCTTAAACGCAATGAACACACAGGGACTGAAAGGAATAGAAATTCTGATGTCCAGTGAAGGTGGCGATCTGAACTCCGGATTTACTATGTATAACTATTTACGGTCTTTCCCGCTTCCAACAACAGTTATTAACATGGGAGCCATCGAGTCCATTGCATTGATTCCATTCTTGGGTGCAGATATTCGTCGTGCTGTCCCTAATAGCAGATTCCTTATCCATAACTTCACTTGGACGTTCCACAATGCACCTACTAATATCAACCGTGTGGAGGAATGCTCCAGATCTCTTTCCGAGGATGTTGAACGCTATCTATCCATCTATCACGAGCGCACAGCAGGAGCACAGCAGCCTATCGACGCAAGACTGCATCTAACCGGCCCCGCCGCCGTGATTCTCAATCAGGCTGCCTTTGGAGCCGGTATTTTGACAACCGAAGACTCCAGCTACCCCTTGCTCAGACAACCCGCGATATATGACAGGGTTTTCAAATAGCTCCCATCTTCGCCGTTCCTGTAACTCGCTTACAAGAGCGGCGATTTCTTTCGAATCAGCTTCGATGATGATCTTCACCCCGCTCACCTCCTTTCGTGCCCCGCCCCGTCAGGGGCGGGGCTTTCTCACGCGCCCGGCTGGTCGTCGGCCCAGCCGGTACTTGTCCTCCCTCCTCCGCCGTGGTAGAATATGGGCGGTAGAAGGGAGGTGAAACCATGAACATAACAGATGTCAAAGAAGTTGATACCCTAAAGGACCATAAAAAAGTAAACGAGCTTCTTCATTCTGGGAAATGGATTCTTCTCAACGTTGCTAATGGGACATACCCCGAAGACGGAATAGCCTATATCCTGTTCACTGTTGGGCGAGTACATGAGTGACTGTCACCATAGCATTCGTTAAGGCAACTAGCTCCCTGTTATCCTCTGTTTCCGTAGAACGCTCGGAAAGTAGCTGCAACTGCTTTTCGAGCGTTTCTTTTATCTTGTTACATTCCACCCCACTCACCTCCTTTCCTGCCCCGCCCCGTCAGGGGCGGGGCTTTCTCACACGCCCGGCTGGTCGTCGGCCCGGCTGGTGCTTGTCCTCCCTCCCCCGCCGTGGTAGAATATGGGCGGAGAGGGGAGGTGAAACTATGAAAATTCCACCGTTTGTTGCATTTAAGCAAAGTCTCGATATTGATAAATTTACCTATGATCTAACCGCAATGGCATCGCAAGAATTGAAGGAGCCGAGCGAGTTCTTTACTGCCGATCAGTACCGAGTTTTAACCAGCACAGTTGCGACTATGTCTCTGGCCTTGCTCCAGCAATACCACCAATGGCTTGCCGAACAGATTCTCGAATGATATCAATTTGGCAATGCTCGTTCCCATAGATGCCTCTATCAACTTTTCGCTGGCCTTGTAGTGCAAGTACGAGGTCAGCGATCTCGTTTGCGGTGGCATTGATTATGACCTCCACCCCGCTCACCTCCTTTCACGCGCCCGGCTGGTCGTCGGCCCGGCCGGTACTTGTCCTCCCTTCCCCGCCGTGGTAGAATATGGGCGAAAGGAGACGGTTACATGACTATACAAGCGTTCTGGATGTTGCATCGATTAAAGCGAGTTCAAATGACCGAAGACGGATCAGTCATATTGAACAGAGATGACCTGACGATGACCACTTTACACGAAGTTACTGCTCCATGCCGGCGAGAGAGTCTGGCGAGAAGCAAAGATTCCTTTGATTCCATCTTGGAATATTTGGAGCGCATGGGAGCAATCGAGATAACGGGGCCTCTTAATAGAGAGATAATGGTCACTCATGATGGTTGGCATATGTGGCAGACAGCCCTTTCTAAAGCTATCTCCTTCCTACTTCGCTCCATCGCTACTCCGATTGCGGTTTCCATACTGACCACGGTTCTCACACTGAAAGTAACCGCATGGTTATCAGGCTCGTGATTACCGCCAGCACACACTGGATCACCAGCAGGGAGAACTTCCCCTTCCTTGTTTTGGGGAAGGTCTCCCATTCTTCTTCCTTGATGGGAATGTCCATGTGTCCAAACTTGACTGCCATCCAGTCTAAAATGCGGTTCATCTGCTCACCTCCTTTCGTGCCCCGCCCCGTCAGAGGCGGGGCTTTCTCACGCGCCCGGCTGGTCGTCGGCCCGGCTGGTACTTGTCCTCCCTCCCCCGCCGTGGTAGAATGTGGGTGACGGGAGGGAAGATTATATGCTGTCTGAATTGAATTACTTGGAGCTCCGCAAGTATTTAGAGCCCTATACCCCCTCCCCCGAGGAACAGGATAGGTTCAATCTGCTGAGCAATTCCGGGCTTATAAAAGTCCATCATTACGCCAGCAGGACAGTTGGCCCCATTGATGGGTTCCCGATTCCGGAAACCTGGATCATCACAAGCGCCGGGCAAGATGCACTTTTAGAATTTGAGCAGGAACGAGACAAGCAGACCGAACAGAAACGCCAGCAGAGATTCCAGAATCAGGTTTCGATAGCACAGGTGCTTGTACCGCTTATAACCTTCATCCTGGGACTTGTAGTAGAGCACTATGCCGGCCTTGTCGGTTCCCTTGGGCGGTGGATCGAAAACTTTATCCATTAGCCGATACAGCCAGTTCAAGGGTTTCACCTTCCTTCACGCGCCCGGCTGGTTGTCAGCCCGACGATAAAAATAATCGTATGGAACCCCCAGAGCCTCACAGATGGCCGCCATTTCCTCAGCAGTCATTTTCTGTTGTCCCCGGACAATGACGCTGGTTTTTTGCTTAGACCATCCGCATTTTTCCGAGATAGTCGATTGCTTTATCTTATTCGCAATAAGATACTCTTGGATTGCCCCAGCAATATTCATTTGTGTCACCCCCCAGAAAGTAGCGATTTTCTTGACCTATCCGCATACTATCACAATATTTCGCTACTGTCAACCTTAAATCACGAAATTCTTGACTTTTATTTCCTTATGTGCTACGATGACCACAAAGGAAGGTGACCCCATGGATACTGATAACGAGATCTCTTTACGAGAGCGGATTCGACTAAATCTGATAGATGCCATGAAAAACGCAGGAGTCACTCAGGTACAACTTGCTGATAAGTTAAACATCAGTAAGGGAACTGTGAATAATTGGACTCGCGGGAATAATTCACCCGATGTTGATATGGTTCCCAAGATATGTACTGTCCTTGGAATCTCTATTATTGATCTATACTCTCCTAGGGATTCTGAGCCAGTAACTACCACGTTAAAAATAAAAACCGCCCTGCCCGAGCTGTCGGACGAGGCGAAGAAAATAGCAAAGGACTACGAGGGCCTGGACCGCCATGGGCGGAACATGACTAAAATTGTGATTACGGAGGAACAGAAGCGCATGGCGGAGGAGCGCCGCCGCCGAGAGACTGGCGAGGCAGAGCCCCAGAGCACCCGCATCATTCCGCTTTATTATACTCCCGCCGCTGCCGGCATGGCCTCTCCCGCTGCTGGCGAGGATTTTGATTATATCGAGATCAGTAATGAGGCCCCGCGCAACGCCGACTTTGCGGTGAAGATCGACGGCGACTCTATGGAGCCCTATATCATGGACGGCTCTATCGTCTATGTCAACCGGGAGCCTCTGGAGAATGGGGATGTTGGCATCTTTTACGTGGACGGCGATATGCTGTGCAAGCAGTATTACAAGGACGACGCGGGCAATGTCCGGCTACTCTCCCTCAACCGGGCCCGCCATGATGCCGACCGTTTCATCAGCGCCCGCGGCGATGATACTGTGCTGACCTACTACGGACGTGTCATTCTGCCCCGCCGCCCGCTGATCAGTTGGGCATGAAACAGAATGGCCGTGTAACCTGATTATTCATGGTATGAAATAGAGAGAGGAGAATAAACATGGCGCTTATTGTTTGTCCTGAATGCGGAAAAGAGATATCTGACAAAGTAAAAGCGTGTCCACACTGTGGGTATCCATTTCAAGAAGAAGCAGATACCGTAGCGCCACAACCTGTTGAGGTCACATCAGTCAAACTTACATCCCCGGAGCAGAAAAAGAAAATTCGGAACGGAGTCATCATTGCTGCCGTTGCCATTATCCTTGCTATCGTTGGCATCTGGGCGGCTGTCACTTTATCCAGAAGCAATTCGCGGTCACAATACATCGAGAATTTATGGCTTGCCCGAAGCACGATGTTGAAGGGAGCGGCAGATGCGGAGAGCCTATGTAATCTGACAAAGGCCGTCTGGTATAACACCATCTACGAAGAAATCTCCAGCGACACCGACGAGTATACTATGACAAATGGCAGGTTCAATGATGATTTTAATGACTCTCTTGCCGCCCTCTACTCTGCATCCTCAACGCTTGATGCTATCCGGGAAATAGAGGCGAATCAGTCTGAAGTCACAGATATCATGCAGACACTTCAAAATCCGCCGGAGGATCTTATTGCCTGTTATACTACCATTGATGCCATGTATGAAGAGTATCAAGGCTTCACAAATTTAGCAATCAGCCCCTCCGGAAGTCTAACATCTTATACGGAGGAGTTCAGAGCTTACGATAATGATTTCATGAAATATTACGAAAAGATAGAAACCCAAATACCTGAAGAATGATTTCCTTCTACGAGGTCGCGGCCTAGCCGTCGCCGTCCTTAGCGGTATCCAGTAGGGTATAATGTGTCCAAATCGGACACGACAGAAAGGAGTATTCGTATGTTGGACGAAAAAGATTTACAGGCAATCGCTCAGTTGATGGATGCCAAATTGGCCCATCAGAAGCAGGACATTATGTCCGAGACAAAGGGTTTGCTGGCCCAGCAGAAGCAGGAAATTATGTCCGAGACAAAGGGTTTGCTGGCTCAGCAGAAGCAGGAAATCCTGGACGAAAGCACCAGACGGACGAAGCTGTTGCTGGACACCGAGGTCACCACCCGGTTCAACCTTTTGGCCGAGGGGCAACAGACCATTCTGGAGAAGCTGGAGCGCCTGGACGACATGGAGGTCATGGACACCAGGATCAACGCTCTGGAGGCCATGGTGAAAAAACTGAACCGGGAAATGGAAAAACTGAAAAGAGCGCAGTGATGGCGGATGCCCCTTCCCCGCCGCCCGAGGTAGGGCTGGAGAATGTCTCAAGTTTTTGTTGTCACCTCCCTCGCGGGAGGTGTGGATTGAAATAAATAATGGAGGTCTCCGTATGATGTATCCATTTATGACTCTGGACGACGGCACAGAGATCGTCCACTCCGAGATGCACCCGGACGGGCGTGTCAAGGTCTATCTTGAAAAGCCGGACACCAAGGATTGCTTTCACCATGCGTCGTGTTATCTGCCCGATTATACCTGGGAGGATATCCTCGGCTTTACCCAGGCCGACCTCGACCGGTATCTGGAAGTCATTCAGTCCACCGCCCACCTGATCCTCCAATTCTCGCAGGAGGGAGGGCTGGAGAATGCCTCAAGTTTTTAAGGTTGGCTCTTACTGGGTGTTCTTCTGGAGCAATGAAAACGACCCGCTCGAACCGATTCACGTCCATGTCTGCCAGGGAGCCCCAAATGGGAACGCAACGAAAATCTGGATCACCCGGGCGGGCAAGTGTTACCTCTGTAATAACAACTCCCGTATTCCGGACCGTGTTCTGCGCAATATCATGAAGGTAATAGAAGCCCGGAGCGGTGAGGTCATTGAAAAGTGGCTTTCCTACTTCGGTAGTATCTCTTACTTCTGCTGACTGGTTGTCACCTTTCTCGCTGGAGGTGTGGATTGAAAAAATGGACGCAGCACAATACCTCCGCAAGAGCCGCATGGAGGAGGGTCTGGACACCGAGGAGGTGCTGGCCAAGCACCGGAAAGCTCTGGCGGAGTATGCAAAAGCCAATGACATCCACATTATCGAAACCTACTACGAGGTGGTCAGTGGCGAGAGCCTGTATGCCCGTCCCGAGATGCTCCGCCTGCTGGAAGACGTGGAAGAGGGACGTTACGACGCAGTGCTGGTGATGGATCTGGACCGGCTTTCCCGTGGCCGCATGAAGGACCAGGGCATCATACTCGATGCCTTCCGGGACTCGGATACACTGATTATTACCCCGGAGCACACTTACAACCTCTCCGATGATCTGGACGACGAAATGGCCGAGTTCAAGACCTTCATGTCTCGCCGGGAATACAAGATCATCAACAAGCGCCTCCGCCGAGGTCTGAAGCAGACGATTCAGGACGGCTGCTACGTGGCTAATGCCCCCTATGGCTACCGCAAGGTGACGGTGGATCGCAAACCAACCCTGGAGATCTACGAGCCGGAGGCCAAGTTTGTCCGCATGATGTACGACTTGTATCTCCAGGGTTACGGCTGCGTCTCCATCGCTCGTCACATCAATTCCCTGGGCGCCAAGCCCCACCGCGCCTCGGAGTTTACCCGCAACAGCGTGGCCCACATCCTCCGCAACCCCACCTTCGCCGGGAAAATCGTGTGGGATCAAAAGACCCACATCCGTAAGGGAAGCAAAGGGAATCCCAAGCATATCACCATCTACAATCCCCGCGAGAGCTGGACGATTGTGGATGGCCTTCACCCCGCCATCATCGACCAGGAAACCTATGACAAGGTGCAGGCCGTCATGGCCGGGCGCTACATCCCATCCAGACGGGATGGCACTGTGCATAGTCCTCTGGCTGGGCTGGTGCGCTGTACCAACTGCGGAGGTCATATGCAGCGCATGACCATGAAAGGCGGGGCCTATCTGCTGTGTCCCCGTCCTGGGTGTTGTGCCTCCGCCAAGTTTGAGCTTGTGGAACACAGGGTGCTCTCCTACCTGCGGGACACCTTGGCCCGCCTGGAGATGGAACGCCAGGCCAGCGCCGCCCGTGACACCTCGGTGCTGGATTCCACTTTGGCAGCCATAAAAAAAGAGCTCGCCACAGCATTGGGCCAAAAGACCCGGCTGTATGAGCTACTGGAGATCGGCGAGTATGATATCCCCACCTTCCGGGAGCGCATGGCCGCCGTCAAAGAGAAAATTTCACATCTGGAGCGCCGCCAGCAGGAGGCCGAGCGCGCCATCCAGGAAGCGGCCACGGCAGATCCCTCCGCCCTAGCCGCAAAAATCCGGGCCGTCCTCGACGCCTATGACGCCTCCGATGCTGCCGGTCGCAACGCCCTGCTGAAGAGTGTCATCGAAACAGCGTGGTACACCAAGGCAAAGAAGACAAAGCCGGCTGACTTTCAACTCCGTTTCGACCTTAGATTTCTCTGAGACGGACGTTGTTATTTTATCCTTCATTATCTATAAGGCGCTATATCTTCCTCGGAAGATATTACGTCTTATAAATTAGATCACCCTTTCTCCTCCCTCTGCTTTCTGTGCCTTTCCCGATCTTTTTCGTTGCATTTTACTGGATTTTGGGCGCGGTCCGCACGCATTTTTGCAGCCTTGGCAGGATAATATATCTCCTTGTGCTCCTGATTTCAGCGTGATAGGACATCACGACTTCGGGGAGGTGCTGGACAATGGCGTGGTCGTCCACGGTGTAGTGCCAGCTCACCATGTCGCGCTCTCCGGCGGCGCTGTCTAGGTAGGTGGCGAAGGCCGCGGCGTCGCGTCAGGGCACGAAAAACCCTGGAGGCCTTATTAATCATCGGCTCCAGGGTGTATGAGCATGGTGGGTACAATATATTTTACCTAGCTTTTTATTCTATTACTTTACACGGGACAATAAAATATGATGTCTTTGAGATGCTCAGAGCAAGAAATATATGCTTAACCCTTATATAGCTACATTACAGTCTAAAATATCGTTTCCCAGTACATATATATACTGAGGGGACGGTATATGGTAAGATATAAAAGAGGACCTCCACCCCATTGTCGTGGACCACCCCAGCGCATGACGCATCCCGTAGAAAAAGAGAAAGGATGATTGTCGTGTCCGTATCTTACTTCATGTTTAGGCGAAAGAAATACGCCCCGGAGATCGGCACATACTATAGCTACGATATCGTAGTCTACGGCCTTCTGCATCAAGGCCCCGTGCAGATCCTCCAGGACATATCGACTAATGCGGAACTGGTATTCCGCATGGTCATGGCATTCAACAGGTATAGCCTCTCACTGTTGCACCTAAAGGACGTCGTGCTGGACATGTTAGAGTAACTCCTTGCCGGGCAGGAGTTGGTAGCCCCTGCCCGGTTTTCACAATTTTCATTGCGTCATTTGTGCGTCATATCTAAGTCAAAATTTAGCCTAATGCATATACTCTTGTCAAGAGCTTTTTTGCAGGAGGCCGCCATGAAAGACAACCTGCCCCGCTATACACTTCGAGTCAACCGTATCAACCTTGACAAGTTAGAATACATTGCCGATTTTAATGGCCGTAGCAAAAACCGGGAAATAGAGTGGCTTATTCGCCGCCATATTGCCGACTTTGAAAAAGAGCACGGACGAATCGACTTATCAGGAAAGGACGGCACCTAAATTTAAGTGCCGTCCTCTTTCTTGTCTATTTACTTTCTCTCTGGTCACCGCCGCCCAGATTGTCCCCCGCGCCGTCCACGGTGGACTCCAGCGCGGCGATGGCCTTGCGGAGCCAGGCAGGTACGGGAGCGCCGAGGGCACCGATGTTCTCCACGATGCTCCCCAGCTCGGTCATGATGTACCACACCAGCACCAACACCGAGACAAATACCTCATACTGGAAGGGCATCTCCAGGGCTGGGATGTTGGCTAGAATCAAACCGATCACCCCGTCCAGAATGGCGGCCACCAGGACGGCCACCACGGCCCCCAGCTTGTGCCACAGGCCGTCCCTGGCCACCTTGGCCGACCACTCCCCGGCCCGCAGGGCGGCGGCGGTTCCGGTTCCGTAGTCGAGCGCCATGCAGAGCAGCCAGGCAAGCACCAGCCAGCCAAACCAGCCCCACAGGGCCGTCAGACCGCCCAGCACGGCGGCGACCGCCGCCTTAAATCCGTTGATATGCTCCATATCAATCGTCCTCCCTTACATAGTCGGCCATCTTGCCGATGAGCGCCTGGACGTTGGCGGCAGAGTAGTCCCCGGCCCGCCAGTAGTCCGGGCTGTTGATGATGCCCGCCTCTGCCAGCGTGTCCACGTCGGTGTCCAAGTCGGACACATTCGCCGCCTCCCCACGGCAGAGCGCTAGGAACGCCTCCCAGGCCCCGGGGGCGGCCCGGATGGTCTTGGGGCAGTCCTTGCCGTTCCAGTGGTTATGCTGGACGACATGCTCAATGTCAATCCTGTGCTCCTCCATGAGCAGCCGCACCAGGCTGGCGGCGTTGGCCTGAGCCTGGGCAAAATCGCCCCCGGCGTTGACGCAGATCTCGATGCCGATGCTGGTGGTGTTGCCCGGCCCGTCCTTGCCGTCCCCGGCATGGTACGCCGTCTCGTAGTCGGGCAGGTGCTGGACAATGGCGTGGTCGTCCACGGTGTAGTGCCAGCTCACCATATCGCGCTCCCCGGCATCGCTGTCCAGGTAGGCGGCGTGAGCCGCGGCGTCGGCGCCCTTGGCCGCGTTTCCGGTCTCATGGATGGTGATATAGGCCCCCGGGTTGGTGTCCCTGCCCGGCCGGTTCCTGCGCCCGCCGGAGATGATATGCTCCTGGATGGCGAGGCCCGTGTCTGTGGCCCTCTGAGGGCCCTCCACGGTCTCCAGATAGGCCAGGGACACCCAGCCCTTATCCGTCCTGCCCCAGCCGTCCCGAGCCTCCAGCACGTCCACCACCGTGCCCATGGGGTACGCCCCCACCTTGCCGTAGCCGGTGCCGGGGCCGCTGCGGATGTTGACGCCGATGCCGGGCGTCACGGTATACTTGCCCATACTCTCCTCCTTTTCCGGCGGCTCCTCTGTGTCGCCCTCTCTCTTGTGGATTAGCAGCCAGGAGCGGCACGCCCGGTACTGGCTGGGTATTACGTCCAGGCCCGGCCCCAGTGTGCCGCGGGACGACCATGAGCCGTCCCACCGCCAGATGGTGACGCACCCGGCATCCCGCATGACCTTGTCCAGCTCCCCCGTCTCCATCGGCGTATCCTTGGGGCAGAGCAGGGCCACCACCGTGCCGTCAGCCTTGAGGCCGGTATATGTCCATCCGTTGCGTCCTCCGGCGCTCGTGTTATACCTTCGCCCCTCCACGTCCACCGTGGGGCAGCCGATGATGTAATCGCAGACGGCCTGATCCTCTGTCCCCAGGGTAAGGTGGCCGCCCTGGTCAATGAGCATGCCGTACTCATGCCAGCGCACCGGATGGGCCCACTTGCCGCCCACCATAATCGCGCACTGGTGCTCAAAGCTGCTCAGGTCAAAATAGCCCAGGTTGACCAGGGCATACGCCCCGGTCTGGCGCTGAATCTCTGGCCAGTCCAGCATTTTTGTATTGTCATAAAGCCGGAAACGGTACTGTGCCTGCGGGTAAACCGCAATTTTGTATCGACTCATATCTTCCCTTTCTGTGTGTTGTGTGCTATACTGACTTCACCGTGACAGCCTTCTTCCTTTGATCATGGATTTACCTCCCAGTGACTCTATGGTCTGTGCTGTCACGGTCTTACTTTTTAAAGGATTAACCCTTGCCGCCCGAACAGGGCGGCTTTTTTTATGCCTTCTCCGGGGCCAGCAGCCCGGCCAGCTCCTGGTACTCCTCCGGGGTGAGCCGGTCGGCGGCCAGGTAGACATCCATCTTGTCCTGGAGGCCGTCGGTTCGGTTCTTCTGGATGAGCAGCTTGCAAAGGTTGTATACGGTTGTCATGGCGTCTCCTTTCTCATGTGGCAGCGGTGAGTTCCAGCATGCACAGCCGCGCCTCGTGCTCGGACAGCATGTCCAGGGTAGTATCTTCTGCGGAGGGCGGCTTGGGCTCCGGCTCCGGCTCGGGAGGCCGCTCAGTAGGCGTGATGCCCACCAGCTTGTCCCCCTGGATGTCCAGGTCACACCAGCCATAGGTCGCCCACACCGCGTCATGGAGGTGGGCGGGCACCTCTATGTAGCCATCCAGCCAGCAGCTACGCCGGTGGCTCTGGCTCTGGATCGGGTGCTGGCCGCTCTCCAGCGGGTTAATTTTGATAATTGTCATTTCATTTCACCTCATTTCCAAGTCAAATAATAATATTTCTGGCTGGCGACATTGGTACGGCCGTTGTAATTGGCTTTAGTCCCGTCAAATACTTGGAATCCACCCTCTACAACGCTCACGACATTGCTATTGCCCTCTGCGGCTGGATATCCATCAAGCGCCAACCCTTCCGCGTAGTGACTTTGTAATCCACGGCTAAGTATACCGTTTTGGCAAACCAATACTGCTTTGGGCGTAAAGCCTAATTGTATTGTTTGGCTAGGAGCACCATCGCCAATGTACGTTCCCATGACCACGCGGGAGGACCCCACCTGTTCATCTACGTACTGCTTGTTAGCGGCGTCTGTTGGGTCAGCGGGAGAGGCCAGATTGGCTATTTTGTGCCCACTCATGCTGATAGCCCCGGACATGGCTCCACCGGAACTTGCAAGAGCCCCCACCTGCTCTGCCGTGACGGCGTGGGGGTTCTTCTTGTCCCCGGTGTGGGCGCCCAGACTGGCGTTGAAGATGGCCATCAGGCTCGGATTACCCTCCACCATCTGGCGCTGCTCCTCGTCCATCGGGAAGCCTAGGGTATACAGCCATAGCACATAGGGCAGGCTGTCGGAGTCCGGCGGGTAGTAGGCCGGTTGGCCCATGTAGGACAGGAACGTCCGGGTATCGGTCAGGACTACCTTGTGCCCGCCGGAGATTTCCTCCAGGTGGGCAGTGGCCAACTGCAGGTCACAGACATCCTCCGTATCCTGCAGCTCGCCGGTGATGGCCAGGAGCTGGAAGGCCCGGACATCCGCGCCCTTGTTCATCCGGCATACAATCTTGCAGTCCTCTGAGACGGTAACCGTCTCTGTGCCGTCGAAAATGGCGGCGCGCCCCCGGACATACACCGCGCCGGCGGCCACCTGCAGCGTGGTGCCCTCGCCGCCCTGGACGCTCACCTTGCAGGCATCGGCGTCCCGGCCGGCCATGATCCCCTTCTCCGAAAAAAAGGGGCGGAAAAAGGCTGCATGGTCGTCTGCATCATATTCCCGGTCATACCCGGTCGGATGGCTGCTCAGATCCTCCGTGGGTTCAGCATTGAAAAAATAGCTCTTCGTTTGACTCACCTCTGCTCTCGTATTTGCCGGCGCAGCCTGCCGAATACCGTCAGCGGAGCAGTCCCAAAGGTGGCGGTCCGCTGGATGCCGGCGCTGCTCCACACGGTCTGCACCTCCGTCAGTCTGGTGTGCATCTCCACACCCCAGTCCTGGCTGCAGCAGGTCACTAGGTCGCCCAGCCGGTAGTCCCGGCCGTAGACATACCGGTCATCCCTCAACTCACAGGTGAAGGACTCCGCAGCCTTGTACTGCTCCGCCGCGATCATGGCCTGGCGTTTCAGCTCGTCGTACTCCGTGCCGGCTTCCGGTGTATCCACGGAGACGGACAGGTGCGTCTCCCGGCGCCGGATACCCACTGCCTCCTGCTCGCCGTCCCGGATGTAGGAAACGGTAAGCGTCTCGTCCGCAAACTCCGATCCGGACATGGTCGTGTAGAATACATTGCGGGCGTCGCTGCCGGAGCAGGAATAGGTCTGGGCTTGGGCTGTCCTGCGCCGGATATCAAAGATCACCCGGGTGCGGTCGCTCTGCTGCGCAGTATGGTCCTCTCCCGGCACTACATCAAAGACCAGGGCATGGCGCTCCAGATCCGGCAAGATGTCGTATCCCAGCCCCGCAGCTTCCCCCAGGGCCGCCAGCACATCGGATACCACATCATGCCGGCTCATGTATTTGTCCTCCGCCAGCCCCCGCCCCTGGTCTGCCGCCACCTCCAGCCCAAACACATTCCGGGCGGCCAGCACCGGGGCGGCCATATTCGCGGCGACGAAGTGCTTCATGATTGTCTCCGTGCTGCCCGTCACCGCGTCATAGCCCTGGGCCCCGGTCACCTCCGTGCTCTCCGGCGGGATCGTGATGCGGTCCAGGGTAAGCCCCTTGAGCTGGCGGCCGGAAACCGTGCGCACATAGCCGCTGGAGCTGGCCTCCAGGGTAAAGCCGTCAATGATCCCCCAAAAGGTGCCGTCTACCAGAAGCAGCCGCCCGCCGGTGAGCCGGTCCTCATGGCGGGCCCCCAGCGGCACGGACAGGGTGAAGCTGCCCGGCGACCAATGCCGCTCGATCAGCGTTACGTCGGTGGCCGCCAGAACCAACCCCAACGGCCGGAAGGTGGGGGCCTCTACAGTGGGCGGGTCATAAATGCGTATCTCAGGCATGCTCACACCCCCAGGCTGGGAATCCGGTACCGCAGGTACGCCACCGGCGTATCCTCCGGCTGGTCGTTGGTGATGGCCACCTGGTTCCGGCCCGGCCGAAGGGCCCAGGGCACGCTGTCCAGACTCATCCAGTGGGAGACATCCTCCTGCATCTGGTAGTCTCCAGAGCCGTCACGCTGGTACAGGAAGGCCGATACGTCCTTCAGGTCCACCACCAGCTTCTGGTTTTCCGCGATGCTGTGCTCGATCGTGACCTGCTCGCCGGTGGTGCGGTTGGCCAGGCACACCTCCTGTCCCGTGGTATAGACCTCGATGGATGGATAGATATTTTCTTCGGCTGGGTTGTCCACCATGCCAAACCGGGTATACGCCCCCATGGGGTAACGGTATGGAGCCCATGGGAAGTGCCAGAACCGCTGTATGACGCCCATGGCCAGGATGTACTCCTTCGCGCTCTCCCAATAGGGAGAATCCGCGGTAAAGCTGATGTCGATGGTGGAGAAGGTGCCCACCGGCGTGCCGATGGTGGGGGTGGCCAGCGGGCGGCAACGTACCTGTACCGCTTCGTCCTCTTTGTAGTACGTCAGCGTCCCCCAGCGGTTGGGCGCAAATGCCTGGGCCAGCCAGGCCCGCTGCGTGTCATAGGCGGCCCGGGCGGAGAGCGTCCTGCTTCCGTACACCAGCATGGAGCCCACCAGGTTGATGGTGCGTGCATCCAAAGCGGTATGGTAGGTAGTCACGCCGTCCTGCCTGGGAGCCTTGGAGGTCTCCGCCGTGGCAGACAGATCCGAGGTCAGCTCCCGGAAATAGTAGGGCCCGGGCCGCTCATAGGGGCCGCCGCCCTCAAAGGTGCAGGTGCGGCCGTTATCCGATATCCATGCAACCGATCTCATAGCTCCCTCCTTCAGCGGTCCAGCTCGTCCAGCACCTTGCGCACCGTCCGGGTCACCTGGCCCTCGGTCATGCCGCCGCCGGCATTGTAGGTAATGCTGGCGCTGTTGCTGCGTGTCACCTGGTTGACCACCTTGGTCACCGTCCGGGCGGCCGTTTCCACAGCGCCGGCCAGCATGGAGGCGGCCCTGGCCGCAGCGTTGGAGGAGCTTCCGGCGCTCTTTTTGGAGGATTTGCCGCTGCCGTAGGGGACATACCCCTCCACGTCCTTGTACTTCTGGTTGGCCTCCCACATGTCCTTGGCGATGTTGTACTCCACGTTCTCCTTCTTGGCGATGTCCAGGATCTCCGGGTCCAGCTCCTCCTTCTCCTTCTCTGACTTGTCCTTGGCCGACTCTGCCCTGTCCTTGGCAGACTCGTAGTCACGACCGGCCTGGGAGATGGCCGCCTCGTAATACTTCACCAGGTATTCCAGTTCCCTTTTGTACTCCTCCTCCAGGCGCTTAATTTCGGCCTCGTAGTCCTCTTTGGCCTCCTTCTTGGCCTGGTCAGCGGCCTCCGCCGCCGCGTCGATCTCGGCCTCAATCTTCTCCTTTTCTTCCTCCTTCTCCCGGTAGAACTGGGTATCCTCCTTGTCCTGGATGGCTTTATCCAGGGCCTCCTGCAGCCGGGCAACCTCCTTCTCCCACTCCCGGCGCTCTTCTTCGTTTCGAGCAAAATCCCTTTGTGCTTCCGCAGCCTCCAGCCGCTTACGGGCCTCCGCGATGGCGTCGTCCTGCTCCTCATCCTCCCGGAGCTCCCGCCGGGCCTGGATCTCCTCGTTGATCCCGTCGATGATTGCATTCAGGCGTTCCTTCTCGGCCTTCAGCTCGGCTTCAATCTGGTCCTTACGGGCCTCATAGGCATCCTTGGCCGCATCCTTTTCCGCGTCATAACGGTCCTTTAGGGCCGCTTTCTCCTCCTCCAGGGACTCCTTCAGGGCGGATACCTGCGCCTCATAGGCGGCTTTCAGCGATTCGAGCTGGGCGTCATAGGCTTGCTGCGCCGCGTCCAGCTCCTCCTGCCGGCACTGCTCCAGATAATTGTGGAGCTGGACGTTGGCCTGCCGCCAGGCGTCCGAGTTCTCCTCCAGGTACTGGTCCCGCAGGCGGGCCAGCTCCTCGTAATACTGCTGCTCGGAGATAATGTCCATATCCAGAAAATACTGCAGGTCAGCCAGTTCAGCCTCATACGCCTCCTGCTTGGCCGCCGCCGCTTTTTCACTGGACTCCGTCTGGATCTTCTCCCGCTCCTCCGCATATCCCCACCAGAGGGTTTGCAGCTCCTGGATTTCATCGGAGTTTTCCTCGTAGCCCTGGGCCCGGAATTCCTCGGCCAGCTCGTGGACCCGATCCATCATCGTCTGGTACAGGTCAACAATCGCCTGGGTCTTGGCCTCATCCTTCGACCACAGGAAGATCTGATGATCTACATCGTCCAGCCACTCCTGCAGCTCCTCCATGGCGGACGTGCCCTCGTCCTTCGCCGCCTCCGTCTTTTTGAAGGAGGTACTTCCGGAGGCCCGTCGGCTGCTCCTGGTCCCGGCGCTCTCGCGGAACATGCTGGCCGTGATGCGGTCATAGTCCTCCAGGGATTTTCCGGCATCCGCCAGCGCCTGGGCCGCCTCCCGGTACTCGTTGGCCTTAGCATAGTAGCTGACGCCCTCGGCCAGGTTGTCCGCGTTGGCCCCCATGGATTGGTACAGCTCCGCCAATGCGGTAAGCTGGTCCTTTGTGGCCAGGGTGGTGGCGTTGATGGCGTTAATTTTGTCCGCCTCCGCCGTCACAATGGCGTCGGCGGCACTCTGCGCCTCATTCAGCGCCAGGGCATACTCGGCCCGCTGGGTGGAGATGTAATCCTGGAGGGCTCCGTCGGCCAGCAGGTACCCGTTGGACGCCTCCACCAGATATCCGGAGAGCTGTGGATACTCCTCCAGCAGCTTGACCACGGTATCCAGCTCCAGGTAGCCGGTTTCATTCTGCTGCTCCTGCGCCTCGGCCAGCAGCTCATAGGCCCCCTGGGTCTGGCCAAGCACGCCGGTCAGGGCCGCCAGACGGTCCGCCGCCGTATCGGCGGCCGTCCCGGTATTCTCCAGGGCCTGGGTCGTCTGCGCCGCCGTCGCATTGTACTTGCCGTATTCCTGCTCCAGCCGGGCAATCTCCGCCGCATTCTGCTCCTGGGCGGCCGTCAGACGGTCATACTGGCCCTGGGCGGCAATCAGCGCGCCCTGAGCTGCCGTGAAAGACGTTTCCTCCCGCGAGTTGCGCGTCTCTACACCGTCAAACTCCGCATAGCGTTCTCTGGCCTCCTGCAGTGCCTCCTCTGCGGCCTCCAGCTCATTGGCAATACTGATCTGCTCCTGGTAGGCTTCGCTCAGCCGCCCCACCGCGGCCTCCTGCTCCTGCCGGGCATACTCCGCCTCCGCCAGGCTGCGGATGGCCTCGGCTGTCAGGTTCAGGCTGTCGGTCTGTGCGTCGTAGGCCAGGGAGAGGGAGGGCACCGCCTCGTTGAGCTGTTCCACCAGCTCCAGCATGGCCGCCTTCTCGGCGGAGGTCTTGTGCTCCTCCTCGGCCAGCCGGGCCAGGGCGTCCACCATGGAGAGGGTGCTGGCCTGGCTCTCCTGCAGCTCTGCCCGTGTATCCTCATAAGCCTGCCGGGCCTCATTGATGCTGGAGGCCAATGTATCGGTGCTCTCCGCCGTCAGTGCAGCGGAGACGGCAAAGGAGCCCAGGACGGCCAATAGCGTCCCAATCGCGGTTACCAGCAGTCCTACGGGGTTCGCGGCCATGGCGGCGTTGAGGCCCGTCTGTGCGGCAGTAGCGGCGGTTGTGGCCGCCGTGTTGGCGGCCATGACGGTACGCAGCGTCTGATATACCGTGATACCTGCCTTCACCGCTGTTGTGATGCCACCCGTCACCTTCAGCATGGGGCCCAGGGCGGCCAGGAAGAGCCCAGTCTGCACCACAGCCTTCTGCGTTCCCTCGTCCAGATCTCCGAAGGTCTGGATCAGCTCATTGAGCTTTCCGATGATAGGGGTGATTACAGGGAGCAGTTCATCGCCTGCCGTGGCGGCCGCTTCCTTCAGGCTCTCACGGAAGATCCGGAGCTGGTTGGCCGTGCTGTCTGAGGTGCGGGCGAAGTCCCCCTGGGCGTTCTGGGTGTTGGCCAGCACGTACTGGTAGCGCACCGCCACCTGCTGGGCCTGGTCCATGGCGGTATAGGCGGTGGTATAGCCTTCCGCCAGAGCATACGCCTCCAGGTTGGCTTGGGTCATGACTACGCCCAGCTCTTTCAGGCTTTCCGTTTCGCCGGTGAAAATGGACTTGAGAGCGGTGGATGCCTGGTCAATGCCGATATTTTTGAAAGAGGCCAGATCGGCGGCCAGGTTGACCAGGGCCATGGACATCTGGGCCGCCGCGTCCTGGCTGTAGCCCATGGAGGTGGCCATATCGCCAAACAGGGCCGCCATGTCCAGGGCCGTCCCCTGGGCAAGGCCGATGGAGTTCAGCGTGGTGGAGGACCACTCCTTGACGGAGTCTGCCGCCCCGCCGAACGCCACCTCCACCTTGTTGATGGCCTCCTGCATATCACTGGAGAAATTGACGGACGCCACGCCGGCGGCGGCCAGCGGCACCGTCAAGCCGGCCGTCAGCGCATTACCTGCTGTACTCAGTCGCCGCGCGGCCTCGTCCAGCCCTTTGTTCAAATGGTCCAGCCGGATCTGGTTGATGCTCTGGAGCTGCTTGTGGGCCTGCTCCGCTGCGGCCTCCGTCTCCACAAGCTGTTTCTCCAGCCGCTGGTACTCGGCAGACGTTTTTTCTGTCCCCAGCTCCTCCATGGCGGCCAACTTCTGGCGGAGCAGTTCCGCCTTAGCCTCAGTCTGGGTAATGGCCTGCTGAGCCAGTTCCTGGGCTTGGTCAAACTGCTTGGCGTCCCAGTTCCGTTCCAGCTTACTCCGCACGGAGTCCAGCTTGGCGCCTGTGGTGTCCAGAGCCGCATCCGCATCCTCCAGCTGGCTGGTGAGCTGGTCCACCTTCGCCTGCTCCGCGGATTTACTGACCTCCTCCAGTTGAGCCTTGGCCCGTTGTGCCGACACCTCCACATAGCTCAGTTCCCGGCGCAGGGCCTCATACTGCTCTTTCTGAGTGGCGCTGAAGGAGGCAGGGTCACCCATGGCAGCCAGAGCCTTCCGCAAAAGCTCTGCCTTCGCCTCGGTTTCACTTAGGGCTTTTTGGGCCAGCGCCTGGGCGCGCTGGAACTTGGTGGCGTCCCACTCCAGCTTTAAGCTGTTTTTGAGCGTATCCAGCTCGGATTGGGTCGTGCGGATGGAGCGGTTGGCCGAGTCCAGCGCCGTCTTCAGCTTTGTGGCATTGCCGCCGATCTGGATCTCGATGCCACGTGTGTACCGCGAGCTGATTGCCATATCCTACTCCCTCCTCACAGCCGCGCCAGCAGCTCATCCATGATCTGGTCTATTTCCTCGTTCAGCGCCGTGCGGATATGCTGTCTGGCTTCCATCCGCACACTGCCATCCCTGTTGTGGGTGCCATACTCCAACATAAAGGTGAGATCCGGCCGCAGCGCATTGTAGATGATTTTGACTTTTTCGTGGTTGACGGTGGCCGTCCGCACCCTCCATCCCCTGGCGTATTCCCCGGTATCCTTTGGGCTGCGCTCAGTCAGTTTACCCTTGAGCTCCAGGGCGCGGGCAGACAGGACTTCGTCCAGTGTCTGCTCCGCGTTCATAGCCTCCTTTTCGCACAGGTCGGTCAGGTATAGCTCAAAGTCATCAATTGAGATTGTCTCCATATGCCCCTCCTTATCCGGCCATACAAAGAGAGGGCCGCCACGCTGTACTTCATCCGCCTGCGCCTCCCCTGAGAGCGCCTTTTTTCTTGGGCCGCGGGTACAGGTTGGACATCTCCTTATCCGTCAGCGGCCGGTAGTGCTTGCGCTCTGTATCCTGGAGCATGTTGAGCCGGCGCAGCACCCCTATCACATGCAGTATGGGGAGCTCATGGAGCAGGGACAAATCCATACCCACCAGGGTCAGGGCCGCCAGAAGGCGGTACTCGTCAAACGGTTCTTCAGAGCCCTCCTCGTCCGGAGGCCCATCCAGCTCTATGTCCGGTTCCAACAGTGCGTCCCGTGCTTTGAGACCCTTTACCAGGAAAGCCCCATCCCGCCGGGCCTGTCGGGCCAGGACAAGAAGCTCCGGCCGGTCCGCCGCCGGAATCATCAGGTGGCACATCCGCAGCAGCTTCCCCTCCAGCTTCTTGGGCGGTATCCCCCGGTCCAGGGTTTCCAATATACTTTCGCCATAAATGGCCCGGTACCGGATGGCGGAGATGGCGGCGGGGTCCAGCCGGTACCAGACCCCGCCCAGATCCATCTCATACACGGTTAAGTCCCTTCCGTTGCCGCCACCTTGGGCACCGGCACCGTATCCCCAAAGGTCGCGTAGCCCGTATCGTCCGGCCGGCAGGTATACAGATACGCCGTCCGGCCCACACCGCGCTCGTCCTTGTAGTCGTCAGTGCCCTCGGAGTCCTTCAGCGGATCTCCATAGGCCCGGAAGGGATAGGAATAGGCGCCGAACTCCACGCTGCCCTTGGCCGTGGTATAGGTAGCGGAGCCCTTGCCGATCTCCACGTTGAACATCCAGCACTTGACTACAGACTGCTTGCCGTCCTCGTCCAGCTCCAGGAACTCATAGTACAGGGCGCCCCGGAGGTAGCTGGCGATGTTGGTGGTAATCAGGCCATTTGCACCCTCCAGCGCGAAGCCGGCCGCCTTCTCCAGCTCCGGGTCGGGGGCGGTGGTACCCACCTCGCCCTCGTAGCCGGTGTCGCTGGGCACACGGCACACCAGGCGGTTATCCGCGTACTGCTCCGCGGCCTCCAGCAGCGCGGAGGGGTTGATGCTCTGGGCATACTTCATGTCCAGGAGCGCGGTATCATAGGTGCCGGACTTCTTGGGTGCAAACTTCATGTTCTGCACGCCGTGGTAGCCGGCGGCCTTACTGCGGGTTTTCCCTGCCATTTACAAATCATCCTTTCCAACGAGTGTCTCGCACTCGAATACCTTGTGTTGGGTCTCCTCGTCTGTGGCGTCAATGATCTCGGGCCACGTCATACCGGCATCCACCAACGCCTCCAGCACCTGTCTCCGGAGTTCCCTCCCGTCGTTCTCGAGGGGGAGGTACAGATGCACCTGGATCAGTGCCTTGTACCAAGTGGGGCGGTTATCTGCAGGCTGAGCTGGAATCAGATCATAATTGAACACCAGGCAGCGGGGCCGGTGCAGAGTGTCCACGTCCGGAACCACCGGCAGGCCCAGGGGCTTCAGGGCCTGAATGATGCGCTGGTTGAGTGTCATCTCACCGCCCCCTTCCGCTGCACCTTGACCTCCAGCCAGGCGTGGCGGTTCTCCACGTCGTTGACGGAGATCACCTCGTAGGGTTTGGGATCTGTCCCCCGGTAGATGATACAGGTGGTGGTGATCAACGGGGTATACCGCAGGGTGAGGGTGGCCGGCTCGGTCACCCCCGCCTGGCGGGCCGTGTAGACCTCGGAGCCCCAGGCGTTCACCCATTTGCAGTACCTGGTCTTCTCCTCTCCAAACACATTGACCGGCTCTGAAGCCGGATAGCCGTCCGGCCCCAGCTCCACCTCGCCGTGCTCATCCCGCGGGAGGTCAAAGACCATGATCTTGGTGCGCAGCTCACCGGCATTCGCCCGCTTTGCCATTGCCTCACACCTCCCCAGCCCCGGATGTGTCCAACTTGGACACATCCTTGTACCGGAGCTGCATCTTCAAGCTCTGGGTCAGATAGCGCATCGAGTTAGCCTCTGCCGCCGTGAGATCCCGATAGTCATCCAGATCCGTCACCAGCAGCTTGGCGAGCATCTTCGCTTGGGGGCTCTCCCGGTCGAAGCCGGCCCGGATACCGTCGTCGATCATGCTCTCGGCCACTTCAATGAGGGCGGCCATCTCCTCATCGGTGGACTCGTAATCACGGCTGTAGGCCCGCGCCTCCTCTACGGTGATCACCATAAGTTCTCACCGCTCAGCCTGCCGCCTCGGCCTTGGTGGTGACGGTCCCCTTGACGCTCACATCCACCGTGGGCGCGTTGGCCGCCGCAGGGTCGAGCAGGCCGTAGCAGTAGGCGTCCGCGTCCGCCTGGATCACGTCGTAGCCCTCAATCACCCGCATCAGGGTGCGGTTCTTCACGAAGCCCGCGTGGGCGCTGGCGTCGAAGAACTGGTAAGCGAACTCCACGAAGTAGCAGCCGGCCTTGAGATCGCCGTAAAAGACGGGGGCCTTGGTGCTCTCGTTGGGGAGCTGGGCGTCGGAAAAGACATGGACAGGCAGGTTTTTAAAGAGCTTCCGGGTGGCGTTGGCGGGGTCGGGCTGAAGCATGGGGCGGCCGTTGGCGTCCTTGGCCTTGTCCATGACATTCCAGCCGGTCTGATTGGTGACGACCACGCCGCCCACCAGGCAGGCGGGATCGAGATCCAGGTTGAGGGACTCGCCCAAGGCGTCCAGGCTGGCCAGCTCCTTGGCCGACTTGCTGGTCTTCAGCGCGGCGAAGATGTCCTTGTTCTCGCTGTAGATGGCGTTCTTGACGAACCAGTTGTTGAGATAGGCGATCAGGCCCGCCGTCTCCACCGCCGTCAGGATGTTGGAGACTGGGATGATCATGCCCTTGAGGGCGATGGCGAACTTCACCGCCTTGAAGGTGGGGTCCGTGCCGTCGGGGATGTCGTCGCCGTCGTCAAAGTCCTTCAGGCCGGTAACAGCGCCCGACTCAAAGTCAAAGCTGCCGGAGAGGGAGGTGGTGGGGATCACCGTCACCAGATCCTTGGCGGAGATGTAGCTCCGGCGCAGCTCCCGGATCTTGGTGTCCACATCCTCAGGCATCAGGTTGGCCTCTCCGTTGGCCGCGTTGGTACCCGTGACCAGCGCTTTCTGGAGGCCGGGCTCCGGCGTGATGGCGGCGCGCTCCTCGTCGGAGAGGGGCTGCCTGCGGAGCAGCTTGGCGATGATGGCGAATCCGGAAATCTCCTTCCTGGTGCCCGGGTCGCTCGAGTCGTCGCCCTCCGGCTCGTCGGGAACCATGGCCCTCTCCCGCTCGTAGAGCCGCTTTTCCAGCTCAAAGTCCTTCTGGAGCGCGTCACACTCGTCCATTAGCTTGGCCGCGTCCTCGCTGCGGCCCTCGTCCTGGGCCTTCCGGGCCTGGGCAAACTTGTCCTGCATCGCCTTCTGGATTGCCTTCATTTTCTTGTTCATCTGTCATTCCTCCATTTTCATCAGCGCAAGGCTGGCTTCCATCAACCGCATCCGGAGCGTCAGGGCCGGGGCCTCCTCCCCCGGCCGGGGAAGGTCGTCCGGCTCGCCCTTTCCCCCGTAATGCTTGATCACCCCGGCCCCTTTCTGGGCCGGTACCGCCACAAAGGACAGCTCATAGGCGTCTGTGGGGTCGTCCAGGTCGATGTGGCACCGCTTGCCCTCATACGCCTGGCCTGGGTGGTGGCCGCAGTAGGTCTCCCGCCGGTCTGTGCCGCAGATGGAGCAGATGGCCTTTGCCACCTGGCAGCCCACCGACACTTCCCGGAGGATACCGCCCTCAATGGCGGCGATCAACGGCGCGGTCTGGTCGTTGCGGAGCATGTAGGCCCGCAGCACCAGCCGCCGCACGCCCTCCGACTCCTCCACGGCCCCGGCGTAGATCCGGGCCGTCTGGCCGTTGGCCGACCACCTGTGATCCATGATCACGGTCTTCCCCACATACAGCTCGGCCAGCCGGTCCAGGGCCGCCTCGGTGAACCGCTCCTGATCCCGGTCCACCTGGTTGTCGCAGGCGGCCACCCGGAACACAAAGACCTCCTCCTCCGTCAGCTCCTTCAGGGCCTGCCGGTTGATGAGGGCCAGCTCTTCCCCGGCCAGGGCCTGCTTCTCCACCCTGGCCGCTTTCTGGATTGCATCCATAATGCCATCACTCCTTTCCATTTCCATACTGCTTCCCCACGTCCTCCAGGGGGATGACGTTGCCGTTGGCAATCAGGCGGTCGCCGCCGGCGGCCGACGACATCCCCAGGTAGGCGCGGGCCTCGTTGGGCATGTAGACCGAGTTGGCCACGGCCTGCACCATGCTCTCGATCTGGGTCTTGGTGTCGGCCCGCAACATCACCGCCGTGTTAAACTGGGCCGCCTCACCCCGGTTCATCTGCGCAGGCTCCAGCAGCTTCCAGCTTAGCTCCTCCTCATAGCCCTTGAGAATCCACAGCAGTGTATCCGTCAAGAAGGCGAGCTGCTGGGCCTCGGAGTTGGCAAAGGAGGACTTCTCATAGTCGTTGACCTGGTTGGGCTTGACGCCGAAGGCCGCCGCGATCTGGAGGGCGCTGTGCTTGCGCAATTCGATGAACTGGCTGTCGGTCAGCTTGATGTTCAGCGGTTCGATTTTGGAGCCCAGCGGCACGGGGATGAAGCTCTTGGTGGCGTCCATCTGCCCGGTGGCATACGCCTCCAGGCCCCGCAGGAAATTCTGTTCCGCCTCCGAGTTGAGATCGCCGGTGTACTGGACGGCGGCCTTGGCCGTGAAACCGTTCTTGTAGAGGGAGTTGAGCATCTGCTGGGATTGCAGGCTGCCGTCCAGGGTGCTGCGCAGGATCTCCTGTACCGACAATCCGGTGATGCCGTCCAGGCTCAGCCAGGTGCGGAAGTGGAGCACCTCGTCCTGGCACAGCTTGTACCGCCTCCCGTCCGGTGCCGACCAGATGTACCACAGCCGGGCATCCGGGCCCAGGATGCGGCGGTTGTCAAACCACACGCTCACCCGGTCGCTGCGCATGTGCCAGAGCTGGGTGCTTGCCCCGCTGCCGAAGATGGCCGCATAGGCGTTGCCGTAGTGGTTGCGGGACATCTCCATGTCCGCCCAGAAGTAGGTGGCGGTCTGGAGGGGGTTGGGCCGGTAGCGCAGAGTCCGGTAGAGCGGATTCTCCCGCACCTCCTCCACCCCCCTCTCCGGGGTACTCCGAATGAGCTTGAGGGGCAGCTTGGAGACGCCCTCGCTCAGCACCCGCAGGCAGGTAAAATAGGTCGCCTCGCTCAGCTTGCTCCGGGGGACGCCCCCCAGGTTCAGCAGGTCAATGAGCTGGCTGAGCGTCACCTGCTCCGCTCCGTCCGCCGGCGCCGCGGCCTGGCCGCCCGTCTTTTGGACCAGTCTCTGAAACAATCCCATGCTCACTCACCCCCTTCTCTGCGCCTGCGCCGAAGCCACAGGGCAAGCCCAACAATCAGCCACGGCAGGAACAGGAGCAGCGCCAGAAGGAACCGCCCCAGCCACCGGCATCCCCGGCCCGCCAGGAGCGCCAGCTCCCCCGCCGTCTCCAGCGTCCAGCGGTAGCCCGGCTCCGCCCAGCGCAGGAGCTCTTTGATGTAGTTCACGTATTCCACCCCATTTTTGTCAGATACTCCGCCATGGCCCGCTCCAGATCCACCGGGGGATCTTCGGTGAGCTTCATCCGCGCCACATGGGCGTCAATGGCCGCGTCCACCGGGTCGATGCGCCGGGTGCGTTTGCCCGCCTCCTTGTCCACCTTCATCTCCTTGAAGCTGTTCCGCACAATGCGGGCGTTCCGGAGGGACAGGTCCAGCAGCTCGTTCCGCTGGTCGTAGAGATACTGCCCCGACTTCATGAGGAGCTGGAGCTCCTCCGTCCCGCTGTTCAGGAACCGGGCGGACTGCTTCACCTCCAGCAGAGGCGCCCCCAGCTCCTCCAGGTCCTTGAGAAAGCAGTCGGCGTTGTGGGGGTCGTACCCCAGCCCCAGGAGGGTCAGGTCATACTCGGCCAGGGTGTCCCGCAGGGTAGCGAGGATAAAGCTGTAGTCGTTCTTGAAGTCCTGGACGCTTCCCGTGGCCATCAGGAGGCGGTCATGGGCCCACACGTCGTATGGGGCCAGGTCGCTCCTGATGTGCTCCTCCAGCCGCCCCCGGGGCATGAAGCTGACGCTCCAGCCGTAGTACATGGGCCGCTCCCGCTCCATCCACTGGAACTCCAGGGCCAGGGTGGTGAGGTCGCCGCCGGAGGACAGGTCCAGCCCGGCGAAGCAGGAGGCGCCCCGGAAGTGCTCCAGCGTCAGCGGGGAGCGGCACTTCTTCAGAATGGCCGGCGTCACCAGCTTCTCATCGGCGTTCTCCGACCACATGTTCTGACATTTGGTGATGTAGTCGGCCAGCTCCCGGCCGCCGGCGTCCCTGGCCGTCTGGGCGTCGGCCAGCATGGTCTCCATGCCCTCCTCTGTCTGGCAGAGCACCGGGTTTGACTTTGGAAAGTGCTCCGGGGCAAAGAGGTCGTCCCCGTCGTCCAGGCAGTAGATGTCTACGAAAAAGTTCTCCGCCGTGGAGCCGCCGGCGAGGATTGCCTGGCAATACTCGTCCATCTCGAAGCAAAAGCTGCTGAGCTCGTCGCCCCGGGTGGTGATCATGGAGGTCAGGGCCTCCTTCAGCGACCGCTGGCCGTTGTAGATGGCCTTGTAGATCTTGTTGTCCCGGTGCTGGTGGATCTCGTCGATGGAGGCGTAGATGGAGCGGAAGCCTTCGTCCAGACCGCCCTCCCTGGACAGCGCCTCAATGGTGCAGCCGGTCTCCCAAGAGGTGATCAGGGACTTGTAGTCCTGGATGCGGAAGCACTCCATCAGGTCGCCGTCCGCCAGGACAAACCGCTCCACGTCCTCCCAGGCCAGCCGGGCCTGGCGCTTCTTGGTGGCCACGGTGAAGAGCTTGCCGAAGCGGTAGCCGCCGAAGCCGGCCAGGTAGGTGGCGGTGATGCCGTTCTCGAAGGTCTTGCCGTTCTGCCGGGCCACCGACTTGTACTTGCGGCGGAACCGGCGGTAGCCCTTGCGGTTGACCCAGCCCATGGGCACGCCCAGGTCGAAGGTCTGGCAGCCGTAGAGGCGGACCGGCCGGGGCTCGTCGCCCTCCACGATGGTCAGCGTCTCGGCAAAGTCCAGGATCTCCTCGCTCTTTTCCGGCACCCAGAGATAGGGGAACTCGTCCGTCCCCTGCCGCTCCAGATCCCGCAGGTGGCGGCGGCACGCCTGGACGTGGAGCTCCCCGGCCACCACGTCGCCGGAGACCACCCGCTCGGCATAGGCCGTCGCCCGGTCCCTCATTCGCCCTCCGCCAGCTTCTTAAAGCGGTCGAACTTGTTGGACTTCGGTACCGGCGGCTCCTGGGGGATCACCAGCTTGCAGCGGCTGGTGATGTTAAGCCCCAGGGCCCGGGCCGTGGCCTCACACTGGGCGAAATACTTGTCCTGGAGCAGGGCCAGGCTGCGCTCCAGCTCCAGGGCCACGTCCTCGTCGTCGATCTCCTCGCCGGCGGCCACGGCCCGGCCCTCCTCCGCCGCCAGCTTGGCCCGCAGCTCCCGCAGCCGCGCCCGCTTTTTCTTGGGCAGGGTGCGCAGGAGCTTGGTGTACCTGGCGTAAAAGCCATGGGCCACCACGTACCGGGCCAGCTCCCCGGCGTCCACGTTGCCGATGATCTTGATGCGCTGGAGCTCCCCCGCCAGGGCGGAGAACTCCTCCCGCTGCTTCTTGGACAGGTAGTCCGGCGGCCGGATATCGTCGGCCGGGGCCGTGGGTTCGGTGGCTATGCGCCGCTGGATCTCCTCCTGGGTCAGATGCTTGCGGCCCTTCGCCAGCAGGATGTTGATGGGTTCGCGTGGGTTGGGCATGTGACGGTCCTCCTCTCCCGCCCGGTGTGTCCAAGTCGGACACATTCCAGGGCGCGATTTTTGCCTCTTTTTCGGCCGGTTTTGTCTCGTGTGCACCCAGGTGTCGCGCGGGCGACTGCTGAAAAGACCAATCCCGCCCCGGCCGCCGGTGGGCGTTTCCCTCCATCGGGGAGTTTTTGCCGTGAAACAGAGGCCGTGCGGTCAAGCGCGCCGTCCGCCTGTACTTTTTGACCCGCCCCCGGGCCGCTTGTGATGGCTCTCTTCGGCGCTGTGGTGGGCCTTGCAGTCGCCCTTGAGGTTGGTGATGTCCAGCCGCCTGGCCCAGTTGATGTCAATGGGCTCGATGTGATGCACCTCCGTGGCAAGCTCGATGTCCTCCTCGCGCCGAAGCCCGGCCTGCCACTCCCGCACGCACTCCTCGCACCGGTAGCCGATGGACTCCAGCTTCCGGCGGCGCAGGGCCCGCCAGGCCGCCGAGCGGTAGAAGGCCACCTTAGCCGGGTCGCGGTGCTTGTCATAGCCTGCATGTCGCTCCCGCTGCATCGCTGGCAAGCGCTCCGCGCACCGGTCACAGATGGCGTTGTGGTTGGGCGTCGCCGCCCCGCATTTGGCACAGAGTTTCAGCAGCACGGCACACACCTCCGGACAAAACAAAAAGCCTGAACCGACACGGGCCGCATCATGCGGACCATGTGGCTCAGGCTCATTGGCTCAGGCTCAAATCGATATCTAGATATCGCTCCTGCTTGCAGTGCCGGCAATAGACATAGGCTTTCACCTTGCCGTCTGACGGCAGCCGCAGGAGCTTCATTGTCTTGCACTTGGGACAGATAACCCATCCGTCCTTTAGGATTAGTTTACCACACTCGCCTCTGTTTTGCAACTTTTCCATGCACTTTCTCCCTCCCTGTGGACTTGTTACCCCTGGTTTCCAGACCGAATAAAGACGCGAGGGCTATTTTCTTTTCCGCCTGCGCGGTGGCCTGGTTCCTTTCTTCTCCTCCTTCTTCCTTATTGGTAAATAGTATTTCAGCATGACAAACTCGCCGAACTCGTTTCGCACGGGTGGCGGTGCGCTGAGGATGACTGCTCCGGGCGGCGCGGCCACCGTCAGGTTATCCTTGACGATTTCGCTCTCCACCTTCGGCTTTTTCAACCCAAGGGAGGCCGCCCAGTTCCGCGCCCCCACCTCTGGCTTGCCTAGCTCCCTGGGCTCCTTGGTCAGGTACTTGGCCAGGGCCTCGTAGCCCTGCCATGTGTCCAGGGCCTCCAGCTCCACCTCACCATAAGGCCAGAGAGATCGGAGCATATCCAAATCCGCCCCGGTACCATTGACCACCATGTGGTGATGGAGCCGCCCGCCCTCGGAGCTGAGCTGCTCCGTCACATAGATGTATTTGAGCTCCTGCCCCCTGGACTTCCGCACGGCCCGGAGCTGGGGCAGCATCTTGCGCACCCGTTGCACCGCCGCCTGCCGGTTGGCCGGAAGGTGCGCGTCGTCATAGGTGAGCACCACGTGGAGATCTCCCCGCCCGAAGTTGGCGGCCAGCAGCAGCTCCAGCCGCTGCCAGGAGCGGTTAGCGTTAATCGTCATCTGGGCTGCGCTGGAGATCTCACGCAGTGCTTTTCTTTCCCGCTCTGTGCTGCGGGGTGTTGGGATGGTGTAGCACCCAACGACCACCAGGCGCCCCGCCGTGATGGTCTTGAGCCGCTTTGCCATCAATCCACCCTCTTAGCTCGGGCCACATGGTGGGCCACCCATGGCCCGACGACAGACTGGCGGAGGGCCAGCATCTTGTCCCGGGTCAACTTGTCTACCATGCGGCCCACGTCGCCGCACCCGTCCATCTGGGCCAGCCGCTCCAGGTGCCACAAGGTCTGCGCCTTCACCAGACAGCGCAATCTCCGCAGGTCCTTATTTTTCATGTTGAGTTTCTCCTTTCCTTCTCCCCGGCGGGCTGTTCCGCCACCGGAAGGCGGCGCAGCGATGATACCGCTTATCCCACCACCAGCCTCCCGGGCGCTTGCACGCCCACATGGCGGCATCGTGCCAGTAGCAATTAGCACAGGTGCGCCGGTACTCCTCGATACGGACGCAGTCTCCCATGCTTATCCCTCATTTGTGTCCAACTTGGACACACCCAGCTTGCCCAGGCCGGCGCCGACCTGACGCCACACCTGGATAGGTGCCACCTCGTCCCCGCTGTAGAGGCGGCGGAGCAGATCCGGCGTAATCCCTTTGCCGCAAGCCTCAGCCAGCGGCTCAAAGCAACCCAGCCCCGCGCTTTTGCGGTAGGCATAGAGGCGGTCCAGGATCTCCCGCTTCTCCGCTGCGTTCCGGCCGTGGAGCTCCTTGGGTGGCCCGGATTCCGGCTCCAGGAGCTCTACCGGGGAGTCACGCGGCAGAGGCAGCTCGACCACCTCATAGGGCAGAGACTCGTCCAGCAGGAGCACACCATCATAGATGGACGACTCAATCTCAGCCTTTAGTTTGGTCCTCGCTTCCGCCGATATCTCCGGCACCCGTACCAGCATCACCGGCACCAATTCGCTGTTTTTCATCTTATCACTCCTTCAAATTTTTGCGCTAATATTAGCATTTTCCTATTGACATTACGCTAATATTAGCGTATAATAAAATCATCAAGAGGGGACAACCCCAGGAGGTAACTAACATGAAAAAGTATAATCTCTCTGAGATCATGAAAGCCGCTTGGAACCTGCGCAAGATGTCCCTCAAGTGGGTCACCTCTCTCAGCTTCGGCGAGTGCCTGCGCCGCGCCTGGAAATCCGCGAAGGAAGCCGCCCGTGTGTTCTCCGGCCTCGTGCGCAATGTCCAGGTCGGCGGAACCCTGGCGCACCCCGTCCTGGTGGACATCGACATGGACGCCCTGACCGTCACTGGCAATACCTACCCCGTGCGTAGCATGATGCGCGAGTTCGGTCTGGTTTGGGATCGTGACAACAAGGCTTGG
>JAHAEW010000133.1 GCA_018374635.1 Clostridiales bacterium
GCCAGGCCGGTCAGCTCGCCCTCGGGGTCGAAGTTGCCGTTGCCGGTCCCTGCCAGGATGCCCTGCTGTACGCAGTAGCCGATGTAGCCCGCAGACCAGCGGTTGGCCGCCACGTCCTTGAAGGTGGTGGAGTTGGTGCTCAGCTTATTGGCGTCCTCCTCGCCCAACAGCATGACAGCCACGATCTTGGCGGCCTGCTCACGGGTCAGGATGCCGGTGGGGTTGAAGGCGCCCTTGTCGGTGCCCTCGAATACACCGATGGCGGTCATCACATCAACCGCCTCAGTGTTGGTGATTTCAGCAGAGTCGTTGAAATCACTGCTCACAGCGCTGGCGGAGACGACCATCATGCCCACAATCAGGGCCATGGCCATTACCAGGCTGAGAGTCCGCTTGAGGTTTCTCATTTGGATTTCCTCCTTCTGAATTTTGAGCCAGAGGGGCGTATGACGCCCCTTACAAAGGAGAAATAGGTACAAATATCTGCTCGTTTTCACCTAAAAAACTCGGTGACGGCATGAAAAGGTTTACTTGGTAGGCATTTGGTAGACAATCCTGACAGGGAAAAAGGGCTGAGGCCCTGAAACCAGAAGGGTTTCAGGGCCTCAGGTGGTAGACATTTGGTAGACGGAACCTCCAAACACGGCTGTAGACTGTCCGGGTTTGGGCATGCGGCGGATAGTGGGGTGTCCCTACGTGGGGAGGAGATGTAAAAAATATGGCAAATTATACGGAACACTATCAACTGCACCAATGGGAGCCGTCCGACAACTTTTTGCGGACGGACTTCAATCAGGACTTTGCCAGGATCGACACAGGCATACGGGCCGCCAAGGCCCAGGCGGAGCGGCTGGAACGGGAGAAGGCCGAGATCAGCACAGGAGCCTATACCGGCGACAATGCCGCCAGCCGCACGATTCACCTGGGATTCCGGCCCAGGGCGGTTCTGGTGGAGATGGCGCTTGGCAACCGCTATGGAAGCAACGGCGGCGAAAGCATCAGCGGCGGCCTGGCGGTAGACGGCTGGCCAGTGTTCTATCAGGACATCAACGGACCATGCACGCCCGCCATCCAGATCCAGGCCAGCGGCTTCGCCGTTACCCAGGACAGCCGGAACCGCTCCTATATGAACTACAGCGGCACCAAATACCATTATTTCGCGGTGAAATAGAACATCCCCCCGGGCATAGCCCGGGGGGATGTTTCAATATGGTCAGGCGTAAGTGTAGGTAATATCACCAGGGGTCAGCGTACCGCCAGCCTCATAGGAGATAGTGATGCTGAAGGTAATGGTATTGCCCGTAGCGGCTCCGCTCAGGTCAACGCCATCGCTCGTGAAGGTGAGGGCAATCTCGTTGGAAGCAAAGGCAACGGAATTGGTGTCCTTGCCACCTCCCAGAGTCGCACCGCCAACAGTGCTGGCAGTTGCAGTCAGCTTGGTAATCTTGGCGCTGATGTCAGCAGAGATGTCAAACTTAAACTGCGCGGTGGCCAGACCGTCGGAAGCGCTCTTATCGTTAGCACCAGCCTCCATGACGGTGGAACCGTACACAGCGGTCAGAGTAACATCGCTACCGCCAAGAGTCACAGTAGCGCCGGGCTTGTAAACCTTGCTGTTGGTGGCATCATACCAGCCCAGGAACTGGTAGCCAGTCTCAGCAGCAGGTACCGCAGGAGCGGTCACAGAGGTAGCATCGAACTCGGCATCGGGAGCCGCAGCGCTTGTATAGGGAGCGCCGGGAACCTCATAGGTAGCCTTATACACCCGAGTGAAATTGCTGGAGCTAATCGGGGTGTCACCGTTAGAAAGATCACCCACATTTACAGTGATGCACTTGTCGGAATCCACTTCGTAGTTCTTGCCATTAAAGGCGTAGTTTTCTCCAGCATTCCAGTCAGAGTTCTGGATCGCAACGGTGGTGGCATCAGCGGGGATGGTCACCTGCTTGCCGGAACGGCTGTCCTCCTCGGTCAGAGGAGTCTGGCTGTTGCCGGCATAAACAGCAAATTTGGCGGCATCCGCAGTGCTGTAGCTGATGGTCTTGGCGGTGTAAGTACCCACGGTCACAGTGGCAAGATTGCTGACCACGACGCTCTCGATTTTGCCGGTCTCGGTGTTGGTCACCTTCACATAGAAGTAGTGGGAACCGGCAGACAGGGTGTTGGCGGCAACACTCAGAGTGTTGGTCTTGGCGCCGGTGTAGCCAGCCACATTGACCAGAGAGGTGTCGTCGTTGGGGGTGTTGGTGCTGTTGTCAGCGCTCTTGAACCACTCGTAGCTCAGAGTGCCGGGAGCGGTGGCGGTCACAGACAGGGTCAGCGCCTGGTTCTCGGTAATATTGGAGTTCGCGGCAGGCTGAACAGTAATGTTGGCATTGGCGGCATACACGCCGTCCAGGGTGCTCAGAATGTAGGCGGCGCGGACAATGTTCTTGTCGCTGTCGATGACCATGACAACCTCGCGGCCCACGTTCTCGGAGAAGGAGCCGACAGGAGCCTTCTCATAGCTGTTGTCCACGTCCTCCACGTTCCAGATGTTGTTCTCGTAGGTGAAGGTGCCGTCGCCGTAAGCACCGTTAACCAGGTTGGTCATGGTCTTGTCGGTGTAGAGGGCCACGGTGCCGGTGCGCAACTGACGGGCATAGCCGCGGACGATCTCCAGGTTGCTGGCCTGGTTGTCATCGCTGGAGAAGTTGGGCTTGGTCAGGTCGGAAACACCGTTGCCGTCAGTGGTGTAGGCATAGGGAATGCTGAAATCGTCGGAGGTGTTGAAGATACTGTTGTAGTCGTCGCGGGTGATCTTCAGGGTGGTCACAGTGCCATCCATCAGAACCACGTTCAGGGTGGCATACTTGCTGTCCACGCTGCTGCGGCTCAGAACGAAGGCATAGTCCTTCTCCACGGCCACGCCCTCGGCGTCAAACAGCACGGTGGAGGCCAGGGTGGACTTGCTGTCCAGGAAGCGGGCGGAAACAATCTTGTTGTTATCCACATGAGCCATCTCATTGTAGCCGACAGCCACGCCGTAGGTGATATCGCTGGGAGTGCTGTTGTCATAATAGAAGGCCACAGTGTTCTTGTCTACGGTGATCTGGCTGTTGTTGCTGTTGTAGCGGATACGGGCGGCGCCGGTCTCATAGGCGCTGCTCATGGCCTGCTGCTTCACGTCGGCGGGGTTGAAGACGCTGGTCACCGCGGAAACCTCGTCGTTGCTGCCCACGATGGACTTAATGGTCAGCACATTGTCATCGTTCAGGGAGTAGGCGATGACATAGCCAGCAGCGCGGCCGTCCTTGTAGTCGGCGTCGTTGATACCAGCAGTACCAGTCGTATCAATGTTCTTGTTGACAAAGGCGCCGGTATTACCAGTCTCAACAGGAGTCTTCCAGGGGGCGGTAGCGGAGTTGTCGGAGTCGGAGGTGCCCAGGAAGCCCTTCAGCTCCTGAATGCCCTGATTTTTGCTGTATTTCTCAGTATGGCTGTTAGTGGTGAGAACGTCAGCAACCTGCTCGCCCACGTTCTTGGCGGAGGCGGAGAAGTTCAGGGTGTAGACGCCCTCGGTGCCGTCGGCCAGCAGGACCTTGATCTTGCCGGAGGCATCGGAGGCAAAGGCGCCGGGCTCATAGCCGGAGTCCAGAACCAGGGCGTAGTCGTACAGGCCCTGCTCGGAGGGACGGTAGGCAATGACGTTGCCGTTGCTGTCCAGGATAAAGTCGTAGTCGGAGTCGAACTCCACGCCGCCGTTGTCGCACTTGAGCACGTCGAACTCATAGGTGTTGTCGGCGGTGTCAGCCTTGTACTGGATGTAGGAGGGGTGGTACTCGGTGCCGCCCACGGTGATGGTCTGCTCCTTCTCCTTGTTGGCAGCATAGGACTCCATCTGGCCGGTGATCACCTGGGGCTCGGAGACATAGTAGCGGCCGCCGTAGGAGACGGTCAGAACCAGGTCGCCCTCAGCCAGGTCGGCCTCAGTCACGATGTCCTCGTTGTCAATGGCCTTGTTGGAGTTGAAGGTGTTCAGAGTGGTGGTCTCCTTGGAGTCGCTCTTGGCGATGACCTGGGACAGGGTCTCCTGGAGGTACAGCACGTACTCAACCTCGCCGTCGTTATCGTTGTCGATGGCGGTCAGCTCCACGCCGTAGCCGTTGGTCTTGCCCTTCACGCTGTTGAAGCGGTCGCCGGACTCGAAGCCCATGGCCTTGGTGGCGGCAGCCTCGTCCTTCATTACGCCGTAGTTGACGTAGTAGGCGGTATCGCCGTCCACGCTCAGGCCGGTACCCTTCAGGAAGTCCTTCATGGTGTCCTGGGTGTCGGCGGTGGTCTTGACCACGTTGTTGTTGCCGTTCACATACACGCCCAGAACCTCGGAGTTGGCCAGAACGGTAGTCTTGCGCACATACATGGTCACAGTCTGACCCAGCATGTCGACGGGAGTGGACACGTTGAAGATAACGGGGTTCTTCTCCTCCTCATACTCGCCCACAACGGTGTTGCTGGTGGTGGACTTGTAGACCTTTACGTGATCCATCTTGGTCTTGCCGGTGGCCAGGGAATCCTCGCTGTCGGTATCCTCCAGCTGGGCCCACTCGTTGCCGGTGACCACGCCCTCCACCTTGTAAACGCCATACTTGGTGGACAGCAGGGTACGGTGATCCTCAAAGGCAATGGCGTAGCCGTTCTCGTACTTCTGGATCATTTCGATGTCCAGAGCGTTGTAGATCAGCAGCGCCGCGTTGTCGCGGGTCAGAGGATCGCCGGTGGGAGCGGTCAGGTCATCAAAGATGCCCAGGGTAGAGGCCAGGGAGGCGGTCTTGATGGCCCAGTCGTTGCCGGTCAGGCCCTCGAGCTGCGCGTCGTAGCCGGCGGCCACCAGCAGCATCTTGGCGGCCTCGTTGCCGGTAACGGTAGCGGCGGGGTCAAACTTGCCG
>JAHAEW010000134.1 GCA_018374635.1 Clostridiales bacterium
GGCATTGCCGGCGACCTCTTCAAGGTCACACCCATGCTCATCGAGTCCATCAAGGCCCTCAAGGCCTCCAAGTAATTCCTCTTCCTTTCACAGCGGCATCACATAGAGAAGAGACCCCGCCGGAATGCTCCAGCTGGGGTATCTTCTCTTGTGTGCCGTAGAGAAAGTGCTCCACATTTGTGGGATATAGATCCTGGCAAGGAAAAGAGAAAGAATCTGTTGAACGGAATGGGAGCTTCCCCTTTCGTTTGATGCCCCAACAGACCCCTTCATAGGGCCTTTGGAAACTACTGTTTTGTAGTACAAGGAGGATCATTATGAGCAAAAAAAATTACGTCGTTATGGACGGTAATACCGCCGCGGCCCATGTGGCCTACGCCTTTACTGAGGTTGCGGCGATTTACCCCATCACTCCCTCTTCTCCCATGGCGGAGAAGGTGGACGAGTGGTCCGCGAAAGGCCGGAAGAACCTGTTCGGCTCCACCGTGGACGTCATCCAGATGCAGTCTGAGGCCGGCGCTGCCGGTACCTGCCACGGCTCCCTGCAGGCCGGCGCCCTGACCACCACCTTTACCTCTTCCCAGGGCCTCATGCTGATGATCCCCGCCATGTATGCCATGGGCGGTCAGTTCCTTCCCAGCGTGATGCACATCGCCTCCCGTGTGGTGACCTCGAACCACCACTCCATCTTTGGCGATCACACCGACTTCATGACCTGCCGTATGACCGGCTATGCCATGCTGATGTCCTCCTCTCCCCAGGAGGCTATGGACCTGGGCGCTGTGGCCCACCTGTCCGCCATCAGCTCCAAGTATGCCTTCATGCACTGTTTTGACGGCTTCCGGACCTCCCACGAGATGCAGCGCATCGAGGCCCTGGACTATGAGGACCTGCGCGGCCTGGTGGACTCCGAGGCCCTGAAGGACTTCCGCCGCAACGCCCTCAACCCCGAGCACCCCACCAACCGCGGCAACAACGTCAACCCCGACGTCTACTTCCAGTGTAAGGAAGGCGCCAATGTCAAGGCCGCCGTCGTGCCCGAGACCGTTCAGCACTATATGGACGAGATCAACAAGATCACCGGCCGCGACTATAAGCTCTTCAACTACTACGGCGCTCCCGACGCGGAAGAGGTCATCGTGGTGATGTGCTCCGCCTCCGAGGCCGTGAAGGAGACCGTGGATTACCTCAACGCCAACGGCCGTAAGGTGGGCATGGTCCAGATCCATCTGTACCGTCCCTTCTCCGTCAAGCACTTCTCCGAGGCCATTCCCGCCACGGTCAAGAAGATCGCCGTGCTGGACCGCAACAAGGAGACCGGTTCCGTAGGCGAGCCTGTGTACCTGGACGTGGTCACCGCCCTCAACCAGGCCGGCCGCGGCGACATCCGCGTGGTGGGCGGCCGTTACGGCCTGTCCTCCAAGGACACCACGCCCGGCCAGTTCATCGCCGTGTATGACAACCTCAAGCAGGAGAATCCCAAGAACAACTTCACCATCGGCATCATCGACGACGTGACCCACACCTCCCTGGACTACAAGGAAGTGGAGCTGGCCCATCCCGGTGAGGTGGCCTGTAAGCTGTGGGGCCTGGGCGGCGACGGTACGGTGGGCGCCAACAAGAACGCCATCAGCACCATCGGCCTGGTGGCCAACAAGTATGCGCAGGCCTACTTCTCCTATGACTCCATGAAGTCCGGCGGCCTGACGCAGTCCCACCTGCGCTTCGGCGATCACCCCATCCGCGCTACTTACAACGTGTCCTCCGCTGACTTTGTGGCGGTCCATGCCCCCACTTATGTCAACAAGTACGACACCACCGCCGACCTGAAGGACGGCGGCACCTTCCTGCTCAACTGCCCCTGGACTGTGGAGGAGCTGGACGAGCGCCTGCCCGCCAAGATGAAGCGGGACCTGGCCAACAAGCACGCCCAGTTCTACATCATCGACGCGGCCAAGCTGGCCGGTGAGATCGGCCTGGGCAAGCGGACCAACAGCATCCTGCAGGCCGCCTTCTTTGCCCTGACCAAGGTCATCCCCCTGGACGTGGCCGTGGAGGACATGAAGAAGAACAACTACAACTCCTACTTCAAGAAGGCCGGTCAGAAGATCGTTGACCTGAACAACCAGGCCGTGGATGTGGGCATCCACGCCGCCGTCAAGGTGGAGATCCCCGCTTCCTGGGCCGATGCCGTGGACGCTCCCGCTGCCGAGATCGAGGCCACTCCCTTCGTCAAGGAGATCGTGATGCCCATCGACCGCCAGCAGGGCGACAAGCTGCCCGTCTCCGTGTTCCAGAAGCACGGCGTGCTGGACGGCACCTGGGAGAACGGCACCTCCGCTTACTCCAAGCGCGGCGTGGCCACCGCGGTGCCCAAGTGGAATCCCGACGCCTGTATCCAGTGTAACCGCTGCTCCATGAGCTGTCCCCATGCGGCCATCCGTCCCGTGCTCCTGAGCGAAGAGGAGAAGGCCGGCGTGCCCGCCTCCTTCGTCACCGTGCCCGCCAAGGGCCTGGGCAAGGACGCCCCCGCCTATTCCTTCCGCATCCAGGTCTCTCCCTATGACTGTCTGGGCTGCGGCGTGTGTCTGACCGCCTGCCCCGCCAACCAGAACGAGAAGACCGCCGACGCTCTGGTCATGACTCCCTTCGAGGAGATGAAGAGCGAGCAGGAGAACTTTGACAAGGTCGCCATGAACGACGCCTACCTGAAGAAGGACGTCATCAGTGACAAGACCGTCAAGTCCATCCAGTTCGCCAAGCCCTACTTCCAGTTCTCCGCCGCCTGCGCCGGCTGTGCCGAGACCACCTACATCAAGCTGGTCAGCCAGCTGGTGGGCGAGCGCATGTACATCGGCAACGCGGCCGGCTGTTCCTCCGCCATCAGCGGCGGCGCCCCCATCCTGCCCTACTGCCGCGACTGCGAGGGCCATGGTCCCGCCTGGGAGCACTCCCTGTTTGAGGACAACGCCGAGTTCGCCTACGGCTTCTTCCATGCGCAGGACGCCATCCGCAAGGAGCTGCTCATCCGCATGGAGGATCTGAAGGCCGCCGGTATCGCTGTGGAGGCCATTGACAACTACATGGCGAACTGGGAGGACAAGGATCAGACCCGCGCCGTCTCCGACGCCCTGGTCTCTGCCCTGGAGGCCGTGGAGAAGAACGCCGACATCGAGTACATCCTGGATAACAAGGAGTACCTGAGCAAGAAGTCCATCTGGGCCATCGGCGGCGACGGCTGGGCCTATGACATCGGCTTCGGCGGCATCGACCACGTCATGGCGCAGAACCGCGATGTGAACCTGCTGGTCCTGGACACCGAGGTGTACTCCAACACCGGTGGACAGGCTTCCAAGTCCACCCCCATCTCCGCTGTGGCCAAGTTTGCCGCCGGCGGCAAGCGGGTGGCCAAGAAGGACCTGGGCGCCATCCTCATGAACTACGGCTATGTCTATGTGGCACAGGTGGCCATGGGCTATGACCAGAATCAGACCCTCAAGGCCATCCGCGAGGCCGAGGCCTATCCCGGTCCCTCCATCATCATTGCCTACTGCCCCTGCCTGGAGCAGCACATCAAGGCCGGCATGAGCTGCACCCAGACCGAGATGAAGAAGGCGGTGGAGGCCGGTTACTGGCACCTGTACCGCTACGATCCCCGCCGCATCGCCGAGGGCAAGAATCCCTTCCAGCTGGATTCTCCCGAGCCTGACACCGATAAGCTGATGGACTACCTGATGGGTGAGAACCGCTTCGCCTCCCTGAAGAACAACTTCCCCGAGCGCGCGGAGGAGCTCTATCAGCAGGAGATCGCGGAGCTGAAGGCCCGCTATGCCCGCTATCGCAAGATGGCTGACGAGCAGTAAGGGAATACAAACGACGTTTTGACCCAGTCAAACACGGCCGCGACATCCCTGTGAGATCGCCGCTGTCCGTATGACAGCAACGGGGTGCCGCCTGTGTTGGGCGGCACCCCGTATTTGTTTGGACTGGGTCTGTGGAACAGAACTATCTGAGGAGGAACGGTTATGTATCAGACCATTCGTTTTGAGAAGCAGGACAATATTGCCATCATCACCATCAATCGCCCCGAGGCCCTCAACGCCCTCAATTCCACGGTCATCGGCGAGCTGGAGCAGGTCATCACCCAGGTGGAGCAGGACAGCAGCCTGGGCTGCATGATCCTCACCGGCGAGGGACGCTCCTTTGTGGCCGGCGCTGACATCGGTGAGCAGATGCCCCTGGACCTGAACGGCGGCCGCAAGTGGGGCCAGCGTGGCAGCGCACTGTTCCGCCGTATTGAGAAGCTGGAGATCCCCACCATCGCGGCGGTCAACGGCTTCGCTCTGGGCGGCGGCTGTGAGCTGGCGCTCTGCTGTGACATCATCCTGGCCAGCGAGAAGGCCAAGTTCGGCCAGCCAGAGGTGGGGCTTGGCATCACTCCCGGCTTCTCCGGCACGCAGCGCCTCCCCCGACGGGTTGGCATCGCCAAGGCCAAGGAGCTGATTTTCTCCGGTAAGATGATCAAGGCCGACGAGGCCGAGAAGATCGGTCTGGCTAACGCTGTCTACGCTCCCGAGGAGCTGATGAACGGCGCGGTGGAGATGGCCCGCTCCTTTATGAAGAACGCCCCCATCGCCGTGAAGTACTCCAAGGCCTGCATCGACCGCGGCATGCAGATGGACATCGACGACGGCATCGCCCTGGAGAACGAGCTGTTCGCCATGTGCTTTGCCACCGCCGACCAGAAAGAGGGCATGACCGCGTTCCTGGAGAAGCGTTCCGCGGCCTTTGAGAACAAGTAAGAAGAGGAGTAGAACGATATGATGACATCCCAGGAGTACATTGAGAGCCTGCGGAAGCTGAAGACGCGGGTGTACATGTTCGGGGAGGCGATCGAGAACTGGGTGGACCACCCGATGTGACGTATGCGCTGGCGCAGAACCCGGAGTACGAGGAGCTGATGACGGCGACGTCGAGCCTGACGGGCCGGAAGATCAACCGGTTCACGCACCTGCACCAGTCGACGGAGGACCTGATCAAGAAGGTGAAGATGCAGCGTCTTCTGGGGCAGAAGACGGCGAGCTGCTTCCAGCGGTGCGTTGGGATGGACAGCTTCAACGCGGTGTTCTCCACCACGTATGAGGTGGACGAGGCCCACGGGACGCACTACCATGAGAACTTCAAGAACTTCCTGACGATGGTGCAGGACAAGGACCTGACGGTGGACGGAGCGATGACGGACCCGAAGGGGGACCGTTCCAAGGCGCCCCACGCGCAGGAGGA
>JAHAEW010000025.1 GCA_018374635.1 Clostridiales bacterium
AGAGGATCACACGGTCCCCGGCGCGGATCTCCACCTGCTTGTGGGTGTTGAACGCCATGCGGGTCAGGGCGGACATGGTCTCTCCCTGGCTTCCGGTGGTAATGATGCACACCTTGTTGTCAGGCAGGCTCTTGATGTGGTTGACGTCCACCAGAACGCCGTCCGGGATCTTCATATACCCCAGCTCCACTGATACTTTCATGGCGTTCTCCATGCTCCGTCCGGTCACGGCCACCTTACGTCCGTACTTGGCCGCCACCGAGATCACCTGCTGGAGCCGGTCCACATTGGATGCGAAGGTGGTGACGATGATCCGGTTATCACATCCGCGGAACAGCGCGTCAAAGGAGGCCCCCACGCTCCGCTCACTCTTGGTGAAGCCCGGACGCTCCACATTGGTGGAGTCGGCCAGCAGGGCCAGGACCCCCTTCTTCCCTAGTTCGCCCAGACGGGCCAGGTCGGTCATGCCGCCCTGGATGGGGGTGGTGTCGATCTTGAAGTCGCCCGTGTGGACCACCGTGCCTACCGGCGTCTTGATGGCAAAGGCCACGGCGTCGGCAATCGAGTGGTTCACATGGATGAACTCCACCGAGAATTTCCCGGCCTTGACCACCTCGCCGGCCTCGCAGGTGATGAGCTTGGTCTTGTCCGCCAGGCGGTGCTCCTCCAGCTTGAGCCGTACCAGCCCCGCCGTCATGCGGGTTGCATAGATGGGCACATTGACGCTGCGCAGGAGATAGGGAATGGAGCCTATATGGTCTTCATGCCCGTGGGTGAGGAAAATGCCCCGGATCCTGTCCTGATTCTTGATGAGATAGGTGAAATCCGGGATGACCACGTCAATGCCGTACATATCGTCATCCGGGAAGCCCATACCCACATCCACAATAATAATATCCCCGCCGTATTCATATACGGTCAGATTCTTGCCGATCTCATTGAGACCGCCCAGGGAAATAATTTTCAGTTTTTCTGCCATGTTGAGATTCAAACACTCCTTTTCTAAATAAACACGTCATCGAAATCATCTCGTCCGCCGCGCCTGTTCCGCCGCAAGGCGGAGACCGGCGCCGGACTCAAGGACACATTTCTTTTGGGTGCACGAAACCAAGGGCGGCCCGTCCCACTCTTTCCGGCCCTGCCTCGCCGAAAAAAGGGGATCGTTTTCTCCGTCCCGGAATCGGATGTAAGCTGTGTCCTGCCTTATTTTCAGTGCGCTCGACGCACATAAAGCCATAAAAAAGGTACCCGCATGGGATACAATGGTGATTATAGTATACCATGCTTTCCCCAAAAAGTATACTTCTATTTTCCGTATGCTCCATCAGACGGCCCCCGGCCCCGCCTTCTGCTGTCTTTATCCTTTGCAGCCAGGGGGAAAATATGGTACAATCAGCGGTATGAAACAGCCGCATGTCTGCGCGGAGAAAGAGGATGTGTTCCCATGCAGGAGATCAAGCCGGGCCGCTACCGCCATTTCAAGGGGATGGAGTACCAAGTGCTTTATACCGCCCGCCACTCGGAGACCATGGAGCCCATGGTGGTCTACCAGGCGCTCTATGGGGAGCGCGGCATCTGGGTCCGGCCGGCCGCCATGTGGAGCGAGCGGGTGGAGCGGGACGGCTATGCCGGCCCACGCTTCCGCCCCATAGAGGAGGAATAAACCGGTGAACATTCAGATTTTCGGCACCTCCAAGTGCTTTGATACCAAGAAGGCCCAGCGCTATTTCAAGGAGCGCCGGGTCAAATTTCAGCTGGTGGACCTGTCCAAATACGGCATCAGCAGGGGAGAACTGACCAGCGTGAAAAACGCCTTGGGCCTGGACGCCCTCATCAACTCCAAGCACCCGGACGCGCCGCTGCTCACCTATCTGGCCTATGACGCCGACAAGCTGGAAAAGCTGCTGGACGATCCCCGGCTGCTGCGCACCCCCATCGTCCGCAACGGGAGACAGGCTACCGTGGGTTACTGCCCCGATGTTTGGAAAACCTGGGAATAACGGATCTATGCCCTGCCACTCTCCTTTGGGAGGGATGCGCAGGGCACACCAGCGTGTCGAAAAACTTCGACACGCTTCTCAAAAATGCAGGCATTTTTTCGAGGGGATGCAGCCCACTGCGTCGCACGCGCAAAGCGCGCACGCTTGTGGACTGAGAAGAGTGTTTTCCGACGTACACGCCGCCGGAAAACACTATTTTGACTCTCTTCCGCCGTCTGCGGACGGCGGAACTCTGCGAGGCTCTTGCGCTCCTATACTCACAAAAGTATAACACCGCTGTGCCCTGCCGCCCTCCTTTGGGAGGGGTGCGCAGGGCACATTTTTTTACCGGTAGCGCGCTCCCACCTGCTCCAGCTGGCGCCGGTAGGCCTCCACCGCCCAGTCCGGTCCGGTGAGCTCAACCCCCGTACCCAGGCCGAAGATCCAGCCCATGAACTGCGGACTCACCACTACCGGCACCGTGACGGTAAAATGGTCCTCCCCATCGGGGATCAGGATGCTCTCTCCCCCAAAACGGTCCAGCACCACACCCACCAGGCCCTTTTCGCACCGCAGGCGGACCATTCCCTCCCGGCCGCCGAACATGCCGAAGTGCTTTTGCCCATAGGCGGCCGCGTCAAAAGCCCGGCCGGACCCGTCCCCCTCTCTGGGCTGGGAAAGGACGGCGAGCCCGTCCATCTTATCCACCCGATAGTGACGCATCTCCCCCTTATCGTGGTCAAAGCCGGCCAGGTAGTAGTTCTCACTGTCCCAGATCAGACCATAGGGGGATACCCGGTAGCGCGCTCCCTCCCGTCGAAAGACCTTCTCCTTAGCCACATTGTACTCAAAGTAGCGGAAGGACACCTGCCTTCCCGTGGAGAGCGCCGTGTGGAGCTGGTCGATGGTGTAGTACACACTCTCATTCATGGTCTTGGCCCGGCCCGTCACGTAGACCTGCCGCTGGAGCTGGCGGGCCTGGTGGATGCTGGCGAGCCCCTCCAGCTTGTGGATGAGAGCCCGGCTCTTGTCCGGCGTGATGAATTTACAGGACTGCACCGCGTCCACCAGCAGCTTGAGCTCCGGCAGCTGAAAGAGCCGCTCTCCCACAAACCAGCCCCCGCCCCGTCCCCGGCGCTGGTGGATATCCAGCCCGAAGCGGGAGAGCGTCTCCATATCATCGTAGAGGCTCTTCCGCTCGGCGGCGATCCCCCTCTCCTCCAGTGCCGAGCGCAGCTGCTCTGTGGCCAGAGGATGCTCTTCATCGGAGCGCTCCAGCAGCAGCGCCTGGAGCGTGAGCAGTTTCAGCTTCTGATTAGAATGTCTGGCCATGGCGCACTTCATCTCCCCTTCAGGTCCTTTTATTTTTAGTATACCTTCTTTTTCCGGTTCGGGAAAGGACTTCCGTCCTTTTTGCACTGCCGCTTTTCCTCGATAAAGTGAGAAAAGATACGGTTCTTTTCCCGCTTTTCCTCTTTTTGCTCCTCAGATATCTCTATTTCCCGTTTTGAAATATTTCTCCACCAATATTGCAATCTATCCAAATGCCCACCGTATTCCCCCGCTCTCTTTTTCCTTTTTCTACCGTTGCACTTTACAAATACCAGAATTTATGCTACCATTTTAGCAATTATAAAATTTTCTGTCCGTATGTTAAAAATGCAATTTTGTACAATCTTAATTTCATTTTATTCAGTCGCCCGATTGGGAATGGAGGCATTTTACTATGATCATTCGGGATATCCAAATCGGAGAGATCTCCCTTCCGCTGGCCCGCCCGTTTAAGACCGCCCTGCGCACAGTAGAGCATGTGGACGATATTGTGGTCCGCGTGGTGGCCGACACCGGCGAGATGGGCTATGGCGAGGCTCCCCCCACCGCGGTCATCACCGGAGATACCAAGGGCTCCGTGGCCTGCGCCATCCGGGAGTTCATCCGTCCCAACCTCATCGGCATGGATGTGGAAGATCTAGACGGCATCATGAAGCGCCTCCACGGCTGCATCCTGAAAAACACTTCCGCCAAGGCGGCGGTGGATATGGCCGTCTATGATTTGTGGGCCAAGCGCTGGGGGGCTCCCCTCTACAAGCTTCTGGGCGGGGCCAGGACCTCTTTCCGCACCGATATCACCATCTCGGTCAATCACACCGATGAGATGGTGGCCGACGCGCTGGACGCCGTGGCCCGGGGCTACAACATCTTGAAGATCAAGGTTGGAAAGGACGGCGCCGGCGATGTGGAGCGCATCGCCGCCATCCGGGAGGCTGTGGGTCCCGATGTACAGCTCCGGGTGGACGCCAACCAGGGCTGGACCCCCAAGCAGTCGGTGGCCATCATCTCCGCCATGGAGGACCGGAATCTGAACATCGAGCTGGTGGAACAGCCGGTGAAGGCCCACGACATCACCGGAATGCAGTTTGTCACCAGCCGGGTCTACACCCCTATCCTGGCGGACGAAAGCGTGTTCTCGCCCGCCGACGCCATTGATATCATACAGAGGGGGGCCGCCGACCTCATCAACATCAAGCTGATGAAAACCGGAGGCATCCACCAGGCCCTCAAGATCTGCGATGTGGCTGAACTCTACGGCGTGGAGTGCATGATCGGCTGCATGCTGGAGTCCAAGCTCTCGGTCTCGGCTGCCGCCCATCTCTGCTGCGGCCGGAGCGTTATCACCAAGGCCGACCTGGACGGCCCCTCCCTGTGCTCGGTGGACCCCTTTACCGGCGGGCCCGTCTTTGAAGAGGCGCTGGTCACCATGCCAGATGCGCCCGGCGTGGGACTTTCCGCCATTCCCTGCGAACACTGGAGCTGACCCCAGACTTTGAGTCCACCCCCAAACACATATCTTCAAGGGGCAGGGGACGCCCTCCCTTGTTGATACACGCCCCCTCCTCGGGGCTGATCTTGAATGGAAAGAAGGAGACGTGTGTGAAACGAGTGAAAAAACTGCTTGCTCTGACCCTGGCCCTGTCCATGACCGCCGGTCTCGCAGCCTGCGGCGGCGAGGGCGGCTCCGCCGCCGGCGAGTCCGTCTACCGTCAGCTCTATGCCAGCGAGGTGGAGACCCTCAACTATCTCTACACCGCCAATACCAACGACTATCAGATGTGCGCCAACATGGTGGACTGTCTGGTGGAATACGACCCCTACGGCGTGATGCAGCCCGCCCTGGCCGAAAGCTGGGAGCACAATGAGGACTATACCCAGTGGACCTTTCAGATCCGCCAGGGCGTCAAGTGGGTGAACGCCCAGGGCGAGGAGGTGGCCGACGTCACCGCTCACGACTGGGTCTCCTCCGCCAAGTGGGTCAACGACGCCGCCAACAGCTCCTCCAACCAGTACATGTACAACGGAATCGTCAAGAACGCCCAGGAGTACTTCAACTACACCGCCTATCTGCTGGAGAGTGAGAACGGCGCCAAGACCACCGACGCCGACGGCAATCCTATTGAGCCCGTACCCGAGGTGAGTTTCGACGATGTGGGCGTCAAGGCGGTAGACGACTACACCCTGGTCTACACCATGGCCTCTCCCTGCACTTACTTCCCCTCCGTGCTGTCCTACACCACCTATATGCCGGTGTACGGCCCCTTCCTGGAGGAACAGGGCGACATGTTCGGCGTGGACAATCAGTCCGTGCTCTACAACGGCGCCTACATCATGTCCGAGTTTGAGCCCCAGAACCACCGGACGCTTGTGAAGAACCCCACCTACTGGGACAAGGACAACGTCTTTATCGACAAGCTGGAGTTCCGCTACAACGCCTCCGCCACCACCCTGGGCCCCGAGTCCTTCCTGCGCGGCGAGGTGGACTATGCCGAGCTGGACGCCTCCCTGCTCTCGGCCTGGCAGAATGACCCCGAGAAGCAGAATCAGCTCTCGGCCAGCCGTCCCAGCGTGGCTTTCTCCTATTTCTTCTGCTTCAACTTTGAGCCCCGCTTCGACGTGTCCCTGGACCCCGACAACTGGATGCTGGCGGTGAACAATGAGAATTTCCGTCAGTCCATCTTCCACGCTCTGGACCGGGTCAACGCCCTGGAGGTGGTGGAGCCCAACACCCCGGAAAACCTCCTCAGCAACACCATCACCCCCGCCACCTTTACCGAGGCCGCCGGCCTGGATTACACCCAGTATCCCGCGCTGAAGGCCATCTCGGACGGCGACAGCTTTGACGAGGCCGCCGCGCTGGACTACAAGGCCAAGGCCGTGGAGGAGCTCACCGCCGCCGGCGCCAGCTTCCCCATCCAGATGTACATGCGCTACAACCCCGCCACCACCAACTGGGATAAGGAGTGCCAGGTCATCGAGCAGCAGCTGGAGGGCCTGCTGGGCGCCGACTACATCGACGTGGTGGTGGAGGCCGGCCCCTCCACCAACTTCCTCTCCATGGTCCGCCGCACCGGCGACTACGGTTTTATGAAGTGCAACTGGGGCGCCGACTACGCCGACCCCCAGACCTGGACCGATCCCTTCAAGGCCCAGGATAACTCCTATAACTTCATGGCCCAGGACCCCGATCTGCAGATCGGCCAGGAGCCCTGCACCAACAAATCCCCCGAGACCCAGGCCCTGATGGAGGAGTACTACGCCCTCATCGACGCGGCCAAGGCTATCACCACCGACGACGAGGCCCGCTACACCGCCTTTGCCGAGGCCGAGGCCTTCCTCATCGAGCACGCCATCGTCATCCCCTTCTCCATCTCCAGCTCCGCCGGCTATGTGGCCACCCGCCTCAACGTGTTTGAGGCCCAGTACGCCCCCTACGGCATGGCCCTCCAGAGCTTCAAGTTCCAGAAACTGCGGGAGGAGCCCATGGGCCTGGAGGAGTTCAACTCCCTCTATGACCAGTGGCTCAAGGACCGCACCGCCGCCATCACTGCCGCGGACGCCGAGTAACCTCTCTGCGGGCGCCCCGGACCCTGCGTCCGGGGCGCCCCTTCTCCCAGTCTTTCTGTTACAGCCGCCCTATATGACGGCCCCAGGTCCTGTGTGGGGCCGTGATATACCCCGGCCGTGTCTCCCATTTTCCTCTCAAGGAGGTCTCGTCTCATGGCGAAATACATATTTAAACGCCTGCTGCGCTCCCTGCTGACCCTGTTTATCATTGTGACCGTCGTCTTTTCCCTGCTGCGCCTGATGCCCATTGAGGGCTATTTTCAGAACTTTGAAAAGATGAGCGCGGTCCAGGTGGAACTGGGGCTCAAGGAACTGGGGCTGGACAAGCCACTCCCAGCCCAGCTGCTGGATTTTTACAGCGATCTGCTCCACGGTGACCTGGGCGTGTCCAACAAATACCGCCGCAACGTGCCGGTCACCAAGATCATCGCCGAGAAGGTGCCGGTCTCCATGGCCATCGGCCTGACCTCTCTGGGCATCGCCCTGGCGGTGGGCCTGCCCATGGGTATCCTCATGGCCCGCTCCACCCGCACCAGGCACAAGATCGGCGACAAGCTGGGCACCGCCTTCATCGTTCTGATCCAGGCCGTCCCAGCCGCGGTCTACTACCTGGTCATCCAGCTCTACGGCACGAAATATCTGAACCTTCCCATGCAGGTCAGCAGCGGGCGGCCCGTCACCTACATCCTCCCCATCCTCTCCCTGGCCCTGGGCAACATCGCCTATTACGCCATGTGGCTGCGGCGGTATATGGTGGATGAGTCCAACAAGGACTATGTGAAGCTGGCCCGGGCCAAGGGCGTGCCCGCCTCGGCCATCTCCCGCAGGCACGTGTTCCGAAACGCCTTTGTGCCCCTGGTCCAGTTCATTCCCACCTCGGTGATCCTGACCCTGATGGGCTCCCTCTATGTGGAGAGCCTCTACTCCATCCCCGGCATGGGCGGCCTACTGGTCAACGTCATCCAGCGTCAGGACAACACCGTGGTCCAGGGCCTGGTGCTTTTCTATGCCGCCATCAGCATCCTGGGCCTGCTGGTGGGCGATATCCTTATGGCGATCGTGGATCCCCGCATTACCTTTGGCAAGAAAGAAGGTGGCCGCTGATGCCCCTGTTCCGCTTCAAAGACCACAAGACCCAGCAGCTCAGCCAGAGCGTGGGAGAGGTCCTCTCCCGGAACTATTCCGAGCGCGAATTTTTTGAGTTCGCCCCCTATGACCCCACCGCCGGCGAGCGGGGCGGCTATTCCAACTACTCCTACTGGGGCTCCACCCTGCGCTCCTTCGCCCAGAACAAGGCGGCCATGTTCTTTCTCCTCCTGATGGTGGGCATTCTGGCCTTTACCGTGGTGGAGCCCCTGCTCCCCTACGCCCCCGAGGCCAATACCATCTATCAGGGCGCCACCAACCTGGCCCCCTGCGGAGAGTACTGGTTCGGCACCAACTCCATCGGACAGGACCTGTGGAGCCAGATCTGGTCCGGGGTACGCACCTCCCTGCTCATCGGTCTGGCCGTGGCCTGTGTAGAGGCCGTCCTGGGCGTGATCATGGGGGTGCTGTGGGGCTATGTCCGCAAGCTGGACTTTCTCTTCACCGAGATCTACAACATCTTCGATAACGTCCCCCAGACTCTGGTGGTCATCGTCATCTCCTACATCCTGCGCCCCGGCGTGAGCACCATGATCTTCGCCATGTGCCTCACCTCCTGGCTCCAGACCGCCCGGCTGGTGCGCAATCAGGTGCTCATCATCCGGGACCGGGATTACAACCTGGCCTCCCGCTGCCTGGGCACCGCCACCTGGCGCATCATGGCCAAGAACCTGCTGCCCTATCTGGTGTCCATCCTCACCCTGCGCATGGCCCTGGCCATCCCAGCCGCCATCGGCAACGAGGTCTTTATCACCTACATCGGTCTGGGCGTGCCCCTGGAGATCCCCACCCTGGGCAACCTCATCAAGGCCGGACAGACCGTGATGATGGAGTCCACCCTGAGCTATCAGCTCTTCTTCCCCGTCATCATCCTGTCCATCATCACCATCTCGTTCTACATCGTGGGCAACTCCTTCGCGGATGCCGCCGATCCCAAGAATCACGTCAAGTAAAGGAGGACATATCATGGAAACTGAGACCATTCTGTCCGTCCGGGACCTGGACGTGAAATTCACCCTGCGGGGCCAGGTGCTCCACGCCATCCGCGGGATCTCCCTGGACGTCCACCGGGGGGAGAGCCTGGCCATCGTGGGCGAGTCGGGCTCCGGCAAGAGCGTGTTTACCAAGACCTTTATGGGCCTTCTGGACTCCAACGGCTCGGTCACGGCCGGGGAGATCCGCTACAACGGCCAGGACCTGGCCGGGTACACCACCGACCAGCAGTGGCGCACCATCCGCGGCCGGGAGATCGCCATGGTCATGCAGGACCCCATGACCTCCCTCAACCCGCTCAAGACCATCGGCGACCAGATCGAGGAGGCCATCGTCCTCCACCAGGGTCTCAAGGGGGCCGAGGCCCACGCCCAGGTCCTCCAGGTGCTGGAGGAGGTGGGCATCGACCAGCCTGAGCGCCGCTCCAAGCAGTATCCCCACGAGTTCTCCGGCGGTATGCGCCAGCGGGTGGTCATCGCCATCGCCGTGGCCTGCCGGCCCAAGATCCTCATCTGCGACGAGCCCACCACCGCCCTGGATGTGACCATCCAGGCCCAGATCCTCCAGCTCATCAAGGATCTTCAGAAGAAATACGACCTCACTACCATCTATATTACCCACGACCTGGGCGTGGTGGCCAATGTGGCCGACCGCATTGCCGTCATGTACGCCGGGGACATTGTGGAGATCGGCACCTGCGAGGAGGTCTTTTACGACCCCAGGCACCCCTATACCTGGGCCCTGCTCTCCTCCCTGCCCCAGCTGGGCGTGAAGGGAGAGGAGCTCTACTCCATCAAGGGCACGCCCCCCAACCTCTTCCTGGAGGTGAAGGGGGACGCCTTCGCCCCCCGCAATCCCCACGCCCTCAAGATCGACTTTGTGGAGCGTCCCCCCTATTTCGAGGTCAGCCCCACCCACAAGGCCCGCACCTGGCTCCTGGACCCCAGGGCTCCCAAGGTGGAGCCGCCGGAACACATCAAGCATCTTCGGGAACAGGGGGTGAACCGCCATGTCTGAGCCGCGCAGGAAACTGCTGGAGGTCCAGGACCTCCAGGTCACCTTCGGCACACGCCGCCATCCCTTTCACGCGGTGAAGGGGGTCTCCTTCGACATCTACGAGGGGGAGACCTTCGGCCTGGTGGGCGAGTCCGGTTCGGGCAAGACCACCATCGGCCGCGCCATCATCCGCATCAATCCAGTCGCCGGGGGGCAGGTCCTCTACCGGGGAGAGCGCATCAGCGGACGCATCAGCCGGGAGCTGGACCGGAAGGTCACCCGGCAGATCCAGATGATCTTCCAGGACCCCATGGCCTCCCTCAACGAGCGGGCCAAGGTGGACTACATCGTCTCCGAGGGCCTGTACGGACGGCACATCAGCGAGGCCGAGCGGCAGGAGAAGGTGGCCAAGGCCCTCGCCGACGTGGGGCTGCTGCCGGAATTCGCCAGCCGCTTCCCCCACGAGTTCTCCGGCGGCCAGCGCCAGCGCATCGGCATTGCCCGCTCCCTTATTATGGACCCCGACTTCATCATTGCCGATGAGCCCATCTCCGCCCTGGATGTGTCCATTCGTGCCCAGGTCCTCAATCTGATGAGCCAGCTCCAGAAGGAGCATGGGCTCACCTATCTCTTTATCGCCCACGACCTGAGCGTGGTGCGCTTCATCTGCGACCGCATCGCCGTCATCCACAAGGGCCGCCTGGTGGAGCTGGCTGAGAGCGAGGAGCTCTTCGCCCATCCCCTCCACCCCTACACCCGGGCCCTCCTCTCGGCCATTCCCCTGCCCGATCCCATCGCCGAGAAGAAAAAGAAGCTGCTGGTCTACGACCCGTCCATCCATCACTACGACCAGGAAACTCCACTCTGGCAGGAGGTCTCCCCCGGTCACTTCCTCCTGGCCAGCGAACGGGAGAGGGAGGCGTGGCAGCGCGGACCTTCCCGTTGACAAGTACATTCTGACTGCCGATAATAGAGCGGCGGGAGAGGACCATTCCCGGTGCTCTCCCGCCTTTTTGCCTACACATTCTTTTCTGGTGGTGTTACGATGATTACCCCAAAACCGCTCTTCCCCGGCGCCCGGGTGGCCCTGGTGGGGACCTCCTCCGCGGTTCCGGCCCAGCGGCTCCCGCCGGCCGTGCAGGCCGTCCGGGACCTGGGCCTCTCCCCCGTGGTGTTCCCCTCCTGCCGGGAGGAAAACCGCCACGGCTATCTGGCCGCCAGCGACCGCCAGCGGGCGGCCGACCTGAACGCCGCCTTTGCGGATGACGCCATCCACGGCATCCTCTGCATCCGGGGCGGCTACGGCGCCCACCGGCTCCTCCCCCTGCTGAACTGGGAGACCATCCGCGCCCATCCCAAGTATTTCTCCGGATACAGCGACGTCACCGCCCTCCACACCGCCCTCAATCAGGACTGCGCTCTGGTGACCTACCACACCATCATGCCCGCCACCGAGTACTATCAGCCGGTGGACGGTTACTCCATGGACTATCTGCGCCGCGCCCTCTTCGGAGAACTCACCGGTCCCCTCCCCATCCACCCGGACCACCCGCTGGAGCCCCTCTCCGGCGGACGGGCCATGGGTGTGCTCTGCGGGGGCAACCTCTCCCTGCTGGCCGCCTCCCTGGGCACCCCCTGGGAGATCGACACCCGGAATAAAATCCTCTTCCTGGAGGATGTCGGAGAGCATATCTACCGCATCGACGGCATGCTCACCCAGCTGCGCAACGCGGGAAAATTCCGGGACTGCGCCGGAATCCTCCTGGGGGACTGGACCGACTGCACCCCGGAGGAAGCGGAGCGCACCCTCACCCTCCATCAGCTCTTCCGGGAGCTCATCCTGCCCGCCGGAGTTCCCGTCCTCGCCAACCTGCCCTGCGGGCACTCCCTCCCCTCCATGGCCCTTCCGCTGGGAGCCGTCCTCTCCATGGACGCCGATTCCCCCGCGCTGGAGCTCTGCTGAACCGAAAGGAGCCCTTTCTATGAAAAAGACTGAACTGGACGCCTGGCTCCGGGAACAGATCGACGCCTTTCCCGGCAAGGTCTCCCTCCTCATGACCGACCTCATCAACGGCAGGCACTACCACTCCTTTGACGCCAACACCCAGGTGGTCTCCGCCTCCACCATCAAGGTCCCCATCCTCCTCTACGCCCTGGAGCAGGTGCGGCAGAAGCGCCTCTCCCTGGAGCAGGCCGTCCCCGTGCCGGCTGCGTCCATCCTCCCGGACACGGAGGTTTTTGAGCTGGGCCTGCCCGAGTACTCCCTGTGGGAGCTGCTCTACTGGATGATCGTGGAGAGCGACAACACCGCCACTAACTTGGTGCTGGACCTCCTGAACTGGGACGAAATGAATGCCTACTTCAAGGACACCCTGGGCCTCAGGCACACGGTCTGCCAGCGCAAGATGCTGGACTGGGACGCCGTGGCCGCCGGGAAGAACAACTACACCTCGGCCGCCGACCAGGAGCGCATCTACTGGGCCCTCTACCGGGGCACCATCCTCACCCACGATCTCCAGGAGAAGGCTCTGGATATGCTCCGCCGCCAGCGGTGCAACGACTCCTTCCTGCGCTACATCCCCCAGCCCGTAGTGGTGGCCCACAAGACCGGCGGGCTGGACCATGTGAACCACGATGCGGGTATCTTCGAGCTCTTCAGCCATCCCTTCTACCTGGGAATCTTTACCTGGGACGGCCCCGCCCTGGACGGGGAGCCCGAGCAGAAGCGCTTCATCGGGAAGCTGGCCAAACAGATCTACGAGATCTACGGATAACCCATATTTTTCACGGAGAGGTATGCCTATGAAAGCACTTGTCAATTCCCCCATCTGTCCCCTGAAGTCCCGCCCCCATATGCAGAGCGAGCTGGCCGACGAGGTCCTCTACGGCTCCACCGTGGAGGTCCTGGAGGATACCCGGGCGGGCTGGTACCGCATCCGCACCCCGTACCGCTACGAGGGCTACGCCCCGGCGGAGGGACTGCTCTTCGGCGAACACAATGTGGCGCGGTGGGAGGCCCTGCCCAAGCAGATCGTCCGAAAGGGCGTGTGCGACGTGCTCTCCGCCCCCATGGTGGAGGGCTGGTGCGTGGAGACCCTGACCCGCGGCGCGCTGGTGGCCGTCAAGGGGACCCCCGACGAGCGGGGCTGGCAGCGGGTCTCCCTGTGCGACGGCCGGGAGGGCTTCACCAAGACCGGCTTCCTGGCCCCCTGTCACACCGCCCCCGCCTTCGCGGAGGAAAACGCCCTCCGCGCCGCCTTTGTGGAGACCGCCATGACCTATCTGGGCACCCACTACCGCTGGGGCGGAAAGACCCCCCTGGGCATCGACTGCTCGGGCCTGACCTCCATGAGCTATCTCCTCAACGGCGTGACCATCTACCGGGACGCCCACATCAAGGAGGGCTTCCCCCTCCATGAGATCCCCCGCTCGGACATTCGGCCCGGCGACCTGCTCTTCTTCCCCGGCCATGTGGCCCTCTATCTGGGCGAGGGCAAATACATCCACTCCACCGCCCGCAACGGCAGCGACGGCGTGGTCATCAACAGCCTCAGCCCGGGCGACCCCGACTATCGGGAGGACCTGGACAAGGGCATGACGGCGGCCGGGAGTATTTTCTAACGAAATCCGCCCCGCGGTGGCGGCAGAACTCTGCGGAGCTCTTGCGCCTAAAATCGCAAAAATATACTTTATTGACAAACGCAGCCGTCCCGGCCTGAATGGACCGGGACGGCTGCGTTTCTTCTTTTGCTTTTCTTACTTGTCAAAGATGGGGTTGACGCCCACCTTCTTGCGGTTCTCGTACTGGTAGAAGCCCATGCCGGACTTCTGGCCCAGGTAGCCCGCGGCCACCATCTTGCGCAGCAGGTGGGCGGGACGGTACTTGGTGTCGCCCAGGTCGTTGTAGAAGGTCTCCATAACCTCCAGCAGGATGTCCAGGCCCACCATGTCGGCCAGCTCCAGGGGACCCATGGGGTGGTTACAGCCCATCTTCATGCCCTCGTCGGTGTCGGCCACGGTGCCGATGTCCTCGTCCAGGATCTCAACGGCCTCGTTGAGCATGGGCAGCAGCATGCGGTTGACGATGAAGCCGGGCTTGTCCTTGGCCAGAATCATGGTCTTGCCCATCTTCTTGCCCACTTCCATGGCGGCGTCAATGGCCTCCTTGGAAGTACGCAGACCGTGCACCACCTCCAGCAGACGCATCACAGGCACGGGGGAGAAGAAGTGCATGCCCACCACCTGCTCGGCGCGGCTGGTGGCCGCGGCCAGGCTGGTCAGGGAGATAGAGGAAGTATTGGAAGCAAAGATGGTATCCTTGGGGCAGATCTTGTCCAGTTCCTCAAAGATGGCGCGCTTGGCGTTGAGATCCTCAAAAATGGCCTCGATGACCAGATCCGCATTGGCGGCCGTGTGGATGCTGGAAGAGGTGCCGAGCAGAGCCAGCGCGGTCTCCTTCTCCTCAGCGGTCATACGGCCCTTGCTCACCAGGCGGTCCATATTCTTCGCGATGTTGGTCCTGGCCCGCTCCAGCGCGGCCTCGCTCTGGTCATGGATGGTCACGTTGTATCCGCTCTGGATGGCAGTCTGGGCAATACCGCTTCCCATAAAACCGGCGCCTACTACAAAGATATTCTTGATTTCCATAATGTCTCTCCATTCTCTGTTTATTTTCCGTTATCCGGAACATAATTCCGTTTGTTGCTCACAAAAAAAGAACAGATTTTAACTGGTAGAAATATTATAGCACACTACTCTTCTGCCTGTCCAGCCCAAAAACCGCCAATTTTTATGTAAAAAGATGAGTCCAGCTGTATTTCTCCTGAAAAAACAACTGGACTCATCTTCTTTTTTCCAGATCTATTTCGGCTCCTTGTCCCGCACAAAAATATGCTTGACATGGGGCAGATTGGTGGAGCGGACGTCGATCTCAAAGCGGTCCATCGCCTTGACCAGCTTGGTCAGCTTGGAGAAGCCAAAGTTGCGGGGATCGAAATCCGGCTGCTTCTTGACCAGAAGGTTTCCGAGATCCCCCATAAAGGCATATCCGTCCTCGTCGGCGATGTCCTCCACCGAGTCGGCCAGCAGGGCCTCCACCTCGGGCGGGATGCGGTTGGCCGGTTCGCTCCCCTCCGCCGGGGCGGGGACCGGCGCGGGTTTCGCTTCCGGCTCGGCTGGTTTGGCTGGCTCAGCTTTTTTCTTTCCCCGTCTGGAGGCGCTCTTGCCGCTCTCAGTCCTGGCAGCCTCGGAGATCTTGGCCTGTTCGGCCTTCTCCCGCTCTTTCTTTTCCCGCTCCATCCGGGCCTGTTCCGCCTTCTCCTGCTCGGCGGCCTGGCGGGCGGCCTCCTTCGCGGCGGCCCGGGCCCGGTCGCCTGCCGCCCGGATGACCTCAATGTAGACGAATTTATCACAGGCCACGATGAAGGGGCCGGGCGTCTTCCGCTCCCCCATGCCGTAGACCTTCATCCCGGCCTCCCGCAGACGGGTGGCCAGACGGGTAAAATCGCTGTCGCTGGACACCAGCACAAATCCGTCCACCCGGCCGGAGTAGAGGATATCCATGGCGTCGATGATCATGGCCGAGTCGGTGGCGTTCTTTCCGGTGGTATAGGCGTACTGCTGGATGGGGGTGATGGCATTCTCCAGCAGCAGCGGCTTCCAGGTGGACATGTTGGGGGAAGTCCAATCCCCGTAGATCCGTTTGATGGTGGGGGTCCCGTAGACCGCCACCTCGGCCATCACGTCCTTGATGGCCGTGCGTGGGGCGTTATCCGCGTCGATGAGGACGGCCAGACGCAGTTCTCCCGCCCCCATCAGTCGCTCAGGACGAAGTGGAAGAAGCGGAGCATCTCATACCAGTCGTCTGTGGCAAAGGAGACGTTCTTCTCATCCTCCAGGGCGGCGCCGGGATAGAAGTGCTTGGAATAGGCACGCTTGTGCTCCCGGAAGCGGATCTGGGCCTCAAAATGCTCCGGCATGGGCACAGGGCATTTTTTCGCATTCCTGACCGCTTTTTTTACTCCCTCCCGGATGGCCCGGACCGCCGCGTCCGGGTGCATGGACACCACCGCGCCGCCGATCCCCTCATTCACCGCCACGGTGGTGATCTCCGGGATAAACTCCTGCGCAAAATCGCACAGGGCCTTGTCACCGCAGAGGAAGGGGACCGGAACGCCGTAATAGCCCGCCGTGTAGGCGTTCATCAGAAACTCGCTCATCCGCACGCCGTTGAGGGTCACAAATTCATTCTGGAGGTTCATGGTATGGGAGAGTGGATTCCCGCCGCAGGCGGCCCAGGCGTGGTACCCTGTAAAAAGCACCGCGTCAAAGCTGCCCCGGTCCAGGCCGCTCATCATGCTCAGCAGATCCCCGTTCCAGCCCCGCATGATACGCACCCGCTCGGGGAGCTGGGAGGGATCGATGTTGCGGGCCGAGTCGTGGGCGTCCCGCACAAAGATCCCGTCCGCGCCTCCGGCCGCGGCCCCCTCGCAGGCCGCGCGGACCTCCATGGTCATCTGCTTGCGGAAGTAATTATAGTCATAGGGGGTGCTGCGCTCGGTCTCGCTCCAGTCCGTAATGCCGCAGGTGCCCTCGATATCGGCGCTGATAAATACGTTCATGGGGATTCCTCCTTCGTTCCGTTTCACGGCCGGCCTCTATGCTGTCCTTACCGGTCCGCCAGCCCGTTTTGCTGGTTTCTAACCGGTCAGCGCCCCATCTCCCTGTAATCTTTGTGCAAGGAGACAAGCCGGGCTTTTCTCTTATTCTACCGTACTTTTGCACACATTTCCAGCATAAGTTTCGCGGCGGCCCGCACTCCCTCCAAAAAGCCCCTGCACTTTTGAGAAGCGGGTCGAAGTTTTTCGATCCGCCGAGGTCTGCCCCCCATTGCGGCCAGACCGGCTCTCTATGGGATCAGATAGAACAGGCAGGACAGGACGGTCCAGACGCCAAAAGCCAGGATGCCCGGGCTGCGGATCAGCCTTTCCCACCCCGGACTCCTCATGGAGCGGATCAGCCGCCCCAGGCCGGCCCGCCGGCAGATCAGCCTCCACACGCCAAAGCAGGTCAAGAGCCAGACCCCCAGGCTTACCGTGGCCTCCATTCCCAGCCGCCCCGCCAGGGGAAGCACGCCGCTTGAGAGCAGATTCACCCCCGCGTGGAGGAGGATGCACTGCCACAGGCGCCCGCTGCGCACGGCCGCCCACCCCAGCACCACCCCAACCGCACAGGCATAAGGCATCTGAAAGAGATTCCCATGCACCATGCCGAAGAGCAGCGCCGACGCGGCCACCGCAAAGCCGTCCCCGTACCGGCGCAGCCGTCCCAGGATCATCCCACGGAACATCAGCTCCTCAAAGATCGGAGCCAGGATGACGGTGAGCAGCAGACTCAGGGGGCGCGGATAGGCGAGGATGCTCTCCACCGGGTCCGTCCCCCGCCATCCGGTCAGTGCGCCCAGCAGTCCACGGAGGACCGCCCCCGCCGCGCTCCCGCCGTAGAGCACCGCCAGCGCGATGCAGTAGGTCTCCCCCAGTCTTCCGGGCGAGAGAGCCTCCCCCCGCCGGTCCGGAAAATTCCCCCCCCATCCCAGCACACGGACAAACACCGGAAAAGACACCCCATAGGAGCCGCATACTGACAGCAGCCACCGAAACAGCGGATCCCGGGCCAGCCAGGGCAGCCACACTCCCGCCGCCAGCAGTACGCCGGCCTGGACCAGGATGCCGGTGAGCAGATAGGCCAGCAGCGCCCAGCCGATCCGGGAGAGCGCTCCGTCCTCCCCCGGGAAGAACGAATACACCTGATGTAAGGTTGGCTTATGCACCAAACCCCTCCTCCGACGGGTATCCTGGCCTGCGCAGATCGGCACACGGTCCTTCCCATCCTAAAATCTGCCCCATTATAGCAGGCTTTCCATCCGGAGACAAGCTTCCGCTTCCCATTCACTCCATTCCAGGAAAAACACTTGACCTTCCACCTGGTGCATGGTGTATCATACGCTCAGCAGAGGAGGGATCGGACATGAAGATCAATGAAGTGGAGGAACGGGTGGGCATCACCAAGCGCAACATCCGCTTCTATGAAAAGGAGGGACTGCTCACCCCCCAGCGCAACAGCGACAACGGCTACCGGGATTACGGCGAGGAGGAGGTGGAAGTCCTGCGGAAAATCAAGCTCCTGCGCAAGCTGGACGTTCCTCTGGAGGAGATCCGCCGCCTTCAGCACGGAGCTCTGACGCTGGACGACGTGCTCCGCCGCCATGTGATCCAGCTGCGGCGGGAGGAGCATAACCTCGCCACCATGGGAGCGCTCTGCCAGCGTCTGGCCGACGCCCAGGCCCAGCTTGCCACCCTGGACGCCGAGGCCTGGCTCACCGAGATGGAACAGATGGAACAGGAGGGGACCCGTTTTATGAACATCCGCAAGAATGACACCCGCATCCGCTATGTGGGGCCGGTGGCGGCCGCACTGGTCTTTATCCTGCTGATGGCCGGGGTCATGGCGCTGATCGTCTGGGGCTTTACCATCAGCCCGGAGGAGGCCCCTCCCCTGTGGCTCATCGTGACACTGGCCGCCATACCCATGGTGTTTATCATCGGCGTACTGCTGGCTCTGTTCCAGCGCATTCAACAAATCAAAGGAGGAGAAGAAGATGCTGCTTCTCAATATTGATCACATCCCCGGAAAAAAAATCCAGGCCCTCGGCCTGGTCAAGGGCTCGGTCGTTCAGTCCAAAAACTTCGGCAAGGACTTTATGGCCGGAATGAAAACCCTGGTGGGCGGCGAGATCGAGAGCTACACCCAGCTGCTCAACGAGGCCCGCCAAATCGCCACCAAGCGCATGGTGGACGAGGCCGAACGGCTGGAGGCCGACGCCGTCATCAACATCCGCTATGCCAGCTCCTCCCTCATGCAGAGCGCTGCGGAGCTCACCTCCTACGGCACCGCTGTACGCATTGTGGGCGAGGCGTGATGCGCCCCATCTTTTTCCCAAAAAAAGTTCCGCCCAAGCGGAACCTTTCCGGCTCCGCCCCCGTCTAAAGCACATCATCCCAATCAAAGGAAAGGAGCCATCTCTATGAAAACTCTCGTCTGTGCCGCACTGAGCTGCGCGCTGCTGCTCACCCCCGCTCTGGCCGCCCAGCAGGAAAGCAGCGTTTCCTCCCAGGCGCCCGCCGGGACCGCCTCCTATCCGCTGCCCGAGCAGTTGGGCTGGATCTACCGCTGGGGGACCGCCTCTGACCTCTCCGGAGACTCTGTGCTCCTCCATGCCGGCGGCGAGAGCCCGCAGGATATCCTCTATCATATCTCTGACCAGACGGTCATCCTCAATGCCGTCACCGGTGAGAGCATGACCGCCGACCAGCTCCGGGATGGGGAGTCTCTCTATATCTACTCCACTCCGGTCATGATGCTGAGCGAGCCTGCCCAGGCGGGCGCCACCCTGATCCTGGCCTCTATCCCCGCCGACTACGGAGTCCCCATGGCCCGCCGTGTGACCTCGGTCTCCCGGGACGGCGCTTCGGTCTCCATCGGCACGGAGGACCTGGTCTACCACCTCTCTGACGAGACCAAGGTCTCCGGCATTTCCCTGGAGGAGCTGATCCCCGGCGACTATGTGGTGGGCTGGTACACCATGGTGGCCGAGTCCTACCCCGCTCAGACCACGCCCGAGACGCTGGTCCTTCTGGACGGCGGTACCGACGGCTGGGTCCACGCGGACCTCCAGTCGGTCTCCCTCAACGGAACCGAGCTGGAGCTCTCCGCTCAGGAGCTTCCTCAGCTCCGGGAGGACACCCTCATGCTCCCCGTCCGTGCGGTAGCCGAGGCGCTGGGCTGCACCGTCTCCTGGGACGCCAAGTCCCCTGACCAGGTGACCGTCAGCCAGGACGGACAGCCCCTCTACACCCTCGCCCTGGACGGCAGGGAGGCCTATGCCGCCGCCGGCATCTCCTTTGCCCCGGTGGAGCAGCTTCTGGGCGCGCACAACCTATACTTCGCCCCCTGAGTTCCAAATATAGGTAAGCTGTAAAAAATGGGAATGAGGCATTGTCCTCATTCCCATTTTGTTGTAAAATAGCGTTAACATAATCAAGGAGGCCCTTTTTGATGAATCGACGCCGCTGCGCCCGTATCCTGTCGGGTATGTTTCTCGCTTCCCTGTTGGCGCTGCCCGCCCAGGCCCTCACGCTGGAGCAGGCCCGCACCCTGCTCACGGCAGCCTACATTGACCCCGTTCCCCAGGAGGTGTTGGAGCAGACCTCCATCTCCGCCATGCTGGAACAGCTTGGGGACCCCTATACCCAGTACTTTACCGCAGGGGAGTACCAGGCTTTTCTGTCCTCCATGGAGGATACCAGCCTGGTGGGGATCGGCGTGGTCTCCATTGCCGGCACAGATGGAATGACCATCACCTCCGTGCTGGAGGGCTCTCCGGCCCAGGCGGCCGGGCTGCGGGACGGCGACCGGATCGTGGCGGTGGACGGCCGTTCCACCCTGGGGGTGGACGCCGCGCTGGTATCCTCCTGGATCCAGGGAGAGGCGGGCACCCAGGTCACCGTGACCTACCAGCGCGGAGAGGAAACGCACACGGCCACCCTGACGCGGAGCGCCATTACGGTCCCAACTACCACCGCCCGTCTGGTGGAAGGGCATGTGGGCTATCTTGAGTGCACCACCTTCGGCACGGACACGTATTCCCATATCCAGGAGGGGATCTCCGCCTATCAGGACAAGGCCAGTGTCTGGGTCATGGATCTGCGGAGCAACGGGGGCGGACTGACCTCGGCGGCCTCCCAGGCGGTCAGCGCTTTTGCCGGCGCGCAGACCATGGGATATCTGCGGGATGGCTCCGGCTCTTACAGCGCGTTCTCTCCCGATCTGCCCGCCCTTACCGACAAGCCCGTCATTGTCCTCTCCGACGGGCATACCGCCAGCTCCTCCGAGCTCTTCTCCGCCTGCATCCGGGATCTGGGCGCCGGGATCGTGATAGGCGGCCGCACCTATGGTAAGGGCGTGGCACAGACCCTCTTTGACGAGAGCGTCTATCCCTCCTTTTTCCCGGACGGGGACGCCATGAAGATCACCACCAACCGCTATTTCTCACCCGCCGGCGCCACCACCGACACCATCGGGATCATCCCCCACCTGCTGGTGGACCCCGGCCTGGCCGACGAGGTGGCCGTCCTCCTCTCCGCCGCCCCGCCCGACGGCGACACCGCCGGATATTACCGGCTGGATCTGGGCTGGCGCTGGTACATCGACGGGGAGCAGGCCTCCAGCCCGGCCTACCGGGACGCCTTTGCCCAGCTTCTCTCCGCCATCCCCTCCTCGGTGGACCTGTGGCAGGGGACCGGCGGCTCCAGCGGCTGGACCTGTGTCTCCCCGGAGGAGGCCGCCCAGGCCTACGGCCTGACCTGCCTCGACCGCTCCTTCTCCGACACGTCGGAGAGTCCCTACGCCGAGGCCATCGATCTGCTGGCCTCTTACCAGATCCTCTCCGGCGCTGGGGACGGCGCCTTCCATCCGGAGGAGCCGCTGACCCGTGCGGAGCTGGCCTCCATGCTGGCCGCGGCCATCAACTGCAACGCGCCCTCCGGTCCCGCCGTCTTTTCCGACGTATCCATGGAGAGCTGGTACGGCCCCGCCGTCTACGCCCTGGAGCAGCTGGGACTCCTCTCCGGCGATGGAAAAGGACAATTCCACCCCGGCGACCCGGTGACCCACGAGCAGCTCTTCTCCATTTTCTCCCGCCTGGCTGAAAACCTCAACCTGAATTTCTATGAGGCCTCCAAGGGCATGCCGGAGGACGCGGTCGACAGCACCGCTTTCCGCGCCTACGCCCCCTGGGCCAGGGAGAGCGTGTGGCTCCTGACCAACGGGCAGCAGAATCTCTTCGGCCAGCCCATCTCCCTCCTGTGGGACGCTCCCGAGCAGATCATCCCCCAGGGCGCCGCCACCCGGGAGGAGGCGGCCGCCCTGCTCTGCCAGGTGCTCACCTATACCGGCGTACTGCCCGCGTGATGCAAAAGTGCACAAAACCTGTCCCCTATGCAGAGAGCCCCGGCAGAGTTTCGCCTCCCCTCGAAAAAATGCCTGCGTTTTTGAGAAGCGGGTCAAAGTTTTTCAATACGCCGAAAGCCCCGGAACCGTATGGTTCCGGGGCTTTGCACCGTTCCAGGATGGAATTACGCCTTCTCAAAGACGTCCTTGCCCAGACCGCAGACCGGGCAGACCCAATCCTCAGGCAGCGCCTCAAAGGGAGTTCCGGGGGCAATGCCGTGGTCGGGATCGCCTGCCGCGGGGTCATACTCATAGCCGCAGGGGCCGCAGATATACTTATCCATGGTTTCTGATCTCCTTTTTGATGGTTTATTTCAACAGGGCCGCAACGGAGCGGGCATAGTCCTTCATCCCGTCCAAATCGGCTGCTGTCGGCGTGAAGAGCACACGGAAGGGCTCTGCCGGCGTGGCAAATTTCAGCTGTCCCAGGCGGGTCTGAAGCATACCGGGCGCCTCTCCGCTCCAGCCATAGGCGCCAAAAGCGCCGGCCGCGCGGCCCTTGGTGTTGATGGCGTCAATCGAGCCCAGCACATCCCACACCGCCTTGGGCGCGTCCCGGTTGATGGTGGCAGATCCCACCAGGACCACATCGGCCTCGTTGGCAATGGCGGCGCAGGCGTCCAGACTCTCCATGGTGACATCGTGCTGTACGGTGTGAATGCCCATCTCCTCCAACGCCTCGGCGGCGGCCTGAGCCAGCGCCCGGGTACATCCGTAGGCGGAAGCGTAGATGATGGCGGCCGTATTCCCCTCCCTGGGGACCGGCGTACTCCACTGGCGGTAGAGCGCCTTGCACTCCTCCAGCGTCTCCGTCAGCACCGGGCCGTGGCTGGTGCAGGCCATCTCCGCCTCGGCGGGCAGCTTGCCCAGGCCGGCCTGCACATAGGGGGCAAAAGGCCCAAAGATGCACTGGTAATAGAAGTGGCGCTCCTTGGCATAGGCCTCCCTGGCATGGACCCTGCTGTCCAGCATGGTGGGCTCACAGAAGTGGGCGCCCAGAAAATCACAGGTGAAGACCACCTTGTCCGCCGGGTCCCAGGTAAACATGGAGTCCGCCCAGTGGAGCATGGGAGCCGGAATGAATTCCAGCGTCTTTCCGCCCAGATCCAGGGTGTCCCCCGCCTTCACCACCTGCACCGGGAAGGTGCGGTTGGTGATGTCCTCCAGATACTTCTTTCCCGCCGCGGTGCAGAAGATCTTCAGGCCGGGGCAGCGCTCCAGCAGCTTGGACACACTGCCCGAGTGATCCGGTTCGTTGTGGTTCATAATGAGATAGTCTACCCGCTCCAGCGGAAGCACCTGTTCAATGTTCTCCACATATTCCTCAAAATAGTCGGTATGTACCGTTTCAATGAGGACATTTTTTTCTCCTGTCAGGAGATAGGCGTTGTAGGAAGTTCCGTACTTGGACTCCATCACAATATCAAAGACACGCAGCGATGGATTCAGTACACCCACCGACCAGACGCCCTTTCGCAGCTCCATGGCGCTCATTTTCATACCTTCTTTCTAGGTTATCGGTTTCAGTATAGGGCCCATTTTGTATACTGTCAAGTCTGATCCCGCCTTTTGAACACCGGAGTGCGTATGTTATTTCAAGTTTTCCCCTCTCTTTTCCTGTCACAATCGACAAAGCAGCACATTTTCTCGCAGTTTCTATCCGCTAACCACTTTCCTGTTCTCCATAAAAGATCCATAAAATGCGCCTTTCTTGACTTTCCGGACGGCGGGCGATACAATAAATTTATTCTGCGTGATCTGATTTTTGCGATCCAACAAGGGGGAAATAAGGTTCTATGTTCGTCTATCTGGACCATGCCGCTACCACGCCCGTCTGTGCGGAGGCCGCGCAGGCCGCTCTGGAAGAGATGACCTCTGCATTCGGCAACCCTTCCGCCCGCCACGCCTTCGGCCAGCAGGCCGCCCGGCGGCTGGAGGACTGCCGGGCCGTTGTGGCCAAGGCCCTGGGCTGCGCGCCGGAGGAGGTCTTTTTCACCTCCTGCGGCACCGAGGGGGACAACTGGGCCATCCAGGCCGCGGTGGAGCACGGGCGGCGGCGGGGCCGGCATATCATCACCACCGCCATCGAGCACTCCGCTGTGCTGGAGCCCGTCAAGGCCCTGGAGGGCAAGGGGTGGTCGGTGACCCGTCTCAAGCCCGACCGGCAGGGCCGGGTCTCGCCGGAGGATCTGCGCGCCGCCCTGCGCGAGGACACCGTGCTGGTCTCCATGATGCTGGTCAACAATGAGCTGGGCACCCTTCAGCCGGTGGGGGAATGCGCCCGCATCGTCAAAGCGTATGCCCCTGAGATCCTTTTTCACACCGACGCGGTGCAGGGATTTCTAAAAATCCCCTTTACCGTGAAGGAACTGGGCGTGGACCTGCTCACCGTGAGCGGGCATAAGATCCGCGCCCCCAAGGGCATCGGCGTTCAATATATCCGCAGCGGACTTAAACTCTCTCCTCTCCTGCGGGGCGGCGGACAGGAGCGCGGGCTGCGTCCCGGCACCGAGCCCACCGCCCAGATCGCGGCCCTCTCGGCCGCCTGCCGGCTCTGGCTGGACCACGGGGCGGAATACCGCGCCCATATGGAGGCGCTCAAGTCCTATGCCCTGGAGCAGCTTCCGGCCCGTGTGGAGGGGCTGGAGGTCGTCACGCCTGGAGACGCGCCCCACATCTGCTCCGTCTCTCTGCCCGGCTATCCCAGCGAGATGCTGGTGCGCGCGCTGAGCGACCAGGGAATCTGTGTCTCCTCCGGCTCGGCCTGCCACAAGGGGAAGCCCAGCCATGTCTTTGCCGCCCTCGGTCTGCCCAAGCGCACCGCCATGGGGGTGCTGCGCATCTCCTTCGGCCCCTCCAGCACCCGGGAAGAGGTGGACGCCCTGGCCGCCGCCCTCTCTGCCATCCGGTCCCGCCGCGTGGGGGCCTGAGACTGCGCCCATCCATCTTCCCTATTTTATACTTCATCAGAAAGGCGCCGGCGGAGCGAGGTATCGCCGGCTTGGTCACATTCTATGTTCTCTTATCTGAATCGGGGGCGGGCTTTCTACCGGAACCTGCTCTTTCTGGCCCTGCCCATCCTGTTCCAGAATCTCATCACCACGTCCCTCGGCATGATCGACACCTTCATGGTGGGCAGCCTCGGCGAGGCCCCCTTGGCCGCCGTCGCCCAGGCCAATATTCTGGTCTTTATCATTCAGCTGATTATTTTTGGCTTACAGAGCGGCTCCTCCGTGCTCATCAGCCAGTACTGGGGAAAGGGCGACACCGACGCCATCAACCGGGTGATGGGCGTGGGCTTCTATCTGGCCGGCGCCATCTCCGCCCTCTTCGCCGGGACGCTCTTTTTCTTTCCCCACCAGATCATCGGCCTGCTTACCGACAACCAGGAGCTCATCCCCCTGGCGGTGGGCTATGCCCGCATCGTCGGCCTCTCCTATCTGTTCAACAGCATCACCGGGGTCTATACGGGCGCCCACCGCAGCATGGAGAACCCCAAACTGGGGCTTTACATCTACGCCGCCTCCATGTGTACCAACACCTTCCTGAACTGGGTGCTCATTTTTGGCAACCTGGGAGCGCCCCGGCTGGAGGTGGAGGGGGCCGCCATCGCTACCCTCGTCTCCCGCATCGTGGAATTTGTCATCATGGTGGTCTACGCCAAGTGCAACCGCCGCTTCCGCCTCAAGCCAGCCGTGTTCCTCCACCCGGATCGGGAGCTGGTGCGGAAGTTCTTCCGCTACGCCACCCCCGTGGTGGTCAATGAGATGCTGTGGGGGCTGGGCACCTCCATGTACAAGGTCATCATGGGGCATATGGAGGGGAGCACGCAGATCCTGGCCGCCCGGGCCATCTCGGGCAACATCGAGGATATCTGCATCGTGGCCGTCATGGCCATCGCCAACACCACCGCTATCATCATCGGCCGGGAGATCGGCGCGGGCCGCCGCTCCACAGTCTATGAGCTGGCCGCTGCGCTGGACGCCATCTCCTTCCTCTGCGGCGGTGTGATCGGCGCCCTCCTGGTGCTCTCGGCCCACACCTGGCTGCCGGTGGTGGTCTACCCCCTCTTCCACCTCACCCCGGTCTCGTCGGAGATCGCCACGCTCATCCTCACCTTTATCGGCTGCCTGATGCCCCTGCGCTCCTTTGACACCACCAATACCGTGGGCGTTCTCCGGGGCGGCGGAGATATCCGGGCGGCCGCCATCATCGACGTCTCCGCCATGTGGCTGGTGGCCATTCCCCTGGCTGCCTTCTTCGCCCTGGTGCTCCGCTGGAACGTCGTCTGGGTCTATGTGGCCGTGACCGTGGAGCAGCTGGTCAAGTCCACGCTGGGCATTCTCCGGTTCCGGTCCCACGCCTGGATCAACGACATCACCCGTGCCGGCACCTGAGCGCCCGCCTTCTTCCCCGGAAAGGAGCGTATATATGCTGCGCCTCACCGTCCTCATCGAAAATTCCGCCCCGGACCACCTGTTCGCCGAACACGGCCTCTCTCTTCATCTGGACTACGAAGGACATTCCTATCTCCTGGACAGCGGCACATCCGGCCTCTTTGTGCGCAACGCGGACCTTCTGGGCATCGACCTGAGCCGGGTGGAGCGGGCCGCCCTCTCCCACGGCCACAACGATCACGCCGGTGGGTTCCCAGCCTTCTTTCACCGCAACTGGCAGGCCCCTGTCCTGGCCCGCCCCGCCGCGGTCCAGTCCTATCAGAAGGACACCGCCGACGAGGCCTGCCGTCCCGCCGGTGTGGACCCGGCGCTCTTCACCCGCTGGGCGGACCGGTTTGATCTGGCCGACGGCCCCCGGCTCCTGGCCCCCGGGCTCCACCTGATCCCCGACGCGGTCTCCCACGAGCAGTCCCTGGCGGCCGAGACCGCCCATGGACTGGTGGTAATGAACTCCTGCTGCCATGCCGGGGCCGCCCACATCGTCCGAGAGGTGCGCGCCCTCTTTCCCACCCAGAAGGTCCACGCTATCGTGGGCGGGTTTCACCTGGTGGGCAAGACCGGAATGGACTCCCTAGGCGTGCCGCCTGAGCAGGTGCGCCTCCTCTCCCACCAGCTGGCCGAAGAGCTGGAGGTGGAACGGATCTGTACCGGCCACTGCACCGGCCATCCGGCCTTTGACCTGATGGCCCAGCAGAAACCCGGGCGCCTCATACCGCTCCATACCGGGACCTGCCTCTCTTTTTAGAGGAGTCTGGTTTTTTAGCAGACTCTCCCGCCTTATGCAAGTCATAAGGCGGGATTTTCGTTCACATTTAATTTACATCCCCCCTATTGACAATTGCTGGTGAGGGTGGTACATTATCTTTAGCACTCAGGTATAAAGAGTGCTAAGTCAATCCGCCGCAAAGGAAGTGATGCGCATGGATCTGAGCGAACGAAAAAAGCGGATTCTCCGTGCCATCATTGAAAGCTATATCTCCACCGCCGAGCCGGTGGGTTCCAAGGCCATTGCCGACTCTCTGGACCGCTCGGTCTCTTCGGCCACCATCCGCAATGAGATGGCCGACCTGGAGTCCATGGGCCTGCTGGAAAAGCCCCATACCTCGGCCGGACGGATCCCCTCTCCCCAGGGATACCGGTTCTATGTCAACGAACTGATGGAAGAGCACCAGCTCTCCGTGCAGGAGACCGAACGCATCAACCGCGCCCTGCGTCTCAAAATGCAGGAGCTGGATCGTGTCATTTCCGAGGCCGGACGGGTGGTCTCCCGTCTCACCAACTACCCCGCCTTTGCCCTCTCATCCGGGTTTGAGCGGGTGACCATCCGGCGCTTTGACCTCTTGATGGTGGAGCGAAACGCCTTCATCATCGTGGTCATGACCGACAATAATCTGGTGCGCAACAAGCTGGTGCAGCTGCCCTCCGACCTGACCGAGGCGCAGCTCCAGATGCTCAACACCCTGCTCAACACCACCTTTACCAATCTGACGCTGGAGGAGATCACGCCCGAGCTCATGCGGGTGGCCCAGCACGCGGCCGGCGAGGCCTATGGGCTGATCAGTCTGGTGGTCTCCTTCGCCATGGAGGTGTTGGAGGGTCTGGAACACCGGCGGGTTCACACCGCCGGCCTGGCCCATCTGCTGGAGCTTCCGGAATATCAGAATCTGGAACGGGCCCAGCCTCTGATGAGCTATCTCTCCGACGATCAGGACACCGCCCGTTTCCCCATTCCCAAGGACGGCCCCATGAAGATCCTCATCGGTCCGGAAAATGTGGCCGACGCGCTGAAGGATACCAGTGTGGTCATGGCCAGTTACGACATCGGGGACGGCATGCGGGGCATTATCGGGGTCGTGGGCCCCACACGGATGGATTACGCAAAGATCACCGCCCGCCTGTCCTATTTTGCGGAGGGTCTCACCCGGCTGTTCGGCCAGGGAGAACTTCCCACCGGGGACGGAGGTAACGATGAAACATAATAGGAGGGAACCTCTTTGAGTAAGAAAGAGAATGAGCAGGCCGTGGAACAGGCCGAGCAGATGGAGCCGGAGACCGTGACCGAAGAGGCCGCAGCCGACGCCGCCCCCGGGGCGGATTCCCCTGATCCTCTGCTCTCGGAGCTGGAGGCGCTCAAGGACACGCTGGCCCAGAAGGAGGATCAGTACCTCCGCCTGGCCGCCGAGTATGACAACTACCGCCGGCGCTCCCAGAAGGAAAAAACCGACGCCTACAACAGCGCCAAGTCGGATGCTGTGCTGGCCTTTCTCCCGGTGTACGACAATCTGGAGCGGGCCCTCAAGCAGGAGACCGCCGACGAGGCCTATAAAAAGGGCGTGGAAATGACCATGAACGGCCTCAAGGAGGTCCTCTCCAAGCTGGGGGTCGAGGAGATCCCCGCGCTGGGGCAGACCTTTGATCCCAATCTCCACAACGCGGTCATGCATGTGGAAGATGAAAACGCCGGGGAAAATACCGTCGTGGAGGTCTTTCAGGCCGGATTCCAGTCCGGTGAAAAGGTCATCCGGTTTGCTATGGTAAAAGTGGCAAACTAAGCCCAGAAGCGCGGAGGGCCCGGAGCAGGCACACAGCGAGGCGCTCCGCCGAAAAACAGGCCGGGCGCAGCGCATGTTCACCTTGTTTAAAATAAATTTCGATATATTGGAGGAAACAAATTATGTCCAAGATCATTGGTATTGACTTAGGTACGACCAACAGCTGCGTAGCGGTTATGGAGGGCGGCGAGGCCGTCGTCATCCCCAACGCGGAAGGTAACCGCACCACCCCCTCTGTGGTGGCCTTCTCCAAGGACGGCGAGCGCATGGTAGGCCAGGTGGCCAAGCGCCAGGCTATCACCAACCCCGACCGCACCGTTATCTCCATCAAGCGCGAGATGGGCAGCGATTATAAGGTGAACATCGACGGCAAGACCTACACGCCCCAGGAGATCAGCGCCATGATCCTTCAGAAGCTGAAGGCGGACGCCGAGGCCTATCTGGGCCAGCCTGTTACCGAGGCCGTCATCACCGTCCCCGCCTACTTCACCGATGCTCAGCGCCAGGCCACCAAGGACGCCGGCAAGATTGCCGGTCTGGATGTCAAGCGCATCATCAACGAGCCCACCGCCGCCGCTGTGGCTTACGGCGTGGATAAGGAACAGGCCCAGAAAGTCATGGTCTACGACCTGGGCGGCGGCACCTTCGATGTGTCCATCCTGGACATCGACGACGGCGTCATCGAGGTCCTGGCCACTGCCGGCAACAACCGCCTGGGCGGCGACGACTTTGATAAGTGCGTGATGGACTGGATGGCCGCCGAATTCAAGAAGGATTCCGGCATTGACCTGACCGGCGATAAGGTTGCCATGCAGCGCCTGAAGGAGGCCGCCGAGAAGGCCAAGATCGAGCTCTCCGGCGTCACCTCCTCCAACATCAACCTGCCCTATATCACCGCGGACGCCACCGGTCCTAAGCATCTGGACCTGACCCTGACCCGCGCCAAGTTCGATCAGCTCACCGCACACCTGGTGGAGGCCACCATGGGCCCCGTGCGCCAGGCCATGAGCGATGCCGGCCTCTCCTCCAGCGATCTGCATAAGGTCCTGCTGGTGGGCGGCTCCAGCCGTATCCCCGCTGTGCAGGAGGCCGTGAAGAAGATCACCGGCAACGAGGGCTTCAAGGGCATCAACCCCGACGAGTGCGTGGCCATGGGCGCCGCGCTCCAGGGCGGCGTCTTTACCGGCGACGTCAAGGGCCTGCTGCTGCTGGATGTTACCCCCCTGTCCCTGGGCCTTGAGACCATGGGCGGCGTGATGACCAAGCTCATCGAGCGCAACACCACCATCCCCGTGAAGAAGAGTCAGGTCTTCACCACCGCCGCCGACAACCAGACCTCCGTAGAGGTCCATGTGCTCCAGGGCGAGCGCGATATGGCCCAGTACAACAAGACTCTGGGCCGCTTCAACCTGGACGGTATTGCCCCCGCCCGCCGCGGCGTGCCTCAGATCGAGGTCACCTTTGACATCGACGCCAACGGCATCGTCAACGTCTCCGCCAAGGACCTGGGCACCGGCAAGGAGCAGCACATCACCATCACCTCCTCCACCAATATGTCCAAGGAGGACATCGACAAGGCCGTCAAGGAGGCCGAGCAGTTTGCCGCCGAGGACGCCAAGCGCAAGGAAGAGGTGGATGTCCGCAACCAGGGCGACCAGGTGGTCTACCAGACCGAGAAGGCCCTGGACGAGATGAAGGACAAGATCGACGCTGCCGACAAGGCCAGCGTGGAGGCTGCCATCAACAAGCTGAAGGAGGCCCTGAAGGGCAGCGATGTGGAGGCCATCAAGGCCGCCACTGAGGAAGCCAACAAGGCATTCTATCCCGTGGCTGAGAAGATGTATCAGCAGGCCAATCCCCAGGGCGGTCAGCCCGGAGCCGACGGCTGCAACTGCGGCAGCGGCGACTGCGGCGGCAGCTGCGGCACCGACCCCAACGTGGTGGACGCCGACTACACCGTCGTGGACGACGATAAGAAGTAAGAAGCAGAAGCGCTCCGGGCCGGAGCAGGCACACAGCAAACCGTCTCCGGCGATTCAAAGAAACATCAGCTCTGTGGTGGGACGGGTGAATTTCATCCGTCCCACTCGGGGCGTTTTGGCGGGCGTACCAGATACGTCCCTGCAACGGGAAATGCAGCGTAGGGGCGCGTTTTGCGCCCGCCGTTCCATACTCCCTCAATTCGAGAGGTGATCATATGCCTGAACAGAAACGAGATTTTTACGAGGTCCTGGGGGTCAGCAAGAGCGCCAGTGATGACGAACTGAAAAAGGCCTACCGCAAGCTGGCCAAGCAGTACCACCCCGATCTCAACCCCGGCGATAAGGAAGCCGAGGCCAAATTCAAGGAGGTCAACGAGGCCTACGAGGTCCTCTCCGACAAGGAGAAGCGCGCCCGTTACGACCAGTTCGGCCACGCCGGCGTAGACCCCAACTATAATCCCGGCGGTGGGTTCGGCGGATTTGGCGGCGCCGACTTCGGCGACATCGACCTGGGTGATATTTTCGGCTCCTTCTTTGGAGGCGGGTTCGGCGGCGGCTTTGGAGGCGGCGGCGCCCGGCGCAACGGCCCCATGAAGGGCGACACTCTTCGCGCGTCCGTCACCATTACCTTTGAAGAGGCCGCCTTTGGCTGCGAGAAGGAGATCAACCTGACCCGCAGCGAACCGTGCGACGTGTGTAAGGGCACCGGCTGCGCCCCCGGTACTACGGCAGAGATCTGCCCCGACTGTCACGGTTCGGGCACCATCCGCATCCAGCGGGGCGGCGGCGCATTCTCCTTTGCCACCACCACCAGCTGCCCCAAGTGCGGCGGCACCGGCAAGCTCATCCATACCCCCTGTAAAACCTGTAACGGCGCCGGCTCGGTTCGGAAGAACCGGAAGATCACCGTCAAGATCCCTGCCGGTATCGACAACGGCCAGGCCATCTCCCTGCGGGGGCAGGGCGGCGCGGGCAAGAACGGCGGGCCGGCCGGCGATCTGATCATCAGCATCACCGTGCGCCCCCATCCCCAGTTCAAGCGGGACGGCATGAACGTCTATCTGGAGCAGAAGGTCTCCTTCCTCCAGGCAACGCTGGGCGCGGAGCTAGAGATCCCCACCATCGACGGAAAGGTCAAATGGAATCTGCCGGAGGGCACCCAGCCGGGCGCCACCTTCCGCCTCAAGGGGAAGGGCATTCCCTCCGTCAACGGACGGGGCCGGGGCGACCAGTATGTCACCGTCTCGGTGGACGTTCCCCGCGGACTCACCCACGAGCAGAAGGAGGCCCTGCGCCACTTCGGCCGCGCCATGGGCGAGCTGCCCGATGCGGAGGAAGAAGAGGGTCTGAAAGGATTCTTTGACAAAATGAAGAAAAAGAAATAGAATAAGGGATGGACCTTGTCCATCCCTTATTTTTTATATGCAGACATATGAAGTTCTTCAATTTCAATTCCCGGGAGGTCTTTCATGGATATCCTGCTTCAGGCCATCCGGCCTACGCTGATGTTTCCCATCCTTTTGCTTGCCGCCCTCTTTCTCCTGTTTGGCTCTTACTGGCGCTGGATCCTCTCTCCCCATAACCTGCATGACCAGATCCGCCGTCAGACCGGAGAGAGCCTCCCCTCCCCCGCCAAACCCCGCTTTTCCTTTGCGGGGCGCTGTCACCCGCTGGAGCGGCGGGACGGCCTGCTCATCCTGCTTCTGACGCTGGTCTATGCCGCTACCGCCTTTTTTCAGCTGGGCTCCTTTACCAATCCCCAGTCCTTTCACAATTTTACCGAGACACAGACGGTGGAGGTGGAATTCTCCCAGCCTTTCCAGCTCACACGGCTCATGTATTATCCGGGTCTCGGCACGGGAGACTACAATGTGGAGCTCTCTGCCGACGGCTCCCACTGGTCCACCCTCTGGACACGGGAAGATGAGAACGGAACCGTCACCGGCTACTACTGGGCCGATGCGGAGGACTATGCCCCCAGCTATGCCATGCCCCAGCACTACGCCGATCTCTTCAAGTGGCTGGAGATCACCCCGGAGAACCCGCTGGAGGTCCGTTTCCTCCGCATCACCGCCAAATCCACCAAGAGCCCGCTGGAGCTGGGGGAGCTGGCCCTCTTTGACGCATCTGGAAATCTGGTGCGCCCCGATCAGCCGGGCGGGGCTTCCGCCCTCTTCGACGAGGGTGACACGGTTCCGGAAGCTCCCTCCTGGTACAATTCCACCTATTTTGACGAGATCTACCACGCCCGCACCGCCTATGAACACATCCGGGGGATCTACCCCTACGAGATCTCCCACCCCCCGCTGGGCAAGCTCATCCTGGGCATCGGTATCCGTCTCTTTGGTATGACCCCCTTTGGCTGGCGCTTTATGGGTACTCTTTTCGGCGTGCTCATGCTCCCTCTGCTCTATGCCTTCCTCAAAAATCTCTTCGGCAAGACGCCGGTGGCCTTCTGTGGGACGGCTCTCTTTGCCTTTGATTTCATGCATCTGACCCAGACCCGCATTGCCACCATTGACACCTACGGGGTGTTCTTCATCCTGGCCATGTACTACTTCATGTACCGGTATCTCACCCTCCCGGCGGGCGCCCCGTTCCGGAAGGGCGCGCCCTGGCTGTTCCTCTCCGGTCTCTTCTGGGGGATCGGCGCGGCCAGCAAGTGGACCGTCATCTATGGCGGCGTGGGACTGGCCCTGCTCTACTTCCTGGGCCTGTGGTTCAAACTGCGGGACTGGCCCAAAGCGGAAGAGGGACAGCCTTCCCCGGCAGCCCGGAATCCCTGGCTGATCCAGACCCTGGCCTTTTCCGTGCTGTGCTTCGTAGTGATCCCCGCCTGCATCTATACCCTGTCCTACTGGCCCTATGCCGCCGCCCGGGGGGATGCCAGCCTGGGCAATCTCATCCACGAGATGTGGAAAAATCAGGAATATATGCTCACCTACCACCAGGGGGTCCACGACACCCACCCCTACTCCTCCCGCTGGTACCAGTGGATCGTGGACGGACGGCCCATCCTCTACTATCTGGACTATACCTCCGTACCGGGGAGCAAGTCGGCTTTTGCCGCCTTCTCCAATCCAGTGGTCTGCTGGGGCGGACTGCTGGCCATGGCGAGCCTCATCGCCCACAGCATCCGTCGCCGCTGCGGGAAGGCCCTTTTCATCGTGGTGGCCTATTTCTCCCAGCTGGCTCCCTGGTTCTTCATCGGACGGACCACCTTTGAGTACCACTACTTCCCCTCCATCCTCTTCCTCTGCTTTGCCATAGCCTATGTGTACAACGACCTCTTCGAGATGGGCCTGCCCTGGATGCGCAGAAGCGTCTATGCCATGACCGGGACCGCCGTGGTCCTGTATGCCGCCTTCTACCCGGTGCTCATCGGCCTGATGGTCCCCCGGTGGTATACCTCTAACCTTCTCCAGTGGCTCCCCTCCTGGCCAATCTGACAAATTGGAGCGTGCCGTATGTATTTCATCGACTACCACACCCACACCAAGCTCTCCCCCGACGGTCATGCGCCCCTTGCTGAAATGGCCCGGGCGGCCGAGAGGGCCGGACTCTCCGAGCTGTGTGTCACGGACCACTATGACCGCATCCTGGAGCACGGGGGCTTCGCCCCGGATTACGACTGGGCCCCCGCCCTGGAGCAGTTCCGCTCCACGGCGCCCGCTTTCGGCGGGGGACTCAGGCTCCGGTTCGGCATCGAGTACGGAAGCGCCCCCTTTGATCCCGACTATGCCCGGCGTATGCTCTCCCTGCCCGAGCTGGACTTTGTGATCAGCTCGCTCCACAACCTCTCTCCCGAACTGGGCGGAGAAGACTTCTTCTACTTTTCGTACGACTCGGCGGAGACCTGCCGCTGGGTGCTGGACGACTATTTTTCCTCCATGCTCCGTCTGGTGGAGCTGCCGGAGACTTACGACGTCCTGGGACACATCATCTACCCCCTGCGCTATATGCCCCGGGAAATTTCCCTTGCGCCCTGGTGGGACAGCATCGATACCGTGCTGCGCCGGGTGGTGGAGACCGGGCGGGGCATCGAGCTGAATACCCACTGCGGTAAGACCATCGAGCCCTGGCGTCCCATTCTGGAGTGTTACCGCGCCCACGGCGGAGAACTCATCACCGTTGGCTCCGACGCCCATTTCCCCGAGCGGGTGGGCCTTGGCATTCCCGCCGCCTATGCCCTGCTGAAGGAGACCGGCTTCCGCTATGTGACCACCTATGACCGTCATACCCCCATTCCCCAACCGCTGTAAGGGCGGATCTCTATAAATGACTGAATTGATTTGAGGAGGATATAAAGATGAAAGTTTCTCTGGGCTGCGACCACGGCGGATTTGCCATGAAAGAGCATGTGAAGGGCTGGCTGGAGTCCCACGGCTATGAGGTGCAGGACTGCGGCTGCTACTCCACCGAGAGCGTGGATTACCCGGTCTACGGCCGGGCGGCCGCCGAAGCGGTGGCCTCCGGCGCCTGTGAGCGCGGCATCGTGGTGTGCACCACCGGAATCGGCATCTCCATTGCCGCCAATAAAGTCAAGGGCATCCGCTGTGCCCTGTGCTCCGAGCCGCTCTCCGCCGAGATGACCCGCCGCCACAACAACGCCAATATGCTGGCCATCGGCGGCGGCATGATCGGCGCCAATATGGCCGACCGCATCGTGGAGGCCTTCCTGTCCACCGAGTTTGAGGGCGGCCGCCATGAGCGCCGGGTCAACCTCATCTCCGATATCGAGAGCTGACCAGGACAGTTCCCGCTCTCATACCAGCAGGTGCGCGCTGATTCGATGAATTCGGCTAAAAAGCCGTCAAAACAAATGGACCCAATCTCCGACAAACAGAGCCGCTGAAAAGAACCGGCGTGCTATTTCACGATGAAATGGCACGCCGGTTTTCTACGCATTCAAGCCGCATTTCCATGGGACGAAGCGGCAAGCAGCCGAATCGTATCGAAAAAGCCCGGTAATATCGGGACTCTTTCCCCTAACGCGGTTTATGTGGTTTCAAATTTCTCAAAGAATTCCACCGAAAGGACGCCAATGATACAAACCAAAATTCCGCTTGGAATCAATACCCAGTATGGAGTCTTTGAAAACCAATCAAACAGTGCCCCGTAAACTATCTGCCCCACCGGCTGGGCACACATGGAAAGGGTGAACACAAAGGACATAACCTTTCCCATCAAACGGTCCGGCGTTCGAGCCTGGATAGCGGAGATCGCATAAGTAGAAAACAGACTACATCCAAATTGACCGAGGCTGAACATCACAAGGAGAATGATATATACATTGAAAGAGCCTACGGGCAAAAGAAAGGCCATCCCTGCCGGGATGAGACTAACGCCAAGGCCCATAAAGACAAAGGCCAGCCAGCGCAGGCGGAATTTCTGCGCCATGATCCCCACAAAGAGGCTGCCCAGCACGGCAGCCGCGCCCATAACGCTCTCCGCCGCTCCGTAATGCTCCGCCGTGAGTCCAAGGACAGTCCGCACCAAGTAAGGAAAGCCAACCACTACCGTACCGGCTACAAACAAGCTGGCCAGCGCTGCCAGCAGGAGCAATTTGAGGATGCCCGGCTGCTCCCGGCGCAGGAATTGAATGCTGACCAAGAAATCCTTTTTCAGGATCTCTCGGACACACATCGTGACTTCCTCCTTCTGATAGTCCAGCTGAATGAAACACTCCAGAATGGCGGTGAGAAAAAAGCAGGCCATCGTTCCCCAAAGGACCGGAGGAAGTCCAAAAGCGGCATAGACCATGCTGCCCAGAAACGGAGTGACCAGCCCGGTAATGGCCTGCACTTGGTTGACCGCCGCATTGCCCTTCATTAGATTTTCTCCGGAAAGCATTTGGGGGATGCAGGCCTGTACGGTGGGGGACTCAAACGCAGCCAGGACAGACAGGAGCACCAATAATGCACCGATGACCCAAATATCCCGTCCAAAGGGCAGCACCAATCCGGCGGCCAGGACGGTGAGTCCAGAGAGGGTATCCAGTCCTACCATGATGTTGCGTCGATTGGCCCGGTCTGCCAGAATGCCGCCAAAGGGCGACAAAAGAACGGTAGGCACCATGGCCACCGCCAGCAAAGCCGCAAAAATGGACGCCGAGCCGGTCTGCTCCAGCACATACATGGAGAGGGCAAACTTTAGGGTGTAGTTCCCAATCAGGGAGCTGACCTGACCCAGAATCAGAAACGTAAAATTCCGGTGGAAGAGGTTGTCTTTCATTTTCCTTTCCTCCGCAAACAGAGCGCAGTCAATATCTCAGCGGCCAGGCCGATGGCGCCCAGCCCTGCACACCACGCCGCAGCAGCTCGGTTTCCCCGGTCCGCCAGACACCTGGCGGCCAGAAGTAGTCCAGCCTCAGCGGCCAGAGATGTCCCTCTGGATACGCAGCGAAGCAGTCTGCTGCGATTCCACGCACGATTTACAGTTTTGTCCAGATGATCTGCGGCCGCCTCCACCCACCGCTCAAAGTCTGCGGCTTTTCTCTCGACCTCTTGATCAAATTCTTGCTCCGTCATGTCTCATACCTCCATATTTTTTCTCTGTCTCAGTAGATTTTTTGATTGTCAAAGCCGCAAGGATGCCAGCGTTGCACTCAGCGCCTTTTTCCGGCTGATCGGATCACTCAACGGCAGAATTGCCCGTTTCCCGCTGTATCCCCAATATAATACCTTCACAATGTATGTATATACGCAAAATAAAATTGCCGCGCGGCAATTTTATTTCAGGTCGGGGATCTGCGCAAAAAACTCGTCCACCAGCCGCCGAATGGCGTCGTCAAACAGCGGCACGCCCATCTTCTCCGTCATCTCCCCAAGAAAGGAGAACTTCCGCCGCATTTCCTCCTTCGTAGCGGGGAATACAGATGGCAGCAGCCACAGGCTGGTGAGCAGCGGCAGCAGCTCGGCAATTTCCTTGGCATACTCCGTATGGATGGAACCGTCCCGGTTCCCCTCCTCAATGAGTTCCAGAAAATACGGCGTGAGAATTCGACGGTTTGCATCAATTATCCCCACAAGGACCCTTGGATTGCGGGTCAGGGGGATGGATTGGACCGTCATGCTGGCCCGGGCCGCATCCGACTGATTGAGGCGGATCACTTCCCGCAGCTTTTGAAGGCCATTGAGCTCGGTACGACCTTTCACCGCTTCAAAGGGATTGTTTTCAAAAAACATCCGGTCACCCACCGCGTCCATGATTTCCTCTTTGGACTTGAAGTGGTGGTATACCGCGCCTTTTGTGAGGCCGCCCAATTCCTCGACAATATCTTGAATCGTGGTATTCTCATACCCTTTTTCTAAAAAAAGTCGCTGCGAAACGTCCAATATTCGTTCAACTGTTACTTCGGGATATTTATTTCTTGCCATAGCAGGTCCCTTCCTGGCATTCACAACATTCTTTCAGTATGTAAATGATACCATACGCTTAGAACATTTGTCAACATTTTCAGAAATTAGACTGCGGCAGTCAAATTGTTTCTCTGCACAGGTTCCTCTGTCTGCTTTTTCAGCGGTGCGCCAAGCTCCGGAACAAAGGCGAAGTCCCTCCTTCCGGTCCCTTTTACTCCTGTTCTTCCGCCGCCTGAGCGGCTTTTTTGCGCTCCAGCACCGCCGCGCGCATGTCCAGCGTCTCCTCCAGCGTGCGGAGCGGACGGGCGTTGATCTGTTCCGCCCACGCAATGCCCCAGGCCCGCAGCTCCTCCAGCCCCTGGGCGGTCATGGGAAAATACCGCTTCTCCTCCACCGCGCTGAAGGCATAGCCCCAGGGTCCTTCCCACACCTCGGCGGCCAGATTCTCCTCCTCGGGCGTCACCTGATAGCGCATCCGGCCCGCGCTGGCCGTCCAGAAATTCTCATTTTGAAAGTGGGATAAAACCGGCAGAAAAAATCCTTCCATGTGTTGTGTTCTCCTTGTCTTGCAAGTCTATCGGGATTATTATAGCACATCGTGTCCACCCTGAACAGGCATGCCCAGAGAATCCGCATTTCAGGATGAAAACGCCCCCGGAAACCTCATTTCCGGGGGCGTATCAGCGTGTCGAAAAACTTCGACACGCTTCTCAAAAATGCAAGCATTTTTTCGAGGGGATGCAGGCCGCTGCGCGCACTCGCTTTCGCTCGCACACTTG
>JAHAEW010000026.1 GCA_018374635.1 Clostridiales bacterium
CAGGCCGCCGATCTCCTCCGTCAGCTTGTCATAGTACCGCAGAGCGGTCTCTGGGGAGAGCGTGTTCAGATAGTCGATGATCTCCAGAAGATCCTGCTTCGCGGTGGGAAAGATTTTTACCTCATACTTTTTGTGACCGGACAGGATATTTGAGAAAACGGGACACGGCGGGACAAGCGGGGGAAACGATGGAAAACCAGCGGAGAGGGGCGGGAAACGGCTGAAAACAGGGCGGGAAAGTGCGGATTTAGAAAATCATTCTCAGTTATTCTGGGCAGAAACGGCGTCGACGGCGGTCGGCGTCTTTTTTTATGCCAAGGGGCCGCTGGAGGCCGCACGTCGGCGGCGGCGCGGCGCGGCGGGCATCGACCCGGCTGAACAGGAAAACCCCCGGAAAACCGCTTAAAAACGGCAATCCGGGGGCTTTTCTCGATGGCAGGGACGGGCAGGAATTGAAGCGGGCCGCTCGGCCACGCCCCGGAAGTCACAGCAGCAGACCAAGAAGGCGGGGCTTTGCGGCCCTTGAGGATAGTATAGCAGGGCGGCGGGGGAAATGCAAGAGGGGCCAGCGTAATAACGCACCGTTAGAGCGTTAGAATTTAGGCCCAAACCGGGCGAACCGGCGCAGATCGGGCCGCTGACGGCGTTACTTGACCGTTACTCCACGGGGAGGGGGTCTTTCCCATGTGCCGCGAATTATGGGGAGAGTAAAATGACAAATCGCTCAAAACCCGGTCACCATGTCACATTGTTGAATTTCAGGCGTTTTAGGGGCTTCGCAACCGAGCGGGGCCCCGTTTTTCAATATGACACAAAAACGGATAATTATTTAACCAAAACAGACCAAAAAAATTTAGGCAATCACGCTCTCGCTACCGCCTTCGGCGGGCCCGCTTGTCTGCCTGTACTCGTCTTCGATATACGTCGAGTAGATCGATCCTTTTTTCCCGGTTGCCTGCTCGTAGAGCATGGTGATAAAATCGACGGCATTTTTCCGATCGTGGGGGTTCAGCAGACGAAGCATAGCAATCACGTCGCTCTCCATCTGGGTTAATGGAACATCGTCACAGGTGAGCCCCCCGCTCGAAATCGGAAGCTCCAAAAGTCGACCGGCACTAATCTCGAAATAACGAGAGAGAGCAACTAACGCATCATACCCTGGTTTGCTACGCCCTCGTTCCCAGTCGCCTACATTCCCGTTTGAAACACCGATCGCCCTTGCAAGCTCGATCTGTGACACTTTCTTCTGGGCACGAAGCTCCTTCAGTAAATCACCAAACATACAAATACTCCTCTCGAATTTACGCAATTATTTCTCGAAAATGTATTGACATTCTCGTAATTACGCATTATACTATTGGCAAGGTCAAAAACTTATCCACAATCAAGCATACCACAAAAACCAGAGGCGCACAACAGGAAAGGAGCAGCAGCATGAACAGTTACAAAGTTACCTACATCCTCAACGGGGAGGAGCACTACGATCACATCACCGAGCGCACCGAGAAGGCCGCTCAGAAGCGGGTCAAGGGCATCTACAAGGACGCCGAGATCACCGACACCGAGCTCACCAGCACCGACGTCTCGGCCACGAAGGAGCAGGAGCGGGAGACCCTGGAGAAGATCAAGGAGATGATCGCCGAGCTGGGCCCGCAGAGCTACCTTGCTACCGCCTTCGAGGGATGCTTCGAGGATGCAGAGCAGAACATCGAGGACGATGCAGCCTACAGCATGAAGGCGCGGCTTGAAATCCAGGCACAGCGGGCAATCGAGCGAGGCTACGAAGTAGACCGGCTCAAAGCCGACATCGCCGCCGCCCAGTCTAAGATCGATACCTTGCAGAGCCAATTTGACTTCGCCAGCCAGCACATCAAGAAGCTCGAACGGCAGCAGCTCCCGGAGGAGCTCCGGCGCGACCTCTGGGTGATGGTCACCAGCGAGGCCGAGGCAAGCCGGGCTCGGATGGCAGAGGCCGCTGACAAGATGGCGGCAGGGGCCGACAACCCAGGCTGCGTACTTTTCAAGGAGTCCGTCGCCCGCTACCGCGCCGAGAAGACCAGGGCCGAGGAGATGGAGCAGCGGGCCAACGCCCTGGACGCCCTGGAGCCCAAAAGCGAATAAGCCGAAACGCCCGCGAGGGCGTCGCCGGGGGGAGCCCTACCCGGCCTGACGATGGCAGGGCACATAGAAAGGAAGGACAAGCAGAATGAGAAAACTGAAGAAAATCAACGGCTATCTGGTCGTCCGGTTCAACGACCGGGAGAAGCGCGAGTATGAGGGCACCGGCCTGGGCAACTTCGGCGTGATCGATGCCGAACTCTACACTGGCATCCTGGACGTCGATCGGAGCGTCATGGAGTATGACGACATCGAGACCCTGGAGATCGCGCTGGAACAGGCCCGGAGCCTGGAGTCCGAGCTGGATGTGGTGGAGCCGGAGGTGAAGATCACGGTCATCATCGAAGGCGAGACCGAGGTCAGCGAGGAGGACGTGGAGCCCGAGAGCCTGTTCAAGGGGCAGCGGGCCACGCTGGAGGCCCAGCTCAAGCATGGGCCGCACCTCGACCTTGACCCCCTCACCGCCGCCCATGAGCTCCACGGCTACGCCAGAGCCTTGGAAGACCTGGGCATGATCGACGGCCACGACGAGCGGTTCCTGGTGGAGCGGGACACCTTCGGCGCGACGGCCCCGCCGCCCGACCAGCGGGAGGATGCCCTGGCGTACATCTGTGACGAGGTGTGCAAGTACCGGGAGGGCCGCACCCAGGAGGAGCTGGACGCGAGGTGCGCGAAGTGCAAGGTGGACAGGTGGGCCGGGGCCCCGCCCACATTGACGCCCCAAGAGGTGCGGGAGCTGCGTAACCTCAAGGAGCTACTGAAGGAGGTGAGCGACTACGTCAACGATGGCGGGCCAGCAACACCGGGGAGCAGTGCGCGGCGGCTGGAAGTGAAGCTGCCGGAGCGCATTACGCCCGAAACCCTCCAGAAGATCATGAACGCCGCCCAAAGCGGAGAGTCACCCCATAAGACCTTCGAGAACGCACCCTCGGGAATACGGAACGACTACAACACGAAGAAGGTCTACGCCCTGGGGCTCGCGCTCGTCGAGGAGTGCCCAGAGAACGATTGCAAGGTTTACCTTAACATCTTCAACATGGCCAGAGAGCTGGATGCCGCCCTGGGAATGATGGAGGGGAATACCTCACCGGCCCTGGCCCTGCGGTCGGCCCTCATGGACAGGCTCGGGGAGCTCTGGGAGATGTACAGCAAGAACCACGCCGTCCAGCAGTATAAGGAGGGGATGAAGAAATGACCGGCCTGGAGATCATCAGAGCCCCCGGCACCACAGCGGAACAGATCGTGGACATCATCGCGGAACACTGCCCGCCCGTCACCCCCGAACACTGCGACAAGCTCTCCTGCCGGGAGTGCTGGCTGGCATGGCTGGCCACTGGCGAGCCCCCGAAGGAAAAGGGGCCGTCCGACAAGCAGACGGCCCCGGACGAGGAAGGGCTGCACCCCAACCTCGTCGAGATGTACGCCAAGGCATACCGGAAGACTCAGGCTATACTTCACGCATACGCGGCTTGTCCCCCGAGCCTTATTCGGAGCCCTGCTCCTGAGCAACACGATTAGCTGCAGCCAGCTGCGCCTTGAAATGCCGACCCAAGAATCCGGCAAATTCCTCCTCGTTGAGAACCCCCTTCTCAACCAAGTAATCAATCAGGGCCCAATACTCGGGCTGCATCCCGAGTCTGGCTATGTTCAACTGATCGACACCGGCATCCCCGGACGACATTTCATGAGCGTACTCATACAGAAAATCCTTCATTAGTATTCACCCCCTCCCCGGGCAGGAGCCCATCTCTATTGTACCAGCCCGGGGAGGAAAAGGAAAGGAGCGCAGCATGGAAAAGACCCAGAAACTTGAGGCGGCATGGTGGTGGGCGCGGAACGCCCGGCTCGCCGCCCTCCGGCAGAAGCGGGAGGAGTACGGCGACCCGCACAACCCCCTCCGGGCCCTCCCGGGCCACGAGGCGGAGTTTGAAGCAGCCACCGAGCTCTCCCAGAGCATGGGCGTCATCCTCGGAGCCCTGGAGCGGGAGATCGCCAGGGCGCGGGGGGAGGCAGTGAAGCGCAAGGCCCTCCAACTCCGGGACGTGGCCCTGGCCTTCGGGCTGGCGTCGCTGGCCACGCTGGGCATCGCCGCCGCGTGCATTACGGTCGGGGCCCCAGACCCCATCACCCAGGCGTCGGCGGTCATCGGCACCAGCCTCTCGCTGGGCTGGGCACTCAAAATCGCCTGGAAGTAGTTCCAAGACCCACACCGCAGAAAGGAGGACGGCGATGAAGAGCAGCAACACCCTCACCCCCTTCGGCAAGCTGGTGGTCAAGGCCCTGGTCGACCAGGACATGACCAAGACGGAGCTGGCCGGTCAGATCGGCACATCGCCGCAGCACCTGAGCCGCATCCTACACGGGACGCGCCCCGGGGGAAAGCACATCCCGGCGATCGTCGCCGCCCTCGCCCTCGACCCCCGGAAGGTGGAGAAGGCGATGGCCGCATAACAGCAGAAGGGAGGGACGGCAGTGCAGGACGCATATATCACGCTGGAGGAGGCCGCAGCCTTCGAGGGCATCAAGTACAACACCCTCGTCCAACGTATGAAGCGAGCCCCTAATCAGTACGACACCAAGACCCAGGCCCGCGAGGGCGGCGGCAAAGATCAGGTATTGATCTCCGTCGCCTCCCTGACGACCAAGGCGCGGAAAGCGTGGCGGGCCACCCAGAAAGTGGACGGGAGGGATGTCATCATAGACCGCAGAGCAACGGAGGCGGCTCCCTGGTATGTGACCGCCGACCTCAATCACTACATAAACAGCCACAAGAAGGCATACTACGAGGCCGTGGAAGCGGCCCGGGTGGTACAGGAGTTCATTGACTACGCCGGGCCGGAGAAGCGCACCGACCTCGCCGCCCGGCTCGCCGTGGGGCTGGGCGTCAGCCCGCAGAGCTTCTACAGATACCAGACACAGGTGCTGGAGGCCAACGCCTGGGCCCTGAAGCTGGAGCGGGAGGACGGCCTGAGCCGGGACTACTTCCGGGCCCTGGCTCTCTGCCGGAAGCCGAAGGCGGCGGACACCTTCCCCAGCCTGACCCCGGAGCAGCGGGCCCTCATTGAGAACATCTGGTTCGACAGGCGGTTCGCCGCCAACCTGGGCACCCGGGAAATGCTCTACGAGAAGTTCGAGGAGATTGCCCGGGAGCGCGGCTGGACGGACTATCCCTCCGCCAAGACCGTGGGCCGGTACATCACCTACCTCATGGAGCGACCGGGCGCGGAGTCGGCCCGCTACCTTGCAGCCAACGGGACGCGGGAGTGGAAGAACAAGATGATGGTCAAGTGCCGCCGTGAAACGCACTCGCTGGAGGTCATGGAGTACGTCATCGGCGACGAGCACACCTTCGACGTCTGGGTACAGTACACAGCCCCCAACGGCAAGGTCAAGGCCGTCCGCCCGAAGCTGGTGGGCTGGATGGACGCCAAGAGCCGGGCGATCATCGGCGACGTGCTCTGTGTGGACGCCAACGGCCAGACGCTGAAGGAGTCCCTGGTGAAGATGATCTACACGGCGGGCGTCCCGAAAATCCTGCACATCGACAACGGCAAGGACTATACCAAGCAGGAGCTCACGGGGCAGAACCGGAAGAACCGGCGCATCGACTTTGACTTCGACGCCGAGACCGTGGGCTTCTATCAGAGCATCGGCATCCAGGAAGTGGGGCGGTCACTCCCCTACCAACCCTGGGACAAGGCGATCGAGCGGTTCTTCGGAACAGTCTGCTCCAAGTTCTCCAAGTGGTTTGACAGCTACACCGGCACCCTGACCGGCTCCAAGACCTACGCCAAGCGGCACAAGGATGTGGACAGGATGCTGGAGCGCGGGGAGCTGCTGACGATGGAGGAGTTCTTCGAGGTCTGGACGAAGTGGAAGGAGACCGTATATCACCAGCGGAAGCATGGCGGGCTCAAGGAGAACCATGAGAAGTGGCTGACCCCCGGCGAGGTTTTCGCCAACGCGCCCAAGTACGAGAAGGGCGTCCCGCCCAGGGAATACGCGGCGATGCTGCTCATGCGGGCGGACACCACGGTCGTCCGCAACGTAGGCATCCGCAAGTTTGGCGTGTTCTACTCGGACAGCGAGCTGGGCCGCTGGGTCAACCGGAAAGTCAGTATCAAGTGGGACATCGACGACGTCACGAAGCTCTACGTCTACGACCTGAAGGGGCGCAAGATATGCGAGGCGGTCTCCGCCGAGGTCTTGAGCTATGGCGAGCACTGCTCCCAGGCCGCGCTGGAGAAGCTCAAGCGGGAACAGGCCAAGCAGAAGCGGGACGCCGAGGGGCTCTTGGAGGACTTCACCACTCCCTACGAGGCGCGGCTTGAACAGGGCCGACCCTCCGACGCTGTGGGCAAGCTCGACCTGATGATCGGCCACGCGCCCAGCAGCAAGATTATCTCCCTCCCAACGGACAAGGAGTATCGCGGCGAGGTTGCCGCCCAGAGCAGGAAGAAGCGCAGCGGGGCCGGGGGCGAGTTCCTGGCGGCAAAGGGCGAGAGCGTCCTGGACAGGCTGCGGGCAATGAACGAATAGGAGGAACATCATGGAAGTTACAGCAGCAGAGCGCACCGCCACCTACACCGGGGCCCAGAGCCTCGCCGCGAAGATTAACGGCTACATCGTAGCCCAGCGCACCAGCATCGCCGCGATCGCCAAGGAGATCGGCTACAGCCGGGTCACCGTCTCCCGGTATCTGGCGGGCAAGTATGACAGCGACCCCACGGGCATCGAGGCCAAGCTCGCCGCGTTTCTGGCGGGCCAGACCGGGGAGGAGGTGGAGCTCCCGCCGCCCCCAGAGCCGGGGCAGAAGGGCGGGCAGAAGCCCCGCTTCTACGAGAGCCGGGACGCCAAGGCCGTCCTGGGCGTTTGCCAGAGCAGCCAGGAGTATATCGGGCTGGGCATCGTAGTGGCCCGCAGCGGCTACGGCAAGACCTACGCCCTCCGGGAGTACGCCAAACTCCCCCGGGTCGCCTACATCGAGTGCGACGACACCATGAGCAGCCGGGACTTGGTGGAGGCGATCGAGCGGAGCATTGGGCTCCCCAACGGCTACGGCACGATCTGGCGCAGGGTCAACGGCATCCGGGAGTTCTTCAACACCAACCGGGGCTACCTCCTCATCATCGACGAGGCGGACAAGCTGGTGAGCAAGTACACCCAGAAGAAGATGGAGATACTTCGGGCAATCTTCGACCAGAGCGACGTGGGGCTGGTGATCGCGGGCGAGCCGAAGCTGGAGGCCCAGATCAAGACCTACCTCGCACGAATGGCGAACCGGGTCGACTTCTATGCTTCGCTCCGGGGGCTGGCCCCCTCCGAGGTGGAGGGCTACCTGGAGGACTTCAATATCACCCAGGACGCCCTGCTGGAGCTGAAGGAGCGGGCGTGTAATATGCGGACGGGCTGTTTCCGCCTCCTCGACCGCACCCTCTCCAACGTGGGGCGCATCCTGGCCGAGCGGGGCGAGGACACGGTCACCGTGAAGATCATCGAGCAAGCGTCCTCCATGATGATGCTCTGACGACAGGGGGCCGGGACAATGAAAATGAGAAAGCAGCGGCACATGGGCGCGGCCCTGGTGATTCTCTCCTGGCTCATCCTGCTCCTGGCCGCGACCGGCACAACCCCTATTGACCAGGACGCCACTGCCGCAGTGCTGCTCCTCCCCCTGGGGCTCTACATGATCTTCACGGAGCAGTATATTTTGTACCCCTGACGCCGACCGGCGCGGGCATATAACCGAAAGGAGCTTAGACATGGCAAGAAAGCGAGTCATTGAGGAGCCGACCCTCAAATCCTGGGAGGACGTAAACGACGCCCTCCGGCAAATCGCGGAGGCCCAGATCGCGCTGGGCGACATTGAGAGCGATATGCAGAAGCAGATCATCGGGGCCCAGAAGGTGGCCGAGGAGCAGAGCAAGCCCATCAAGGACGCCCTGGCCCGGCTGGAGCGGGAGATCAAGGCATTCGTCACCGACCACCGGGACGAGATGGGAAAGGCGAAGACCATGACCCTGACCTTCGGCGAGGTGGGCTTCCGGCTCTCCACATCCATTTCCTTCCCCAGAGCAAAGGAGAAGCAGGAGGAGATCATCCGCCGTCTGAAGTCGCGCCAGATGCACGACTGCATCGTAGTGGAGGAGAAGATCAGCAAGGACGCCCTGAAGAAGTACGGCGAGGACACGGTCAACGCGGTCGGAGCCACCTGGAAGCAGAGCGACGTCTTCGGCTATGAGGTGAACATCGCCAAGCTGGAACAGATCAAGGCGGGCAACTGAGAAAGGAGGCCCAAGGAATGGCAGCAGCACGAACGGGGCGCAAGCAGCCCTCCATCCGCACCCTCTGGGCGATTGCCAAGTCGCCGGAGCTGCACATGACAGATGAAGACCTCCATGCGGTCGTTTACCGCGAGACCGGAAAGGAGTCCATCAAGGCATTGACCCAGGGGCAGATCAACGAGGTGGCCCGCGTCCTCCAGAACATGAAGGACGGGGTCAGCCGCAGCACCCGCACCAAGCGCACCGACGAGGGCGGCGACGTCCGCACCGTCCAGCAGCGGCGCAAAATCTACGCCCTGACCGAGCAGCTGGGCTGGAACAACAACCCCCAGCGCATCCAGGGCTTCGTGAAGCGCATAACCGGCGTCGACCGGCTGGAATGGCTGAACGTGGCCCAGTGCGAGAAGGTGATCGAGGGGCTCAAGGCGATCCTGAAACGGCAGGAGCGGAAGGAGGGGGAGGGATGATGGCGGCAAGCGACCAGGACATCCTGGCTGCGCTGGGCGGCATCATTGAGATGCAGCGCACCGCCCGGAGCGATGTGGAGGTCTGTGCTGAGACCGGGCTTGTATTCCTCCGCATCTATTACCAGAAGCTCCCGGAGTCCGTTGCCCGCCGCCTCACAGAGCTCAACCCGGTCGCACTGGCGGCTATCCCCGGGGCGACCGGGCACAACGGCTCCGAGAAAGCGCGGAAGAACATCACCTCAAGCGTGGCGAGCGACGCGGCCTTTGCCCAGGTCATCCGGGCGGCGAACATCTACCGCAAGAAGCTGGGGCTCGGCCCCCTGGGGGCGGACGGCAGACCGGAACAGACGGAAGGGGGCAGCAGCAGTGAGTAACAGCGAACAGGCCGGGCGCGTGTGCCCGATCTGCGGCAGGAGGTACACAGAGCGGCCCGCCCTCTCCCGGGCGGACAACGCCACAGACATCTGCCCGGACTGCGGGATGATGGAGGCCCTGGCCTCCATCCCCCGAAGGCGGGAGGGGCCCGCCGAGCGCACCCGGAGGGCCGTGTACGCCACAGGCAACAGGTGGGCGATTGAAAACTTCAACGCCACCCACGGCTGAGAGGGGGCTCACATGGCCGGAGTATATAAGGGCCGGTACTGCGCCCGCTTCTACTGAGACAAGGTTCGTGAGCGGCGATGCTGCGCTGACTGCTGGCGTCGCAAGGCCCGGAAGTGTCGCGGGGCCTGTCAGAATGACCCGAGTCGGTGCGGATTGCAGGGCAAGCCCTCGGAGAGGAGGCGGCGGTCATGCTGACCATCACCCTCCAGGTGGGAGCTCCGCCCGGTCAGGCGATCGGCGTCAAGGAGGACATCGCTATGAGACTGGAGCCTCTGGGCGACGTGCGTGTGGTGTCCATCACCGAGGACACGCCGGAGCAGCTCCGCGTCGCGGGCTACGGGGCCGCACAGGGCCCGCCGAAGCGTTAGGGGGCTGGGATATGGCAAAGAAACAGAAGTGGCTCACGCAGCGCGAGAAGGCCGAGAGAGCGGCCATTAAAAAGCAACTCCAAGCGGACGGAGTCCTCCCGCCCAACAAACCCCGGCTCAATCGAAAGAAGTTCGCCCGGGAAGCGTTCGAGGCGTTTGAAGCGTTCTACACCTCCGAGCCCATCCGGGCGGAGCTCTCGCTCATTAAGGCGATCGGCTTCATGGTGGGGCCGGACATGAAGGAGGTCTCGCCGGAGGAGGTCGGCGTCCTCAAGCTGCTCAAGCTCGCGGTCGAGTACAACGTCTTTCTCAGAAAACTTGAGAGCGAGGGCCGCACGAAGTACACCTACGGGGAGCTCATTGACGAGGTCATTCTCCCCATCACCAACTTATAGGAGGTAAAACCACCATGGCAAAACTGACACCTGACGCGACGAGGACGGAGTGCGGCCTCGTCATCAACGAGAAGATCATCCCCTGGGGGGCCAAGTGGCCCAAGGACTCCGGGAAATATAAGAAGGGCCAGAAGTTCAAGGCGGACAAGCGGCTCTCCGGGGGCACCGGCAAGGTGGCGGGCGTGACCATCCACAACACCAACGACCTGGAGAATGTGGAGGAGGACGCTGAGCAGTACACCCGGGCGACGTGGCCCAATGCCAACATGAACGACGCCCGCGTCCATTACTATGTGGACGACATCAATGCGTGGCAGAACCTGGAGGACACCGAGGTGGGCTGGCACGCCGGGGACGGCGGCAGCGGCCCGGGGAATGGGACGACCATCGCGATCGAGATCATCATGGACGGCTCCGGGAGCAAGGAAGACCTGGGGGCCGAGGCCAACGGCGTTATCCTGGCCGCGCTGCTGCTGAAGAAGTACGGCCTGACTGTGGAGCAGCTTTACACGCACAATCACTGGATGGGCAACCCGGACGCGATCGTGCAGGGGGCCCGGAAAAACTGCCCGCTCTACATCCTCCCCCACTGGGAGCAGTTCAAGGCCAAGGTCGCCGCGAAGCTGGCGGAGCTCAACGGAGCGGGCCCCGACGCCCCCACTGAGGAGGCCAAGACGGCGATCATGGGCGAGGCCCGGGCCACGGCGCAGCAGATGGCCCTCTACTGCCGGAGCAAGAACGCCGAGCCGAAGATCACCAGCTGCTCCCTTGAAGAGCTGGCGGAGATGTATCTGGAGGAGGGCAAGGCCGAGGGCGTCCGGGGCGATGTGGCCTGGGCCCAGAGCCTCCATGAGACCGGCTTCTTCAAGTTCGGCGGCATCGTCCAGCCGGGGCAGAACAACTTCGCGGGCATCGGGGCCCTGAACGGGAACTCGGCGGGACAGGCGGCGACGTTCCCCGACCCGCGCACCGGCGTCCGGGCCCAAATCCAGCACCTGAAGGCATACGCCTCCAAGGAGCCGCTGGTGAACGCTTGCGTCGACCCGCGCTTCTCCCTGGTCGTCCGGGGCTCCGCTGAGTTTGTGGAATGGCTGGGGGCCTCCGACAACCCCCAGGGCAAGGGCTGGGCGGTACCGGGCAAAGGCTACGGGGCCAGCGTGGTGAAGCTGCTGGGCGCGGTTATGGCCCAGGAAACGCCACAGGGCCCCGCAGAGCCCCCGGAGCCCGACCCCCTGGCCCAGTTCCCCGAGTGGCAGAGGGAGGGCCTGACGCGGCTCGTGGAGGCCGGTATCATCAACAGCCCGGACGTCTGGGCCGCTCGCTACGGGACGCCGATCACGGTCGGGGAGATCTTCGGTATCCTGGGCAGGATGTGCCAGATGCCGGAGAAGTAACAGGAAAGGGGCGCGGGCATGGATGATCTCTCAAGAGAGCTGACTGTTGAGATGCTGCCGGACAACCAATGGAAGCAAGTGGCGGAGGAGATCGGCATTGATAATTTCTGCAAGATGCTGAAAATCGTCGGCGGGGCCACCCTTTACATCCCGCAGCTGGACAACATCCTCCGCCCCGTCCGAGACGCCCGCATCAAGGCCGAGTTCAACGGCTGGAATTACCTTGAATTAGCAAGGAAATACAGCATAACAGACCGGCTGGTTCGGAGCATTTGCGGCCCCGGGAACGTAGAGGGGCAGCTCGACCTGTTCGGCGAGCAGAGTGACACATCTTAGAAATAATTCTCTGAAATGCTTCATGCGGACATTTCACGGAAAGCATAGTACCCTAAGACTACAGGCTTCGCCTGTAGTCTTATTTTTTATGCTTGAAGGAGGCAGAAAAACATGAACATGGAGATTATCACCAGCGCGGCGAGCACCGCACTCGCCAACATCGTCCTGGCCGTCATCGCCCTGGCCGGGGCCTATGCGGTCTACTACATCCGGCTGGCCGGGGCCCAGGTGAAGGCGCAGACGAAGAAGATCGAGGACGAGAGTGCCCGGGCACTTCTGGAGGACGCCCTGGACGACGTGGAGCGGCTGGCGACCAAGGCGGTCGGCTACACGGAGCAGACCGTGGCGAAAGCCCTTCGTGAAGCGGTCAAGGCCGGGACGGGCGACCGGGAGAAGCTCCTGGCTCTGGGCCGGGATGTCTTCAACGAGGTCAAGCGTGAGATTGGGCCGGAGACGCAGGAGATTATCGTGAAGCACCTGGGCAGCTTCGACCACTACCTGGAGCAGTGCATCGAGAACGCCGTCCTCAAGATCAAACAGGCCGACCCCTATCTGACGATCTCGGGGGAGCTGTTGAGCGGCGTTGACGAGGCGGCTGTGAAGGAGGGCGTCGGCGGAGCTGCCGCCGAGTAAGGAGGGTCCCATGGACATCACCCAGATCACTGCTATCATCGGCGCAGCGGCGTCGCTGCTCTGTACCCTGGTTGTCGGAGCCCTGACCTACTTCTTCAAAAAGACGCTGACCTCCTTAGAGGACGCGGACAAGAAGAACGCCGCCGACATCCAGGCGGAGGCCCGGAAGCGGGAGCAGGAGCTGAAGGAGCTCACCACCCAGTTCAACGACCTGAAGAGCGATATGCCTCTGGTCTACACCTTGCGGGAGGACTTCATCCGCAGCATGAACAGCGTCGACCACAATATCAGCGGGCTCGACCAGAAGCTCGATCAAGTTCTCCGGCTTATGACATCCTTCGGAAAGGAGGGGTAAATTATGGCCTTTATGGACGAGACCACCGAGCTGGAGGTGGAGAAGAACAAAGCAATCCGGGGCTATATCGTGCGGGCCCTGGCCCGGGGCAACAACGGGGCCCTGCTGGTTCGCCAGATCGTCAACGCGCTCATGGCGGACAACCTCATTATGACCCCGGACATCGGCAAGTATCTCAAGTACCTGGAGGACGGCGGCTACATCGAGTTCACCAGCCGCTCCGTCAACGCCTACAACGCCTACCGGAAGGACGCCGTGGTGCAGCTCACCAAGAAGGGCATCGACTTGGTGGAGGACACCATCCGGGATGGTGGGGTCAATGTCTGAGAAGAAACGCCGGAGGGGTCGGGTACACTCCACCATAGACGACCTCCCGGAGCCCCTCAAGTCGCAGTTCGAGGTAAAGCTGGCAAACCCGGCGAATACCTACAACGAGCTCTCCGAGTGGCTGAAGGGCGAAGGCTACTCCATCAGCAAGTCGGCGATTGGCCGGTACGCGGTACGGACGAGGGAGGCCGCGCAGCGCGTGGCCGAAACCCTCCAGCGCACCCAGGCGATCGCCCAGGCCGTGGAAGCGCACCCCGATCTGGACTACACCAAGGCGGCGGAGCTGGTGCTCATGGACGGCCTCATGCAGCGGGTCAGCACCGCCGAGGAGGAATTTGACGAAATGCCGCTGGATAAGGCCGGGCGGCTGATTGCGTCCCTGGCCCGGAACGCCACCTATGAAAAGCGCGTCCGGGCCGATCTGAAGAAGAAGGCGGAGCTGGCCTTTGACCAGATGGAGGCGGAGCTCATGACGGCGATCAAGCAACACCCAGAGCTGGCGGGCGAGTTGCACGACGTTCTGGCCCGGGCCCGGGAGAAGGTGCTGACTGATGGCGAAGATTAAGCTGAGCGAATACCTGGAGCGGCTGGAAGAGCCGGAAGACCGGGAAGCGGTCGCCAACCGTGACTATCAGCGGGAGCTTTTTCTCGAATATGTTGTCCGCGACAGTAATTTCCCCGAGCGTCGGGCGGAGCTCCTCCGGGACTTCAAGGCCGGGAAGGAGCTGACCGGGCCGAAGGGACTGCGCCGGAAGCTGGGGGCGATCGACCTGGAGTATTTTGGGCGGGCCTACCTCGCGCACTACTTCGTCCGAAAATCCCCCGGGTTCCACGGCGAGCTCGACCGCATCTGGCGGGAAGGCGTCCTGAAGGGGCTCGACCCCACCGTCGCCGCGAAGGAGATCAGCCGGGCGGACGGCTGCAGGAGGGCGATTGAAGCCCCCCGTGGCCACGCCAAGAGCACGACCTTTACCTTCAAGGACTCCATCCACGCGGCGGTCTATGCCTACAAGCACTACGAGATCATCCTCTCCGACAGCTCCGAACAGGCCGAGGGCTTCCTGGCGGACATCAAGACCGAGTTTGAGGAGAACGCAGCTCTCCGGGAGGACTTCGGGGAGCTGGAGGGGAAGGTCTGGAAGTCGTCGGTCATCCTGACCGCAAACGGGGTCAAGATCGAGGCGATCGGTTCCGGCAAGAAAATCCGTGGTCGCCGCCACAAGCAGTGGAGGCCCGACCTCATCGTCTGCGACGATCTGGAGAACGACGAGAACGTCAACACGCCGGAGCAGCGCAAGAAGCTCCGGGACTGGTTTTATAAAGCGGTCTCCAAGGCTGGCGACACCTACACGGACATCGTCTACATCGGGACGCTGCTGCACTTTGACGCGCTGCTGGCCAACGTCGCCAAAAACCCCAGCTACAAGGCGGTCAAGTACCGGGGCGTCATCAGCTTCGCCGCCAACAGCGAGCTCTGGGACACCTGGGAGAGCATCTTCACCGACCTCGCCAACGAGAACCGGCAGGATGAAGCCCGGGCTTTCTATGAGGCGAACCGGGAGGCAATGCTGGAGGGCACCGCCGTCCTCTGGGAAGAAAAGCTGTCCTATTACGACCTCATGGTTATCCGTATCTCCGAGGGCGAGGCCAGTTTTAACAGCGAAATCCAGAACGACCCCATTGACCCGGAAAACTGCACCTTCCAGGAGGAGTGGTTTGACTTCTGGGACGACGACGGGAAGCAGCAGCCGGACTTCTCTGACCCCCGCTTCCTGTTCATCGGGGCCAACGACCCCTCCCTGGGCAAGAACAAGAAGTCGGACACCAGCTCCATTTTCGCGCTGGCCAAGGATACCGTCACCGGCTATATCTACGTCGTGATCGCGGACGTGGCCCGGCGAAAGCCCGACCAGATTATCGAGGACGCGCTGGAGGCGAGCCGCCGCCTGAAGCGGGACTTCAAACGGCCCTACTACAAATTCGGCGTGGAGACGGTGCAGTTCCAGTATTACTTCGCGGAGATCATGCGGCAGCGGGCGGCGGAGGCTGGCGAATACCTTCCCATTGAGGAGATCAACAGCACCCAGAATAAAGACGCCCGCATCCAGTCGCTGCAGCCCTTCGTCAAGAACGGCTACGTCAAGTTCAGCAAGAAGCACAAGACCCTCCTGAAGCAAATGACTGAGTACCCTATGGGCAAGAACGACGACGCCCCGGACGGGCTCCAGATGGCCGTGAAGCTGGCCCTGGACATCAAGGTCGGTCGGAGGGTCGAATACAAAAGCGTCGTCGCCCGCGCCCTGGACTTCCGGCGCGGAGCCTACTAAGGAGGCGAGAGCTATTATCCAAGAGAACACCATCATCCACGGCGACAGCCTCACAGTGCTCCGGGAAATGGAGGCCGGGAGCGTGGACGCGATCATCACCGACCCGCCCTATGGTATCAATTACGTTTCCCAGACCGGGGCCAAAATCAAGAACGACAAGTCGCCCTTTATCTGGTTCCTCTATGACGCCTTCCGGGTTCTCAAATCCGGGGAGTCGGGCCGGGGTTCCCTGGTCTGCTTTACCCGCTGGGATGTGCAGCAGACCTTCATCGACGCGATGAAGCTGGCGGGCTTCCAGGTCAAGAGCGAAGTGATCTGGGACAAGGTGTTTCACGGCATGGGCGACACCAAGGCGGCGTTCGCCCCCTCCCATGAGAACATCATCTTTGCGGTCAAGGGAAAGTTCAGCTTCCCCGGGCACCGCCCGAAAGACCTTGTCACCTTCCAGAAAATCAACAGCTCCCAGATGGTACACCCGACCGAGAAGCCCGTGGGCCTTCTGGCCAACCTCATCACCAGCGTTACCAAACCCGGCGACCTCATCCTCGACCCCTTCGCCGGAAGCGGCTCTACCCTGGTCGCCGCCAAGAAGACCGGACGGCGGTTCATCGGCGTGGAGCTGGACGACGACTTCTATCAGATCGCGCAGCGGCGCATTGAGGAGGCTGTGGAATGAGCAGAAGAAAGCGGCAGCGGCAGAACGCTCAGGCACCGCCCGCGCCCCCGCGCCGTCCCGATACCCAGGAGATTGCCGTTGCCCATGTGACGGACAAATACAGCGAATACCCCAGCAACGGCCTCACCCCCGTCAAGCTGGCTGAGATACTCAAGGAGGCCGACGCAGGTGACGTGCTGCGGCAGATGGAGCTGTTCGAGGAGATGGAGGAAAAAGACCCCCACCTGTTCAGCCAGCTCCAGACCCGGAAGAACGCCGTCACCGGCCTGGACTTCGAGATCATCCCGTTCAGCGACGACCCCCGGGACAAGGAGATCGCCGCCTTCATTGAGGAGCAGCTCGGCGGCATGGAGGGCTTCGAGGACGTGGAGAACGATCTGCTGGACGCGATCGGAAAGGGCTTCGCCGTCTCGGAGATCATGTGGGGCTATGACGAGGGGCACGTCGTCGTCACCCAGATCAAGTCCCGGCACCAGAAGCGGTTCTTCTGGGACAGCCTGGACGACTCATTCAAGGTACGCACCCAGGAGCACTCCGAGGGGCTGCTGCTCCCGGCGAACAAGTTCATCGTCCACAGGTACAAGGCCCGCAGCGGGCACACCTCCCGGGCGGGTATCCTCCGGGTCGTGGCCTGGATGTACCTGTTCAAGAATTACGACCTGAAGGACTGGGTCAGCTTCGCCGAGGTCTACGGCCTCCCGCTCCGGCTGGGCAAGTATGCACCGGGAGCAAGCGAGGCTGACAAGGTGGCCCTCATGCAAGCCCTCATCCAGATCGGCGCGGACGCAGCGGGCATCATCCCGGACGGCACCACCATCGACTTCGTCACCACGGAGAAGACCAGCTCCACCGACCTCTATGAACGGCTGGCCCGCTACTGCGACGAGCAGATCAGCAAGGCGATCCTGGGCCAGACCCTGACCTCGGACTCGGGCGGCGGCAGCTACGCCCAGAGCAAGACCCACAACGACGTCCGGCACGATCTGACCGTGGCCGACTGCAAGGCCCTGGCCTCCACCCTCCGGCGTGACCTCATCCGGCCCCTGTGCATCTTCAACTTCGGTGAGGACAAGCGCATCCCCAAGATACAGTTTGACTGCGAGGAAGGGGAAGACCTGGAACAGACCGCCAACATCCTGGACGTGCTTATCGGGAAGATCGGGCTGCGGGTACCCACCAGCTACATCTACAAGAAGTTCAGCATCCCGGAGCCGGAGGCCGACGAGGAGGTCGCCACCCCCCGGGCAGCAGCGGGGCCGGGCGTCCTCCCGTTCAAACAGGAACCGCCCGCGCCGACCATTGCGTTGAAGGCCGGGGCCGACGCAGGGCCCGGCACCCAGGCGCATATCGACCGGCTGGCCGACGCCGCCGTCAGGCGCGGAGCTGGCAGCTTCAAGAAAGCCTTCGCCCCAATTCTCAAAATAATTGAGAATGCGGGGAGCCTGGAGGAGCTCCGGGACATGATGGAGGACGAGAAGACCGTCGCCGAGCTCTATAAGGCGATGGACGTCACCCAGGCGGAGGAGCTGCTCCAGAAGGTTATGGTGTACGCCAACCTGGAGGGGAGGGCCCTGGAAGATGGACGGCATTGACACGATCTTTAGCCGGGAGGACATGACCTTCCAGGAGGCCGTGGACTACTTCAAGGAGCGCGTCCCGGTCACGGCGGAGACCTTTTACCAGATCGCCGAGGAGTACCGGGCCCTGGCCTTCACCGTCAGCGGCTACACCAAGGCCCAAATCCTCAAGAAGTTCTACGACGAGCTGCTCTCTGCGCTGGAGGAGGGCAGCACCCTCCAGGAGTTCCAGGCCAACATGAACGACTTCCTGGAGTCGGAGGGCTATGAGGGGCTCAACCCGGAGCAGGCCGACCTGATTTTCCGCACCAATATCCAGACGGCCTACAATGTGGGCCATTACCAGCAAATGACCGACCCCGCCGTCATGGAGCTGCGTCCCTTCTGGCAGTACGACGCGGTCAACGACTCTCACACCCGCCCCAGCCACCTGGAAATGGATGGGCGCGTTTTCCCGGCAGACTCCCCCGTCTGGAATACCTGGTTCCCCCCTAATGGCTTCAAGTGCCGCTGCACCGTGAAGACGCTCTCCAAGCGTCAGGTGGAGCAGCGGGGGCTGACTGTGGAGACCTCGTTCCCGGCAGTCGCGCCCGACCCGCACTTCGGCACCAACCCGGCAAAGGTACGCTTCGAGCCCGACCTGAAGGACTACCCGGAGGTGCTGGTGAAAGCCTACCAAGCCCGGCAAAAGGAGGGAGCCCCAAAATAGGCGCACAGGGGCCCACACAGCGACGCCAACGCCGGGGAGGGTAAAGTTACGGGGCAGGGCCCCGGGGGCCGTTGTGGGGCGTACTAACGGCGTTATAACGGGGCGCGGCGCAAGCATGAAGGAGGACACCGGAAAATGAAGGACTTTTTTATTCTGAAGGGCGGCGGCGTGGAGCTCACGGGAGCCCCGGAGACCATCACCGTCCTCCCCCTGGGCCACGTCGTCAGCTCCAAGGGCGAGTTTGATGTGGACGAGGGCAGCTTCCAGGCGATGAAGGCACAGATCGCCCAACGCGGCGTCGATCTGGTGGTGGACTATGAGCACCAGACCCTCAAGGGGGTCGAGGCCCCCGCCGCTGGCTGGGTGAAGGAGCTGAAGCTGGAGGACGGGAACATCGTGGCCGTTGTTGAGTGGACACCCCGGGGAGCGGAGTATCTGAAGAATAAGGAATACCGCTACCTCTCCCCCGTGGTCAATGTCCGCAAGACGGACAACAAGGCCATAGGGCTGCACTCCCTGGCCCTGACCAATACCCCTGCGATCGAGAACATGACCCCGATCGTCAACTCAGATAATTTTGAAGGAGGACACGAGAACATGGATATGCAGAAGCTGGCGGCGGCACTGGGCCTTGGCCCGGACGCCACCGAGGAGCAGATCATGGAGGCTCTCCAGGCGATGGTCGCCGAGAACAAGAGCCTCAAGGAAGGCAAGCAGCCCGGGGACGAGGCCACCGTCGCCAACAAAGCGGTCTGCGAACTGCTGGGCCTGAAGGCCGGGGCCCCCGCCGAGGATGTGACCGCGAAGATCATGGAGCTCAAGGGCGGCACCATCGACGGCGTCAACGTGCTGGAGGAACTGAAGGCCCTGAAGCAGCAGAACGCCCAGCGGGACGCGGACGAGGCCGTCACCCTGGCCCTGAAAGCGGGCAAGATCACCCCGGCGCAGAAGGACTGGGCCCGGAGCTACGCTCTGGCCGACCCCAAGGGCTTCGGCGCGTTTGTGGAGAAGGCCCCCCAGGTCGTTCCCATGGGCGAGATCGACCTGGGCGGCACCGTGGCCCTCAAATCCGACAAGCCGGACGAGGCGACCACGTTGGTTTGCAAGCAGCTGGGCGTCAGCCAGGAAGACCTGGAGAAATACGGGAAGGAGGAGTAAGCCATTATGGGAGCTTTGACTAACGCGAGAGATACCACCGAGATCATGAACGGCGGCAAGCAGCTCGTCCTGCCGGTAAAGGCTAAGACCACCATCTACCAGGGGGCCCTGGTCGTCCTGGACGCGGACGGCTACGCTATCCCCGGGAAGAAGGCGGCGGGCCTGACGGCAGCGGGCCGGGCCGAGGAAACCGTGGAGAACACGGGCGGCGATGGCGAGCTGGTCATCCGGGTCACCCGGGGCGTGTTCGTCTACGCCAACACCAGCACCGCCGCCAACAAGGTCGGCGCGGGCCACGTTCTCAAGCCCTGCTACATCCAGGACGACCAGACCGTGACCGCCCTGGCCACCGGAGCCTCGGTCGCCGGGCTGGTCATCCGGGTCGACGACAATGGCGTCGCTGTGGAGATCGGCAACGGCCTGACCGCGCCCGCCGCCAGCACCTAACGAACAGAAGGAGGATAATGCGCTATGGTTATCAACCCCCAGACCCTGCGCGGCATCTACGTCGCGTTTAATACCATCTTCAACAAGGCCCTGACGGAAGTGCAGCCGATGTACACCGAGATCGCCTCCGTCATCCCCTCCACCACCGACTCGGAGACCTACGCCTGGCTGGGCGACATCCCCGGCATGAGGGAGTGGATTGGCGACCGGGAGGTGCAGAACCTCACCGCCAGTGACTACACCATCAAGAACAAGGACTTCGAGCTGACCGTGGGCGTCGACCGCAACGCGATCGAGGACGATAAGCTGGGCATCTACAATGTGCGGATTGAAATGCTGGCGCAGTCGGCGGCGACGCACCCGGATGAGCTGATCTTCAAGCTGCTGGCCGACGGCTTCACAACGAAGTGCTTCGATGACCAGCCGTTCTTCTCCGCCGCCCACAAAATCGGTGAGAAGACCGTCTCCAACATGAGCCACGCCAAGCTGAGTATGGACGCCTATATTGCGGCCCGCACCGCAATCATGTCCCTCACCAACAGCAAGGGCCGGGCCCTGAACCTTGTCCCGGATAAGCTGATCGTCCCGCCCGCTCTGGAGAAGGAGGCCCGGGACATTCTGGTCGCCGACTTCGTGAACGGCACCAAGAACACCATGCAGGGCACCGCGAAGCCCGTGGTCGTCCCCCAGCTCGCCGGTCACGACTCCTCCTGGTTCCTGCTCTGCACCAACCGGCCCGTGAAGCCGCTGATCTACCAGCAGCGGAAAAAGGCCAAGTTCGTCTCCAAGACCCAGGAGACCGACGAGAACGTGTTCATGAAGAAGCAATTCCTTTACGGCGCGGACAGCCGGGGCAATGCGGGCTTCGGCTTCTGGCAGATGGCCTTCGGCTCTGACGGCACCGGGGCTGCTGGCTGACGGAAGGGGGGGCGGCATGAGCTACAGCACCAGGGCGGAAGTTCGGGAGATGATTAAGGACGACGCCCTCAACGCGATCATCGGAGACACCTTTATCGAGGAGCCCGCGAAGCGGGAGGAGCTGGTCGCCCCCATCATTGACGCGGCGATCGCCGACGCGGACGGCGAGATTGACGGCTACCTCGCCAAGAGGTACGCCGTCCCCCTCGCTCCTGTCCCCAAGGTCATCAACAAATTTTCTAAAGACATCGCGGTCTATAACCTGTTCTCCCGCATCGGCATCGACGAGGGGACAGATCAGAAGACTTACCTCAACCGCTACAACGCGGCGGTCAAGTTCCTCACGCTGGTGGCGGAGGGCAAGGTCTCCATCGGGGCCGATGCTGACGGAGATCCCGCCAGCGCAGCCGCGATCGGCTTCACTGTCCGGTCAAACCCCCGGCTGTTCAGCCGGGGACAGATGAGGGGGATGTGAGCTATGTACGACATCCGCCTGGAGGGGGACACCCGGGCTATGCTCCGCAGGATACGGAGCTTCTCCGAGATCGACCGCCGCAGTATCAACGCCGCGCTCGCCCAGGGTGTTCGGGAGTCGACGCTTGAACGCTTCCGGCAGGGCAAGGGCCCGGACGGGCGGAGGTGGAAGAGCTCCAAGCGGGCAATCCTGGAGGGCGGGAAGACCCTGGTCAAGACCGCCCAGCTCCGCAACTCCATCCACGCGAGGTCGGACGCCTCCGGCTTTGCGGTCGGCACCAATGCCAAACACGCAGCGACCCATCAGTTCGGCGAGCCAGGGCGCACCATCCGGGCCCGCAGGAAGAAAGTGATGCGGTTCCAGTACAACGGCAAGTGGGTCTCCAAGAAACAGGTGCGCGTCAAAATCCCGGCCCGGCCCTTCCTGGGCCTGTCGGACGAAGATATGCAGGAAATGAAGGCCACCGTGGAGGACTTCATCGGAAGGGAGGGCTGACCCATGCTCTACGGGCAAAGCAAGCAATACCTCCTGGAGAAGCTCACGGAGTCGGGTCTCAAGTCGAGGCCGTACACGGCCCTGAAAGCCCTCCAGAAAAGCCAGGAGTCCCACGTCGGTGCAGTTTTGTTTGAGCGGGAAGCCTACGCCCGAAACGGCTCCAAAAAGCGATTTAGGGATGAAGAGGGAGCGAAACACAAACGGCGCAAGGTTTTTGACCGGGCTGTCACCTTCGTTGTACTCATAGGCGACTACACAGACGACACCGTGGAGACCATGCTGGAGAAGTTCGTCTCGCTGCTTGACCGTGGCATCACGGTCGACGGGAATTTCGTCCCGCTGGAGATAGAGGGCGTGGAGTGGGTCGATACCGAGGACGCGCTGCTCAAGGCCCAGGTCGCCGTCCGCGTGACGGTCACCTTCAACGGCGGCGTCTACAAGGACACGGACTTCGGGCCGCTGACCCACGTCGAGGTGGTCGAGATCGAGAAAATAAACGGAAAGGAGAATACAGATGGCGAGTAGAAGCAAGCCGGAAGCTGCGCCCGCAGCGGCGCAGCCCCAGGAGCTGCTGTCGATTGATACGCTCCGGGAGAAGCACAAGGTTACGCGGCCCATCTTCGCTGGCGTATGTGCCGCAAATGACTGGAAGCCCGGCAGGGCTATGACTGAGGAGGCGTTCCTCCAGGCGGTCGCCGATTTTACCGGGGCCCCCATGGGCGCACCCCAAGGAAAGCGAGGCTAAGAAGCAATGCTTAGAGACGTTAAGACAATCATTTCTGACGGTCTGCTCGGCTTTGCGACCGCCACCGGCGACGGGCTGAGCGTCAAGATCGGGGCCTCGCCCGTGGTGTCCGACACGCCGATCATCGTCACCGGTGACATGGATGCCGCCAAGATCAGAGGCCGGCTGGGCCTGTCCCCGCTGGCCGACGCCACCATGGACGCCGTTCAGGGCGGCGCAGCCCGCATCTTCTGCCTCCCGGTTGCCGCGACAACGGCGGGCACCCTGGCCCCTGTGGTGCAGGAGGGGGATGGCGGCGGCAGCTTGACCGTGGACGGCTCCCCCACCAACGCCTTCCAGGTGGTTATCCAGATCACCGCCCAGGGCGGGCTGAACACCGCAGCCTTCAAAGCCTCCATCAATGGAGGCCACAGCTTCACCGACGAGATCACCGTCCCTGTGACCGGCTCCTACGCCCTGGAGGGGACGGGCCTGACCGTCCAGTTCGCCGAGGCAGCGGAGGTCGACCAGAAGCCCAGCTCCTTCCTGGTGGGCGACACCTTCACCTTCAGCTCCACGGCCCCGGCTATGACCAACGGCGACGTACTGGCAGCAGTAGACAGGCTGAAGGAGTTCACGCAGGAGTTTGAGTTCATCCACATTGTTGGGGAGAGCACCCTCCCCCTCTGGCAAGCTATGAGCGAAGCTCAGAAGGAGCTCATGAACATCTACCACAAGCCCGCCTTTATTCTGCTGGAGGCGGCGTTCCCCCAGGCGGACGTGGACGGCGACCTCCACGACTGGGCGTTCCAGATGGAGGCGAACCGGAAGAAGATCAAGAACACCGACATCCAGGTCTGCGCGGCCTGGGGCAAGCTCGTCCGGCTGGACGGCACCACCCAGAATGTCAACCTCGCCGGGCTGGTGTCGGGCCGCTACGCCAAGGCCCCCGTCCAGGTCTCCATCGGCAAGACCCAGCCCGAGGCGGGCTACGGCTTCCCGGAGACGCAGCTCCTGGAGCTTATCCCGGCTGGCTACGATAATACCATCATCGAGTTCCTGGACGTGGCCGGGTACCTGACCTTCCGGGAGTACGACGGCCTGGACGATCTCTACGTCTACCACACCAAGATGATGTGCCCGGACGGGAGCGACTACCGCTACGCCGAGGACGTGCGCGTCAGGAACAAGATCGTCCGGGAGACCCGGAAGAAGGCTCTGTTGTTCAAAAATGACGACATTGATCTGACGGACATCCAGGGCGAGCTGGAGGCCCGGGCGAAGTTCATCGCCACCCCTCTCGACCGCATGGTGAAGAACAAGGAGATCAGCTCCTATGAGATCATCGTCAAGGAGGGGCACGAGGAGACGTTCCTGGAGGACGAGACCATGCGGGTCAAAATCCGCTACCTCTCCAGGGGCTACATCCGCGAGGTGGAGATCGACCTGGGCCGCGCCCCGATCACTGCGTGACAGAAGGGAGGATAAGAGACTATGAGCCTCAAAGTAAACGGCAAAGCCTACGACTGGGGCGACGTCGACGTCAAGTTCCCCGGTCTGGCTCTCGTTGTGCAGGAGATCAGCTACGACGACGAGATGGAGATGGAGGAATCCTACGGATACGGCCACAGGCCTCGCGGCTATGGCACCGGAAACTATAAGTCCTCCGGGAAAATCTCCTTGCTCCGGGACGACTACGAGGAGTTCCTGAAATGGTGTAAGTCCCAGGGCATCCCCTTTTACAAACTGACCATCCCCTCCATCGTCGTTTCCTACGCCAACGAGGGGGAGAAGACCCACATGGACGAGCTGAAGACCGTCAAGCTCACCAAGCGAAGCCACAAAGCCGCCCAGGGCGACAAGGGCCTGACCGTGGACATCGACATGATGATCGTCGGCGGCATCGTCACGGACGGCCTGGAGCCCGCCTGAGCGTTATTCCCAGAATAATTGAGAAATGGAGGACACCCCCATGGAAAACATGAAAGATAACCCCATTTCCTCCGCTGCGCCCAAGCTGGCCAGCGACGAGGAGCTGAAGGCGAAGTACGGCAAGGTTTACCGCATCGGCGTGACGGTCTCCGAGGACGACGAGAACGAGGTCGAGCTGGTCTACCGCTTCAAGCGGCCCAGCGTGGCCAGCTATGACCGCTACGTCAAGACGCTGGCTCAGATCGGCGCGTCCAAGGCCAGCAAGCGGTTTATGCTGGACGCCGTGGTGGAGGAGGACGAGGCCCGGCTCACCGCCGACGCCGAGACCTATCCCGGCGTGGCCATTGCGATCGGCGGCAAGCTCACGGACATCCTGGGCCTGACCAACACAGTAAATTTGAAGAAACTCTAAGGGAGAAGGTCGCGGGAGTTAGGGAGAACGCTATAGAGACAGGGCTCCTGGAGATATACCGCTTCCTTCCCCCGCCTCTCTTAGAGCAATTTGACCCTGAAGCGATCAGCGACATCGGCGAATTTCTGGACTATGTGGCAAAGGCCCGCGTCGTCCAGGAGATGGAGAAGGACATCCTCGCCAAAGCGATCAGCGAAGTGTTCTCAGCGTAAATGGAGGTGAGAGCAGTGTGAGCTTAGAATCCATCTTCAAATTGTCGCTTGTCATGAACATGGTCGACCACCTCTCCGGCCCGTTGGCTGGCATCGCCTCCCGCGTGGGGGCGGACGTGTCCAAGCTGGACGCACTGGGGCAGACCTTCGGCGGGTTCGTCAAGGCAGGCACCGCGATGCAGGGAGCTGGCTCCCAGATCACCAGCGCAGTGCTCGCGCCCGTAGAGGCCACGTTTGAAACACGCCGGGCCCTGGGCGAGCTGGCCTCCCTGGGCGTGGAAGACCTGGACGCGCTGGAGAGCGCGGCCCGAAACTTCTCCGACCAGTGGAGCGGCACCACAAAGGCCGACTTCATCAGCGCAGCCTATGACATCAAGAGCGGCATCTCATCCCTGTCGGACGAGGGTGTCGCCGAGTTTACCGCTCTCGCAGCCCTGACCGCCAAAGCCACCAAGTCGACGGCCTCGGAAATGACCTCCCTGTTCGCCACCGGCTACGGCATCTATAAGGGCTACTACGACGATCTCACCGACATCCAGTTCGGGGAAATGTTCTCGGCTGGAATAGCGGAAAGCGTCCGGGCGTTCAAGACGTCCGGCACCGGCATGGCCCAAGGCATCCAGAGCCTAGGCGCGTCGGCCACCACCGCCAACGTCCCTCTGGAGGAACAGCTTGCAATCCTCGGTATGCTGCAAGCCACCATGGGAGGGGCGGAAGCCGGTACAAAGTACAAAGCCTTCCTCCGCTCGGCGGCGAAAGGCGGCGAGGCATTGGGCCTCTCCTTCCTTGACGCCAACAATCAGCTCCTGTCTATGCCTGAAATCCTCGAACAGCTTCGGGGCAAGTTCGGCGAGACAATGGACGCCGCTGAAAAGATGGAGCTGCAAAAGGCTTTCGGGGACACCGAAGCCGTCGCCCTCATCGACCTGTTGTATTCCAAGACCGGGGACTTGCAGGATAATATCCTCAACCTCTACGACGCGATGGGGCAGGGCACCGGAGTCGCCCAGGATATGGCGTCTGCTATCCAGGAGACCGAACCGGAGCGGTTCGCTCGCTTGCAGCAGCGCATCCACAACGTGACGGAGTCCATAGGCAACAGCCTCCTCCCCACGGTCAACGACCTCATGGGGAAGGGGGAGCAAGTACTCACCAAGGTCGCCTCCTGGATAGAGGAGAACAAGGAGCTCGTCAAGATCATCATGCTCATCGTGCTGGCGATCGGCGGCTTCCTCACCGTGGCGGGCACCGTGATCGCGGTCGTCGGCGGCGTCGGCCTCGTCATTACCAAGGCGGTCTCCGCCTTCAAGATACTCAAGGCGGGGTTCCTATTGGCGAAGGGCGCACTGGCACCGCTTATAGGCTCCGTGTGGAGCTTTACAGCGGCCCTGCTCGCCAACCCTGTGACCTGGATAGTCATAGGCATCGTGGCCCTCATAGCGGCCCTTGTGCTGCTCTACAACAAGTGCGAGTGGTTCCGCAACGGCGTCAATGCAATCCTGGGCTTCTTCAAGGAGAAGCTGGGCGCAGCCCTGGAGGTCGCCAGGAATATCTTCGGCGCGATCGGCGGCGTGATCGGGCGCGTCCTGGGGGCGGCGAAAGCCACCGTCCAGGAGAAGCTGGACAACATGAAGCGGGCCTACGAGGAACACGGCGGCGGTATCCGAGGCGCGGCAGCGGCTGCGATCGAGGGCGTCAAGGGCGTCTACACAGCCGGGTACACCTTCTTGGACAATCTCACCGGGGGCAAGCTCTCCGGGCTGAAGGACGCGGCAGCGCAGCGGCTGGGTGAGCTGAAGGCCGTCTACGAGGAGAACGGCGGCGGCATCCGGGGCGTGGCAGCGGCTACTATGGAGGGCGTCCGGGGCATCACCGAGGCTGGATTCAACACCCTGAACAGCCTGACCGGGGGGAAGCTGGACGGCCTGAAAGCCGCCTACGAGGAGAACGGCGGCGGCATCCGAGGCGCGGCAGCGGCCACGGTCGAGGGGGTCAAGGGCGTCTTCGGCGCGGGTTACAATTTCCTGGACAACCTCACAGGCGGCAAATTGACCGCAATCAAGGACAAGTTTTCTGAGAAATTATCCCCCATCACCGGTACAGTCGGCAGTATCCTGGACGCGGCAGGAGCCACGGTCAGCGAAAAGCTGGGGAATATGCGGACGGCCTACGAGCAGCATGGTGGCGGAGTCCAAGGCATTGCCGCCGCCGCGATGGAGGGCGTCAAGGGCTGCTACACGGCGGGCTTCACCTTCCTGGACAATCTCACCGGAGGAAAGCTCTCCGAGATCGGCGGCAAGTTCACGTCCACCATGAGCGGCATCGTTCAGGGCATCGGCCAGAAATTCACCGAGGCTGGGTCGGCCTTTATGACCGGCCTGGGCAATATCAAGAACACGGTCACGGGGGCCGTGACGTGGTTCTTCGACTCCGGCAAGAAGATCGTCAGCACTTTCGCCAACGGTATCCGTTCAGCCTTCTCCGGCGCAGTGGACGCGGTCAAGGGCGGGCTCCAGAAAATCCGCAACCTCCTCCCGTTCTCCGACGCGAAGGAGGGCCCGCTCTCCACCCTGACCCTATCGGGCCAGCGTACCATGACCACCTACGCCCACGGGCTGACCTTGGCCCAGGACGCCCCCGCTGACGCAATGGAGCAGGGGCTCCAGAAAGCAAAGGTGGCCTTGCAGCGCGAGCCGGTCGCCAAGGTCAACATCGGCGGCGACCGCAGCAGCGAGGACACCGACACCGCCGAAGGCGATGGCTCCAGCAGCGGCGGCAAGCAGGTCATCATTCAAAAGCTCATCATGCAGGTCGATCTGAAGAAGATTAAGGACTTGCAGACGCTGCTCTCGCTGCTGAAGGAAGTCGAGGACTACAGCAACGGCAACGGCGACGACGACCCGGACGCCGTACCGAGCCCGGCATAAGGAAAGGGGGGACGACCATGATCTTCATTGAAGACGAACGTATCAAGCTCAACGGGGTCGTCCTCCCTGGCCTTATCAAAAGCATTGAGGTCACGGAGACGGCAAAGGTAGACGAGCAGGAGGTTGAAGGCAGCGCGACCAAGCCCAAACAGGCCACCGGCTATGAGGACGCCAAGGTTATCATCGAGCTCATCATCGACGACACCGAGAGCCAGACCAAATACGAGCGGTACGCCGTCCTGCGTGAGATATTCCGAAAGCCGGGTCAGAATGTCCCGCAGCCCATTCCCATCGTCAGCGAGGACACAGCAGCCCACGGCATTGAGAAGGTCATCTTCAAGAAGCTCACCCATAAGGGGGAGAACAAGAAGTCGCAGCTTACGGCAAGCCTGGAGCTGTGGGAATACATTCCCCAGACCATTACAGCAACCAGCAGCTCGAGTGGTTCTGGGGGCTCGTCCGCCAGCAGCAAAGCCAAGGCTGCGACAGCGGCAGCGAGCAACCTTAACCCGGACTATCAGCAATACCTGGGAACCAAGCGGGGCAAGTCGCCCGCCAGTGACATGGTCACCGGCGCGGCGACCGCCGCCTTAAACAAGGTTATGTCGCAAATGCCATATTGAGGAGGCGCACCGTGGAAACAACAGAGCTCTATTATCCGCAGATCGCGGCCCAAGCCGGAGGCTACTCTTTCGACAAGGGCATCGAGGTCGAAATATACTCCGCCAAGTCATCCTATTTTGACTGGGCAAAAATCCGCTTCACGGAGCAGTTCCGTCCGAAGGTCGCCCTTCCGCGCAAGGCCCCCGGCTCCATCCAGATGGGCTACAACGGTTCTCTGGATGAGGTTTTCTCCGGCTTTGTCGCCAAGGAGTACGACGGCGGGGCCTACATCAACGAGGTCAACCTGAAGGACGAGATGCTGCTCCTGGAGGAGACCATCATCAACGACACCTTCCTGAACACTACGCCCCAGGAGATGATCTCCTTCTTCCTCTCTAAGGCTGGGCTCTCCAAGATGAAGCTCGCCTCGAAGGGGTACCCGAAGCGGAAGATGCTCCCCATCCGGGAGCAGAGCGTCGTCCAGGCGATCAACACCGTCAATGCGGCCTGGGGGCTCAAGGTGCCCTTTTTCTTCTCTGGCGGCACGTTCTACTGGGACGAGAAGCCGGAGCAGAGCAAGGTCTACACCTTCGAGCATGGGGTCAATATTATCAACCTGACCCGGGCGGGCGGCGTGTGGGAGCTGGAGACAGTCTCCGCGCCCTTCGTCAAACACTCCCATAAAATCAACCTTATCCACCCCCAGATCAGCGGGGAGCGGGAAGTGCTGAAGGTGGTGTCCACCACCAACGACTCCGGCTTCATCCGCACCTATATCTACTTCTAACCGCAGAAAGGAGGGGCGCGTCAATGCTTGAGGAAATGGTCAAGTCAATCGTCAAGAAATCCATCGCCGTGGACTATCCGCATCTGAAGCTCCCCACCGTCGTTTTCGCAAAGGTGGACTCGGTAAAGAAGCTCGACACCTACGAGATCAAGGAGCTGGTCATCTTCAACGATGACACCGGGGGCAGCTTCCGGGGCCATATCGTGGCCCATTGGTATGAGTACAAGCTCACTGTCCTCGACCGCTTCGGGAGCCCTGACAAGGCGTTCCCGGCCCTCCCCCAGATCAAGTCTAAGAAGCAGTTCCAGCAGGGGGCGATGGTGGCGATTGCGCTGCCCTATGGCGAGCTGGCCCCGGCGATTATCGGGGAGGTGCGGTTGTGACGGGCTTGAAAGATACCGACATCCGCCTGGACGACTCCTGGCAGCTCACCCAGGCGGCGGACGGGGACGCCCCCCTGTGCTCCGGGCTGGACTGCCTCTATCAGAATATCGTCCTGGAGGCCCTCACGCAGCCGGGCGATCTGTTCTACGACGCCGAGTTCGGCTGGGGTCTCTATGACTTCATACAGTCAGAGGACACTGAGCTCACCCGCCTGGAAATGACGCAGCGCGTCAAAAGCAAGCTGCAGAGGCGGGAGGTCATTCTCCCGGAAACTATCGGCATAACAATCACCCGCGCCGACGATACCGCCCGGCTCCGCTGCACCTTCCGCTTCGCGGGAGAGGATGAAGCCAGAACGCTCAATATCGTTATCGACGCGGTCAGCGTGGAGGTGATCGCAGAATGATCGACAAGAAGACCCTTGACGCTGTTCTCCCGGTTCCCAGCCTGGAGGAACTGCGGGACGCTAAGGTGGAGGAGCTGAAGAACGAAGGCTTCGTCATCACCAACTTTCACTCAGGCGGCGTCTTTCACACCATGCTCATGATCGCGCTCCGTATCAAGATCGAGGTCATTGAGCTGCTCCGGCTGGTTTTAAATAATATGTTCGTTTCCCACGCCACCGGGATATGGCTTGACCTGAAGATGGCGGACTACTCCAAGAAGCGCAAGCGGGCGCAGAAGGCCCAGGGCCTTGTAACCGTCACCCGCCTGGATATGGAGGGCGAGGCGGTCAAGATCGCCAAGGGTCAGGTATTTAAGACCGCCCTGGACATTAACGGCGAGGAGCTGCGCTTCTTTTCCCTGGAGCCCGCCGTCCTCCAGAAAGGGGCCCGGACGGTTGACGTACTGGTGGAGGCCGAGATCGAGGGCACCCGCTACAATGTCCCCCAGGGCCAGATCACCACCTCCCTCACCTATATCGGCGAGGTGGAGATCAGCAACGGCGAGGACTGGATAACCCGGGAAGGCAGCGATACCGAGGACGACGAGAGCGCAAGGACGCGCACACTCCGCTCCTGGTCGGAGCTGGCGCAGCGGGCGATCGAGGACGCATTTATCAACACAGCGGAGGGCGTCCCCGGCGTCCTGTTCGCCCAGGCGGACTGCGACCACCCCCGGGGCCAGGGTACCGTGGACGTCATCGTCACGGGGACGGCGGGCGAGGCGACGGAAGGTTTGCTGAAACTTGTCCGGGAAGCTGTTGACAAGATCGCCGGGCCGTATGATAATATCCTGGTGAAGTCATCCATCACCGTGGCCCAGGACATCAGCGTCACCGTCACCACCGCTGACGCGGCGACTGACGAGGAAATCAAGGGCCGCGTCCACTCCATCCTCGCGGAGCTCCTGGCCGTCCGCAAGGGCCGCAAGCTCTACGAGCTTACCCTCTCAGACGTCAACCACGCAATCCGCAGTGGCTACCGCGACATTACCAACGTCAGAATCGCGGCCCCGGAGCAGGACGTCAAGCTGGACAAGGACAAGGTCATCATCCTGGGGGCCGTTTCCGTGACGGTCAGAAGGGAGTGACCGGATGAAACGGTTTGACACCTTCGGCGACTATATGTTCGACCTTCTGTTTGCTCCGCTGAAAAAAGGACGCCGGGCAGTCAACCAGTTCGCTATCTTCTTCCGGGTCATCGGGCGGGAGTTCGATGATCTGAAGACGGCGATCCTCCGGGTCAGGGACGAGGCCAACGTCGCCAGCGCGTCGGAGGTCATGCTCCCTGTCCACGGCCAAGACCGCGATATGCCCAGGCTGGAGGGGGAGGATGCAGAGGCGTACCGCACCCGGCTCTCCATGAAGGGTATTATTTCTCGATGGAGCGGTACCCGCCAGGGCATCCTTTACGTCCTCGCAGCTCTGGGCTATGAGCAGAGCCACATTGAGCCGGTCTATGAACAAGACCCGGAGCACTGGGCGGAGTTTATCATCTTTCTGAAGGGCAGCAAGCAGAGCGGCGTCAACAACCTCGCCGTCATTGACGCTGAGGTTCGCAAGGTCAAGGAGGGCAGCAGCAGACCGTTCTATGGGACGGAAAGCGGCAACACCATCCTGCTGCTCTCCCGGCTGGAGCGGGGCGTTTCCGACTATCCCCGCTGCAACCAGCTCGTCTGCGGCGTGTGGCCCCATGTGGCCAGCATCGGCTATCTCCTGAAGTCGGACATCGTGATCGGCGACCGGGCGGAGTCCGGCGACGTCAATATCCCGAGAGCCGGTACCATCGCGGCCTCGGAGGAGTTCTATCATTACGGCGAATATACCCTATATGCTGGGCTGGGCTCTATCCTTGCAGCGGCATCCCAGGAGCAGCGCGGCATCAAGGTATATCTCAGGTGCGCTGAGCTGACCCGTTGCTCCCCCACCACTGACATTAACGGCGGCGTGGGCAGCATCATCGCCTCGACCATCAACCCCCAGGGCCGGGCAGAGTCCAGCGACGTCACCTTCCCGCAGATCGGCACCTTTGCGGCCTCTCCGCAGTGCTACTGCTTCGGGGAGAACACCATCTACAAGGGGCTGGCCTCCGGGCTCACGACGGGCTCCAAGGCGCAGCAGGGCGTCAAGGAATACTTGAGGTGCTCCAGATCGGCCCGCTGCTCAACTACAACACATTCCAGAGGAGGCGGACGCTAAATGGAAAAAACACTCACTGACCTCGGCATCCAGAAGATCGGGCGGCGTTTTGTCGACTCCATCGACCACGCCAACTATACCCTGAACGGAGAGCCGAAAACCGTCCCCCCGTTCCGCACCATGGTCAACGGCTCCGACGTGCGGGTCTATATCTACTTCAACGACACCGTCATCGGGGACGTGGCCAACGTGGAGCTGGTGGATAAGGACGGCGACATCGTCGCCAAGGCCGACGACCGGGTCTTCACGAAAACACCGGGCAAGGGGCTCTATGTAGCCTTCAAATATAACGTCAAGGAAATGGAGGTAGAAAGCAGCGATGGAGTCTTATGAGCGCATCGGATGGCTCGACCATGTGGTCGACATCATCACCGAGGAGGTCATCCAGGAAGGGACGCCCGTAAGCCAGACGAACATGAACCACATGGACGACGGTATCTGGCAGAACCGGGAAACCATTATCCTGCATGACAGCCAGATCGCGGACGCGCAGCGTGAGATCAAGGTACTGAAAGACGCAACCCTGAATAACATGGTCAACAATGTCTTTCTCATCAATTTTGTCTCCGTAACGTCCGTGGCAATCGCGTCCGGCATCTATGACCCCGTGGCGCGGAAAATCTATGTATAGGGTCGCTTGTACCCGTAAAGAAGCGAGCTGCATCCTCGGGAATTTCTTCAGTGGGCTCTCCCAGGTATGCGAAAGCTGCCAGCGGCGTCCCCGGGACGAGCTGGCCCTCATCACCAGGGATGGCCTGAAGCTCACCGGCGAGGCCAGCCTGACCATAGAGGGCCGCAGTTCCATCACGGGCGAACCGGCAACGGTCAAGCTCACTGACTACGGCTTCGAGTTTTACGGGGACATCGCCGAGCTCGAACGCATCAGGAAAGGGAGGTGCGTCGGCTATGGCGGAACCGTCTACCCTGCAGAAGAAGGCTGAGATTTTCCTGGAAAGGGACGTCTACCCCTTGCTCAAAAACTTCCCCGTCGCGGAAAAGTTCTCCCTCAATCAAGAGATTAAGCAGTCGTGCTATAAGCTCATCCGGGCCACCGTTATGGCGAACAACCTCACCGTCGTCAAGAAGCGGCTGGAGTGGCTGGACGAGGCGGACGCAGAAAAGACCCTGCTCCTCGTCCTGTTTGGCATAGCGAAGAACCAGAAGTATATCACGCAGAAGAAGCTCTTTGAATTGCAAGGGAGGCTCAACGAGATCGGGCGCATCATCGGAGGCTTGCAGAAGTATTTCATCAACAACGGCAACGCTCCGCAAGCCAAAAAGTAAAAGCACCTACTTAGGGTTATCTCTGTTTGGCGTCGAATCGTGCGGTTCGCGGCTGGGTGTCGGCCCGCAACTGGAACAACAACAATGCAACGAATCGGAACGTGAACGTCGGTTTTCGCCCCGCCTTGTAGGTTTATTTCGTCTGGTACGGCTACGGCTTTACTGGCGAGTCCTTGTTATACTTCAAGGGAGAGGTAATCCTTCGCCTTGTCTTTGACGGCGTAAAAACAGTGACCAAGCTCTGCCCGGCCCTCTCGTATTGGGAAGGTGGGGGGAGGTCTACAATGTGGGTAACAACCCGCGTCATAGGTGCCAAGCCGTTCTCAAAAGGAAAGGATGCCACAATGACGAAATTCCCCATTTTAGTAAAGACAGCGCAGAAGGTCAAGCACCCTATAATTCCGCCAATTATGCCGCTCAGACCATACGAGGAGATGGTTGGGTGGGATACTATCGGGGCCAGCTATAAAAACGCGCTCCGAGGGCAGCGGAAATACACTCGGGAGGCGGTCTTATACGACCTCTTCTCCGAAGTGAATAATGTCCAACTATGGCGTGAGCTCACGGCGATCAAAGCGCGGCCAGACCCAGATCAACGAAAGAAGGAGTATATCCCTGGCTCCTATCGTCACAGGACGATCACGGAGCCAAAGGAGCGCAGCCTCCACATTCCGAAGCTCCGGGACAAGATCGTGCAGACTACCGTCCATGAAGCCTTGCAGGACATCTACCGGCCCGTATTTGTAGACCGCTCCTATGCGTGTCTTTACGGGAAAGGGCCCATCCGGGCCGCGCTGGATGTGCAGCACGACATGAGGGTCGCCCGGATGAAGTGGGGCGACGAAGCTGCCGTCATAAAGATCGACGTGAAAAAGTTTTTCTATTCTATCGACCGCCAAGTCTTGAAAAGGCTCCTGGCGAAGCGGTTCAAGAAGCTACGAAAGAAGCACCCGGAGCGTTACGAAGACCTCCTCCGCTTTTATCGCCTTCTTTGCAAAGTGATCGACTCCAGCCCTGAAGGAGAAAAGGGCGTCCCCCTGGGGAATGTCAGCTCCCAGGACTTCGCAAATATTACCCTCAATGAGCTCGATCAGTTCTGCATCCGCTTCCTCGGGGCAAAGCTCTATAGGCGATACGCCGACGACGCCGTCATCATTGCGCCGAACAAAGAGACCGCGAGGGAGTGGCTTGCGAAGATCAAGCAGTTCGTCAAAGACAAGCTGCATCTTGATCTCAACAGCAAGACGAAAATATTCTATTTGCGGCAGGGCGTGAACGCCTACGGCTACAAAATCAAAGCCACGCACCTGGAGCTTCGGACGCAATCCAAGCGGAAGCAGAAACGACGGGTCAAGGCTATGATTGCGAAGCTACGGGAGGGCAAGAAGACGCGCAAGGAGGTACAGCAAGAAGTCAACTCCTGGCTCGGTTTTGCCCGCTGGGCAAGTGCCTACAATCTGGCGGCGAAGATATTCGCGCCCTACCGCTTCATCAAAGTGGAAGGAGAGCTACCTTATGGCGCAATATCTCGGCCTCGTCAAGCTCGGCGGATTTTACAACAACGGTACGATACTGAAAAGGCCCACAAAGCCCTGGCGTCCTGACGTGGAGCCGTATAGCGGCTGCGGCGTCGGCGACATCCCGCAAATGAGCGGGAGCATGGCAAACTACACACTCGGCAGCACCCCGGCAGCGGATGCCAACAAGCTCCAGTGGCACAAGATCAAGGACGGCAGCAAGACCCTCCTGATCTGCGACCGGAACATCCTGGTCTCTGTTTCCTGGAACGATCTGAACGAACAGGGCTACATCACCGGCAAGACCGTCACCATCGACGGGGCGACCTATAAGTGCCGCGTTCTGACGGGTGGCAGCACTTATAGGGGAAACGACACATATGCGGGAGGCTCGCCCACCAATAACGAGTGGGACAGGTTCATCACCCGCGAGGAGGTTATCACCGGCCTCCCGGCCCCCACATCGTCCGACCTGGACGCCTCCCTCGCCGCCGCCGACAAGACGAGTGCCCACAATCAGTTCTGGAATTGGATGGGCTGCTATTCTTGGTGTCAAGAGGTATATTCTGGAAATTCGTCGTCTCGTGCGGTTCGCGGCTGGGTGTCGGCCCGCTACTGGAACGGCAGCTCTGCCACGTCTCGGGGCGTGAACGTCGGTTTTCGCCCCGTCCTTGAAATCCTGAACACTGACCCTCTGATCTCTGACAGTGACCGCAATCTGGGTGATAAGAACACCAACTTCACGATACAGTACAGCGTCGACGACCCCGACTCCGGCGACGTGCTAACGGCGACGGAGTCGATCGATGGCCGAACGACGAAGTCGTTCGGCCCGACGCGAAATTTTGTATATACCATTTCCGTCCCAGTCGATGAATTGTCCCTTGGGACGCATACCGTGAAGGTCGTGGTCACTGACGGCAAGGGCGGGACGGCCACCAGGACGTGGACGTTCACCAGAACCAACAGCGCACCCACCATCAGCGGCGTCGATGGCAACCTGGGAGATAAAAACCTGGGCTTCACCTACGATTATACCGTCAACGACGCGGACGGCGACACCCTCACCGTGACGGAGCAGCTCAACGATGAGACCATCCGCACGATCAACAACGCCCCCAAGGGCGAGCCCCTTGGCGTGGCGATCACCTCCGAGAAGCTCTACACCCTCGACCTCAACTCCGTCAACACCATCACCATCATGGTCACTGACGGCAAGGGCGGCACCAGCTACCGGAGGCTCACCTTCAAACGCACCAACAGCGCACCGGCGATCTCCGGCCAGGATATGGCCCTGGGCCACAAGACAGGCAGCTTCGCCGAGAAGTACACCGTCACCGACATTGAGGGCGACAACGTGGTCGTCACCGAGTTCGTGGACGACGTGCAGATCAGGAGCTATCAGGCTACCCTGGGGCAAGAGGAGACCATCGAGCTCACTCGGGAGAGGTGGCTCATGCTTACCAATGGCAACCACCAGCTCCGGGTGGAGGCCGTGGACGGCAACTTCGCCACCTCGGTGCGGGTCTGGACATTCTCCAAGAAGGAGAGCGTCATCTGTTTCCAGCTCAATGAGCCGGAGGAGACGGACGAGGCCGCATCCAAGGTGCTGGTCACCCCGACATGGCATATCGAGGGCGCGACGGCTCTGGTGGAGGCTTGTAACAACGCCTTCGACGCCGAGCCCACCTGGGAGGACATCACCCCCATGGTGGCGATCAACCGAGTCTATAACTTCACCAACAAGACCAAGACGGCGGACAAGTGGGGCGTCAACATCCGCTTCACCATCACCAAGAACGAGGGCTACGAGGGCGAGGTTTCCATTTCTGGCTTTGGAGGTGCTTACGAATGAGTGGCATGCAGTATCTGACCCCGAAGAAGTCTGTCGGGGAATTGAACCGGGCGGCTCGCCGGAGCAGCTCCGCCCAGGCCGTCGCGGAGATCATGTTTGTCAAGATGGCCCAGGAGCAGCAGCTCGACGAGACAACGATCTCCGAGTACCCTGACCTCTTTACCCTGTGGGACGAAAACTGGCGGGGCAAGGCGGGCGACATCGTCCAGGACGAGGGCCAGCTCTATCGCTCCATCCACGACGTCAAGGACGCTGGCCAGAATACCAAGCCCTCGGCAACGCCCTCCATGTGGACGCGCATCGGCAACCCCCTGGAGGAGTTCCCGGAGTGGATTCAGCCTATCGGGGCGCATGACGCCTACGACCAGGGGGCGAAGGTGACCCACAACGGCAAGAGGTGGGTCTCCAGCGCAGCCTCCAACGTCTGGGAGCCGGGCGTTTACGGCTGGGAGGAATACCAGGAGCCGGAACCGGCCCAGGAAGCCCCCCAGGAAGCCCAGGACGGGCCCGGGGAGCCCGAGGGCGAGTAACCGGCCACCCACAATGAAAACGGCCCCGGAGGGCGGCGTGTGCCGCTTCTCCGGGGGCCCTATAACGCCCGCCCTCCTGCGGGGGCCGCTCCCCATTCTGGGGGCCGTCGCCGCAAGCGGGCGGGCTTAGAATTACTTCTAAGAAATCCGCTATTTTTTCTCATTTTCGCTGTCCGAGTTTCTCAAAAATTTTGTCGCGCTACACTTTTCCATGGACGCGCTCCCTCAGCTGGCGGGCCACCGTAAGGAAATCTTCTCCCTCGGCGCCGGCGGAGATCTCCTGTTCCGCCACAGCCAGCTTTCCGTAAAGGTCAATGAGCGCCTGCTGCCGCTCATACTCCTCCATGCTGAGGACCACCATATCGCCGCTGCCATTGCGGGTGATATAGACCGGCTCATGGGTCTGGCGGCAAAAATCAGAGATCTCGTTGGCATTGTTACGCAAATCGGAAATGGGACGAATGGTCGGCATAACAGCCACCTCCTTCTATGGACAGTATAGCAAAATTGCGAGTAAATATCAAGCAAAATTTAGAGCGAATCGAGGTGATTCTAATCGGCAGTGGAAACTGGATCGTCGACAATTTAAATTCCGCCCTGGAGACCTGGAACGGCAAGCTCATGGAGATCTGGCAGCTCATCAGCACCACACCGGAGGAGTTCAAGGGCGGCGGGGTCTGGGATGTGATCGTCAATATCAACGGCGCTCTCCAGGCCATCGGCTACGCCCTCCTGGTGTTGTTTTTTGTGATGGGCGTGGTCAAGACCTGCGGCAGCTTCACGGAGCTGAAGAAGCCGGAAATGGCCTTCAAGTGCTTTGTCCGCTTTATTCTGGCCCAGGCCGCGGTGATGTACGGGATGGAGCTCATGACCGCCCTGTTCCGGATTGCCCAGGGCATGGTCTCCACCATCATGGACTCGTCCGGCCTGGCGTCGTTGAACGCCACTACGCTGCCGGACGAGATGGTGACCATCATTGAAAGCGTGGGGCTGATTCAAAGCATCCCCCTGTGGGCCATCACCCTGCTGGGCTCCCTGTTTATCTGGGTACTGGCCCTGGTCATGATTCTGACGGTTTACAGCCGTTTTTTCAAACTCTATAGTGCGTCCGGAAGTGCGGCGGTATAAGCCAAAGCACACGGATAGATGGAAATTCCGCCTATTGCACGGCGGTAG
>JAHAEW010000135.1 GCA_018374635.1 Clostridiales bacterium
GCCGCCGTCCTCCACGGGGTGGTGAAGATCGCCTCCAAAATGGGCATCTCCACCCTCCAGTCCTACCAGTCTGCCCAGATCTTCGAGGCGGTGGGCATACGGCAGGATGTAATCGACAAGTACTTTACCAACACCGTCTCACGGGTGGGGGGCATCGGCCTGGAGGAGATGGCCGCCGCAGTGGAGCGGAACCACGACCGCGCCTTCGACCCCTTGGGACAGGAGACTGACCTGACACTGGAGAGCCTGGGGGAGCACAAGGCCCGAGCCGGTGGGGAGGACCACCTCTATAATCCACAGACCATCCATCTGCTCCAGCAGGCCGTCCGCTGGGAGGATTACGGGCTCTTCAAGCAGTACACCGCCCTGGTGGACGATGAGACAAAGCCCCACACCCTCCGTGGCCTGATGGAGATGAAATATCTGGGCGAGCCCATCCCCTTAGAGGAGGTGGAGAGCGAGGATTCTATCGTCAAACGCTTCAAGACCGGGGCCATGAGCTACGGCTCCATCTCCCGTGAGGCCCACGAGTGCCTGGCCCAAGCCATGAACCTGCTGGGGGGCAAGTCCAACGCCGGCGAGGGGGGCGAGGAAGACGACCGGCTGGGGGATCCGGAGCGGTACTCCGCCATCAAGCAGGTGGCCTCCGGCCGCTTCGGGGTCACCAGCGCCTACCTGGTGAGCGCCAGAGAGATCCAGATCAAAATGGGGCAGGGGGCCAAGCCCGGCGAGGGCGGCCACCTGCCCGCCGGGAAAGTCTACCCATGGATCGCTTGGTGCCGCCACTCCACCCCCGGCGTCACCCTGATCTCTCCTCCGCCCCACCACGACATCTACTCCATCGAGGATCTGGCCCAACTGATCTATGATTTGAAGTGCGCCAACCGTCAGGCCCGCATCTCGGTGAAGCTGGTCAGCGAGGCGGGGGTGGGTACCATCGCTGCCGGGGTGGCCAAGGCAGGGGCCCAGGTGATCCTCATCTCCGGCCACGACGGAGGCACCGGCGCGGCCCCTCGTACCTCCATCCACAACGCCGGTCTGCCCTGGGAGCTGGGTCTGGCGGAGGCCCACCAGAACCTGATCCAAAACGGCCTGCGGTCCCATGTGGTGCTGGAGACTGACGGCAAGCTCATGAGCGGCCGGGACGTGGCTATCGCCTGTATGCTGGGAGCGGAGGAGTTCGGCTTCGCCACCGCCCCTCTGGTCACTCTTGGCTGCGTCATGATGCGGGTGTGTAACCTGGACACCTGCCCCGTGGGGGTGGCCACTCAGAACCCGGAGCTGCGGAAACGGTTCACAGGCAAGCCGGAGTACGTGGTCAACTTCATGCGCTTCGTCGCCCGGGAACTACGGGAGCATATGGCCCGGCTTGGGGTGCGCACGGTGGACCAGCTGGTAGGCCGCACCGACCTGCTGCGGGTACGGAAGCCCGCCGTCAACCAGCGGGCGGCCACGGTGGACTTGTCCGCCATTCTGGACAGTGCTTACGCCGGCTGGCCAAAGACCCGCTTTGATCCGGCGGACGCCTATGACTTCCATCTGGAGGACACAGTGGATCTGCGGGTACTGGAACAGAAGCTGGGCGTCGCCCTTGAGAAAGGCGACCATAGGCGGCTGGAACTGGCGGTGTCCTCCACCGACCGGGCAGTGGGGACTATCCTTGGTTCGGATATCACTCTCCTCCACGGGGAGGCACTCCCCGACGACACCTTTGTGGTAAAGTGTACCGGCGGGGGAGGCCAGTCCTTCGGCGCCTTCCTGCCCCGCGGCCTCACCCTGGAGCTGGAGGGGGACGCCAACGACTACCTGGGCAAGGGCCTCTCCGGAGGGAGGATCATCGTCTATCCGCCCAAGGACAGCCCCTTTGACCCGGCAGAGAACATTCTGGTGGGCAACGTGGCCCTCTATGGAGCCACCTCCGGCCAGGCCTTTCTCAACGGCGTGACCGGGGAGCGGTTCTGCGTGCGCAACTCCGGCGCCGACGCGGTGGTGGAGGGAGTGGGGGACCACGGATGCGAGTATATGACCGGGGGCCGGGTGGTAATCCTGGGCCCCACGGGCCGCAATTTCGCCGCCGGCATGAGCGGTGGGATAGCGTATGTGCTGGACGAGGACCATGACCTGTACCTGCGGCTGAACAAGGAACTGGTGTCCATGGGCCCGGTCACGGAAGAGGGAGATATAGAAGCGCTGCGAGGCCTGATCCAGGCTCACGCAGAGGCCACCGGCTCCCCCAAAGCCGGACGAATTTTGGCCAATTTCGGAGCCTGGTTGCCTAAATTCAAGAAGATTTTGCCCCACGACTACGACCGGATGTTGCGTACCATCGCCTGGTACGAGGCCCAGGGTATGGGCCGGGTCCAGGCAGAGACGGAGGCGTTCTATGTCAACGCCAGAGGAAAGGGGGACTGACCGTGGGAAAGCCCACTGGATTTCTGGAATATGCCCGGCAGGGCAATCCCTGCCAGCCACCGCTGGAGCGGGTGGCGTACTGGAACGAATTCCATCCCCGGCTGGGCCGGGAGGAGCGGCAACGGCAGGGGGCCCGGTGCATGGCCTGCGGCGTGCCCTTCTGTCAGTCAGGGGCGGTGTTGAACGGTATGGTCTCCGGCTGCCCACTGCACAATCTGGTGCCCGAGTGGAACGACCTGGTGTACCGCAGAAAGCTTGGCCGCGCTTTGGAGCGGCTACTGAAAACCAACGACTTCCCAGAGTTCACCGGCCGGGTGTGCCCCGCCTTGTGTGAGGCGGCCTGCACCTGCGGCCTAAACGGCCAGCCGGTGACGGTGAAGGACAACGAGCTGGGGATCATCGAGGAGGCCTGGGAGCAGGGACTCATGTCCCCTCGGCCGCCCGAGACCCGCACCGGTAGGACCGTGGCGGTGGTGGGCTCCGGCCCCGCCGGGCTCTCCTGCGCTCAAAGGCTTAACCGCCGAGGTCACAGCGTCACCGTGTTCGAGCGGGCCGACCGACCCGGCGGCCTGCTGATGTACGGCATCCCCAACATGAAGCTGGAAAAGTCGGTGGTCCAGCGGCGGCTGGATCTGATGGCGGCGGAGGGGATAGCCTTCCGCACCGGTGTGGACGCGGGCCGGGACGTGGGTCAGGAGGAGCTGAGAGAACAGTTTGACGCGGTGGTTCTCTGCTGCGGCGCGGCCCAGCCCCGAGATCTGGACGTACCAGGTCGGGCGGGAGTGGACGTCTGGTTTGCAGTGGACTTCCTGACAGGGGCAACCCGTGCCCTGCTGGATGGGACTTACTGTCCCTCTGCACAGGGCAAGGATGTGGTCATCGTAGGGGGCGGCGACACGGGCAACGACTGCGTGGGCACCTGCATCCGCCAGGGCTGTAAAAGCGTTACCCAGTTGGAGATAATGCGTAAAGCCCCAGGCGCCCGCACCGCCAAGAACCCCTGGCCGGAGTGGCCGCGGGTGTGTAAAACAGACTACGGCCAAGAGGAGGCCATCGCCATCTTTGGTCATGACCCCAGGATCTACGAGACCACCGTCTCACACCTGCTTCGGGATGCGGAGGGGCACCTCACCGGGGTGGAGACCGTCCTGCTGGGGCCGGACCGCAAGCCTCTGACAGGAACGGAGAAACTGCTGCCCTGCCAACTGCTGCTTATCGCTGTCGGCTTCCTGGGCCCCCAGGACTATGTGCCGGAGGCCTTCGGACTGACGCGCACTCCCTGCTCCACTGTACAGACAGCGGAGGGGGGCTATTCCACCAACATCCCCGGCGTGTTCACCGCCGGGGACATGCGCCGGGGACAGTCCCTGGTGGTGTGGGCCATTCGGGAGGGCCGCGAAGCCGCCTGGGAAGTGGACAGGTACCTGATGGGACACGGCGAGTGGACCGAGCTCCCGCTGATTCAGACAGATTGAAAAACAGAAGGCCCGGTCGGTGCCCGCATTATGCAGCACTAGATAAGGATACATCGTGAACCAGGGGTTCATATCATTTTCTCTTAGCATAAGGCCACACCAATCTGCATATTTTAGGCGGAAAGCTTAGAGTACCAGGGGGTGTGGCTTTTCTATTTTCCCTAAAATTGACCAGATCAAAAAACGATATTTTCGAGGAATAAACACCCTTATAGAGGTCGTTTTCCAGAGTTTTCCGTGTTTCCCCGCTGTATTCCCTTTTAGCGCCCTATTTGCTCTCAAATAGGGCGCTAAAATTCGAAAAAATGATATACAAAAAACAGCGCGCCGGTTTGTTGGTTTTGTCAACCATCAGGCCGGCGCTTTTTGTTGCCCGGGGAGTTCAAAAAGGGCATTTTCAATTTGCGTCGGAGAAGGATGACATAGCGCGCCAACTTTATTCGTACTGCCAAAAAGGGCACACACTTTTTCGTCCCATTTGCTAAGTGGATAAGATGGTACGATAGGAGACTCAAGCGAGTGACTGGAGCGATGATCGAAAAAGGGCATTTTGCCTGAAGGAGGAAGATGCACATGACCAAAGAAACCTATTTCGAGGAACTGTCCTACGCCCTGCGGCGGCGGGAGCTGCTGCCCCGGCCGGTGGAGGAGGACGGCCTGCTCCCGGTGGAGTGGAACGGCCGCATCCTGTGCCGGGTCACGGAGAGCGGCGCCGTCCGGTATGACCCCACCTGGGTGGACACCAGCAGGGCAAAGGCCGCCCTGGCCCAGGTCACGGAGGCGGCGGGGACGGTGATGGAGTACATGACGCTTCTGGAGAATGCCCCACCTCTGAAGGCGGATGGCCTGGCGGACGGTTACCGGGTGCTGGC